>JAGVLW010000021.1 GCA_020054105.1 Alphaproteobacteria bacterium | reverse complement strand
CCAAAGCCACCTACCGCAAGATGATCGAGAACCTGCTATGGGCGACCGGCTACAATACGGTTGCCATCCCGCTGGCCGCCGGCGTGCTTTACACCAGTTTCGGCATCGTGCTGAACCCGGCGCTCGCCGCCGTGTTCATGGCGGGCAGCACCATCGTCTGCGCCGTCAACGCCAAGCGGCTGAAATTGGGGAAATGACCCATGCGCGCCGCTTTCATGCTCCTAATGATTCTTACCGCCTGCGCGCCCAAGGAGCATGACGGCAAATACACGCACCAGCAATTCTGGAATAACGAGGTGCATCGCGGCCATGCCATGGGCAGCGGCCAGCGCCACGATGCCGGGCATGATTTCGAATGCACCGCTAACGGTTACCGGCTGGATCACTGCGACGAAGATCACGGAGGCCAGCAATGAGCAAGCTGAATAAAAAGAAAATTCTGGAAATGCCAGCCACAGCGCAGAAGCATACAACCGCCGAGGCATGCATATTCAGCGGCCTGCATCATCCCCTGCCGGCGATTGAACATGAAACGCAGGATACTCCAGCGATCGACCGCGTATTGCATGCCTCCGTCTCCAAACTATTTGGCCTGTCGCCGGCGGCGATGGCCACCGCCTGGTTCGACTGGGCGGCGCATCTGGCCTTCGCTCCCGGCAAACAGGCGGAATTGCTGCAAAGCGCCGGGAAAAAGGCGGCGCTTCTTGGCACGTATGCCACCCACCGGATGCTGGGCTGCGAACAGCCCGAGCACTGTATCCATCCTTTGCCGCAGGATCGCCGGTTTGATGACGAGGACTGGCAGCAATGGCCGTACAGCCTTTACCAGCAGGCGTTCCTTCTTACCGAACAATGGTGGCAGGAAGCCACCGGCAGCGTGCGCGGCGTCACCCGGCACCATGCGGACGTTGTGCCGTTTCTGGCCCGCCAGTGGCTCGACGCGCTTTCGCCGCTCAATTTCCCCTTCACCAACCCACGTGTGGTAAAGGCCGCGACCGAGCAAGACTGTGCGACTTTCATGAAAGGCATGGAAAATTATCTCGATGATCTCTGCCGCCTTTTCAACGAAGCGCCACCTGCCGGCGCGGAGAATTATAAGGTCGGAAAAAACCTCGCCGTCACCAAAGGAAAGGTGGTGTATCAAAACCGGCTGATCGAGCTGATCCAGTATGCGCCTGCCACCAAGGAAGTATATGCCGAGCCGGTGCTGATCGTGCCCGCCTGGATCATGAAATACTACATTCTCGATTTGTCGCCGGAGAATTCGCTGGTCAAATACCTCGTGGAGCAAGGCCATACGGTATTTATGATTTCATGGAAGAATCCGGACGCCGGTGACCGCGATCTCGGCTTCGAGGATTATCTTGGCCTCGGCGTGATGGAGGCGCTGAAAGCGATTAACGCCATCGTTCCCGATCAAAAAGTGCATGCCGCCGGTTACTGCCTGGGCGGGACACTGCTTTCCATCGCCGCCGCCGCCATGGCGCGCGACGGCGACGAACGCCTGAAAAGCATAACACTATTCGCCGCGCAGGTGGATTTCGAGGAGGCCGGGGAATTGCTGCTGTTCGTCGATGAGAGCCAGCTTGCCTTCCTCGAAGATGTCATGTGGGAGCAAGGCTATCTGGACAAGAAGCAGATGGCGGGCACGTTCCAGATGCTGCGCTCCTATGATCTGGTATGGTCGCGCATCGTCGAACAATACATGCTGGGCAATCGTCCCTCGCTCAACGACCTGATGGCTTGGAATGCCGATGCCACGCGCATGCCCTACCGCATGCATTCGGAATACCTGCGCCGCCTGTTTTTGAACAATGATCTCTCCGAAGGGCGCTTTACCGCAGGCGGCAGGCCGATTGCGCTGGCTGACATTCGCCTGCCGATCTTTGCCGTCGGCACCCAGCGCGATCACGTTTCGCCCTGGCCATCGGTCTATAAAATTAACCTTTTCACCGATACGGAAGTGACTTTCGTACTGACCAGCGGCGGGCATAACGCCGGGATTGTCAGCGAACCCGGCCATCCGCACCGCAGCTACCGGATCGCGGTCCGCAAAAGCGCCGACAACCATATGGTGCCGGAGGAATGGCAAAAAAAGACACCGGAAAAGGAAGGCTCATGGTGGCCTGCCTGGCAATCCTGGCTGGCCAAGCGGTCAGGCGATAAAACCAGCCCACCTGCAATGGGCGCATCCAAGCAAGGATACGCGGTGCTGCGTGACGCTCCGGGTGACTATGTATTGATGCAATAAGGGAGAGATTATGGCGCGGGCATTGGAAGGAAAAAAAGGACTGGTCGTCGGCATTGCCAACGATAAATCCATCGCCTGGGGCTGCGCCAGGGCATTTCATGACGCCGGAGCGGAACTGGCCGTCACCTATCTCAATGAGAAAGCGGAAGCCTATGTGCGCCCGCTGGCCGAACAGGTGAAAGCGCCGATCCTCCTGCCGCTCGACGTGCGCGACGACAAGCAGCTAGAGGCGCTGTTCAAGGCCATCGAAAAAACATGGGGCAAGCTGGATTTTCTGCTGCACGCCATCGCGTTTGCGCCGAAGGAGGATTTGCAGGGGCGCGTCGCCGACTGCTCGCGCCAGGGTTTTCTCACGGCGATGGACATCTCCTGCTACTCGTTCATCCGCCTCGCGCATCTGGCTGAACCGCTGATGCGGGATGGTGGTTGCCTGCTCACCACCACCTATTACGGCGGCGAAAAGGTAGTCGAGCATTACGGCCTGATGGGGCCGGTGAAAGCGGCGCTGGAGGGCACGGTCAAATACCTGGCGGCGGAGTTCGGAGAGAAAAAGATTCGCGTCAATGCCATTTCGCCGGGGCCGATCGCCACCCGCGCGGCGGGCGGTATCGCCCATTTCGACGAATTGTTGGAGCTGGCGAAGCAGAAATCGCCGGAACACGAGCTGATCTGCACCGATTGCGTCGGCGCATATGCACGTTTCCTGGCAAGCGACGAGGCGCGGCTGGTCACCGGCAGCACGGCTTACGTCGATGCCGGATTCAACATTATGGCGGCGTGAGGAAGAAGCATGAAACCGAGAACATTCATTATCGGCACGGTGATTCTGGCGCTGGCGGGATTCGCCATCCATATCGGCTGGAACAGCCAGCACTATCATCCACCGCATTCAACCCAAGGAGACTGATTATGGCAATGTTCATGATGCACATCACGTTTATTTTTGAAGTTATAGCTGCCGCAGCCGGGTTGGTGGCGCTGCATTATGCAGCGCAGCATAAGGCAAAACTGATCAAGGCGGCGGGCATTATTCTCGTCGTTTTCGGCATCGGGAGTGCTGCTTGCACCTGGTATTACGCCGCAAAATATTTCTTCATGGGGCATTACGAGCACGCCTATGAGTTCAACATTACGATGGAAGGCAAAGGCCCGCACTATCATTGCAGCGGCAGCGTGGGAGATTAACACGCATGTCCCGCAATATCGTCATCAATGCGCTTTCACAAACGCCGATGGAGCAGCGGGCAACCGAGATGTGCGAGCATAAGGGCGTCGGCCATCCCGACACGCTGATCGACGGGTTGTGCGAAATCGCCTCGCACGACCTGTCGCGCGCCTATCAGAAGCTCTGCGGCCGCGTGCTACACCATAACCTCGACAAGGGGCTGCTGATCTCCGGCACCAGTGTCCCGCGCTTCGGCGGCGGGAAGCTCACCAGCCCCATGAAGGTGATTATCTGCGGCAAGGCCACCGCCATCGAAGGACAGATTGACCCGGCCAAAATCGCGGTGGATGCCGCCACGCGGTTCTTGCGCGATCATATACGCTGTCCGATTGAGCATTTCGAGATCACGACTGCCATCAAGCAGGGAAGTGGCAATCTGACCTCGCTCTTTGACCGGCAGGAGCAAGTGCCGCTGGCGAACGATACGTCTTTCGGCGTCGCCTATGCCCCGTATTCCAAATTGGAAAACGCTGTGCTCGACCTGGCGCGGCTGATGAAATCGCTGGAATTCCGCCAGCTTTTCCCCGCCGCTGGTGACGATTACAAGATCATGGGCTACCGCGTGGACGGCCAAATCAAATTCATCGTCGCACTAGCGTTTATCGATAAGCATATCGAGAGTGTGCGGCAGTATTTTTCAGCCAAGCAGGCCATACATGAATATTTAAGCGATCATTTGAGTTTGCCTGCGGAAATTCAGATCAACACCTCCGATCATCCCGCCGCCGAAAAGGAAAGCGACCTGTACCTGACCGTATCTGGCTTAAGCGCCGAGATGGGCGATGACGGCCAGGTCGGGCGCGGCAATCGCGTCAACGGGCTGATCACACCGGATCGCGTCATGTCACTGGAAGCCGCCGCAGGCAAGAATCCGACCGCGCATGTCGGCAAGGTGTATAACGTGCTCGCCTATCTGATGGCGCAGGACATCGTGAAGAATCTGGAGGAAGTCAGCGAAGTGAAGGTGCAGCTACTCTCCGCCATCGGCAGGCCGGTGGACAGGCCGGAAGTAGCCGCCATCGAAGCGCACGCCGCGCATGGCTTGAATGATTCGCTTACCCGCAAAATCAACGCTATCGCCGAGCGCTGGCTGTCTTCCACCAGTAAGGTCACCGAGATCATCTTAAGCGGTGACGGCGCGCCCTGCTGCCAGTTCATTAACCATCAGCCACAAGGAGCATTGATATGAAACCATTTCATAGCCTAATCGTCACTACCATACTTTCAAGCACGCTCGCCTTACAGCCCGCGCTTGCCGCCGATGAAAAAGCCGCGCCACCAGCCAAGGCCGAAGCGCCAGCCAAGCCGGATATGGCGATGGAAGTGAGCAAGGAATATCACGAGCAGTTGCGCAACGGCAATCTGATGATCGGCCATATCAGCATGGCGCTGATGGCGATCGATTACGGCGCTACCGACATCGCCAAGGCGGACGTAGCCGAAGCCTTGAAGCTGGCAACGGCGCTGGAGAAAGACGCGCCGGAAGTGAAATCCAAGGACACGATGAGCTTCGGCAAGCTGAGCCATGAGCATGAGGGCAAGACCAAAAATTTCTATATCCCTATCGTGGATGACAGTTTCATGGTGCATGGGCTGGAAACACGCGGCAAGGCCAAAGACCCCAAGGTGCGCGAAACCGACGCCGTGACGGTGCATACGCATGTGTCGCTCGACGTGCGCAAGGCGGTCAGCGGCCTGACGGAGGCGCAAGAGGCGCTGAAAAACGGTGAGTCCGCGAAGGCTGACGCGGCGCTGACCGGTATCCTCGAAGCGGCGGTCGGCAGCGAGGTGGCAGTGACCGATCCGCTGCATACGGCGCATGACAATCTGGTGCTGGCGGAAAACCTACTGCGCGAGAAACGCTACGACGCCGCGCGCTTCGCCCTGAAATACGCCAAGAAAGGCCTGGGCGATTACGTTTTCCTGGTGCATCACACCGATCAAAAACAGCATGCCGAGCAGTTGCAGAAAGATATCGACACGCTTTCCGAGCAGCTGCGCAAGGAAGACCCGACCGCGCTGCAAAAATCCGGAGATACTGTCAAAGGCTGGGCGAAGGATGTCAAAAAATGGCTGACTTCGCATCCCGAACCGGGACATAAACCGCAGCATCCCTACACCTTGAAACATAACAAAGAAGGCGCAAAGCAAGGACAATAATCGCATGTGCCTATCCCAGACGGTCAGTTTTATCGGCGGCGGCGCGCTTCTCGCGGGAGGAGCCTACAGCGCGGGAAAAGCGTTGCAGATCAACCCGCGCTATCTTCCTGCGGCACTGATGCCGATGCTGGCTGGCGTCCAGCAGTTTTTTGAAGGGCATGTATGGATGGGGCTTAACCGGAACGATCCGTCGATGATTTCCTGGGCAGCGCTCAGTTTTATTTTCTTTTCCTGGCTTGCCTGGCCGGTTCTGGTTCCTTTGCTCGCCTGGATACTGGAGCCGGATGCCCGCAGGAAAAGGATCATGCTGGCCTTCGCCTTCATCGGCGCGGTGCTGGGGCTGGTTATGTTTTTCCCCTATGTCTGGTATCCCGACTGGCTGACCGTCAGAATTGCGCGGCATTCCCTCGCTTATGGTGACAGGATGCTCACGGATTCCTTCATGCCGCGTGAAATCACCTATTTCATTTACCTCGCCATTATCATCACCCCGCCGCTAATATCGTCCCATTACCACATGCGCATGTTCGGGCTGACGCTGATCGGCATCGTGCTCACGACTTATTTTTTACTTTATTACGCCTATATCTCTTTTTTCTGCTTCCTCGCGGCGGCGGGCACGATCCACCTGATTTACATCATCCTGGGCGACAAATGCTGCATAAAATATTGCCCGACACCAATACCGGGAGGCCATTATGAAGAACGATAGTTTCCGTATCCTTACCATCAACGCAGGCAGCTCGTCGGTTAAATATAGCGTATTCGATACCGCGGCCAACAGGCAGCTCGTCCATTCGGAGATCGAGCGCGTGGCTTCCGTCGAGGAAGCAATGCGCCGGATTCCGGCACTGCTCAAGGAACAAGGCGTTACCGAACTGAACGCTATCGGCCATCGCGTGGCGCATGGTGGAGCGAAATTCCGCGAGCCGCAGGTGATCGATTCCGAAGTCATAAAAGATATTGAGGATTGCGTGCCGCTTGCTCCGCTGCATAATCCCCCGGCGCTGGCGGGCATCAAGGTAGCGAGTGATGCCTGGCCGGGCGTGAAGCAGGTGGCGGTGTTCGACACCGCCTTTCATCAGACCATCCCTGAGCGCGCCTTTACCTATGCGGTGCCGGATGCATGGTGCAAGACGGGACTCAGGCGCTACGGCTTTCATGGCACATCGCATAAATACGTCATGATGCGCGTCGCCGAGGAATTGAAAACCCCTGTCACGGAACTTCGCATCATCAGTTGCCATCTTGGAAACGGCGCCAGCGTCTGCGCCATCGAGCGCGGCGTGTCGGTCGATAATTCGATGGGCATGACCTCGCTCGAAGGACTGGTGATGGGCACGCGCTCCGGCGATGTCGATCCCGGCATCTTCGCCTATTTGAAGCGCACGCTGGGTTTGACCGTCGAGCAGATCGAAGACGCGCTCTACAAGGAAAGCGGGCTGGCGGCGCTCTCCGGCCTCGGCAACGACATGCGCGATATCGAAAAGCAGGCGGCGGAAGGCAATAAGAAAGCGCAGTCAGCGATTCAAGTCTATGCCTACCGCGCCCGTAAATACATCGGCGCATATGCCGCCGTCATGGGCGGCGTGGACGTGATCGCCTTCACCGGCGGCATCGGCGAGAATTCCGCTTCGATGCGCAAACGCATCTGCGAGCGGTTCGACTATCTCGGCCTCGACTTCGACGAGGATAAGAACGTCAATGTCAAGTTGACGGACTCTGAAGCGCCGCAGATTCAGCGGGACAATTCGCGCGTGCGGGTGATCGTCACCCAGACACGCGAACAGTGGATGATCGCGCAGGAAACGGCGCGCATCCTGTCGCTTAAGCAAGCACCCGCTGAAACCCTGCCGCCCATCCCGGTCGCGGTTTCGGCGCACCATGTGCATCTGACGGAAACGGCGGTCGAGCAATTATTCGGTAAAGGCCATGTGCTGCATATACGCAACCAGCTTAGTCAACCCGGATTCTGGGCGGCGGAGGAAACGGTGGATGTCATCGGCCCGCGCGGGGAAATCAAGAACGTGCGCGTGCTCGGCCCATGCCGCCCCGCCAACCAGATAGAGATCGCCGAAACCGAAGCCTTCAAGCTCGGCGTCGATGCGCCAGTACGCCTGTCGGGAGATACCAAAGGCACGCCGGTGGTGACGCTGCGCGGGTCGGCGGGCAGCATCCAGACCGAGGGGCTGATCGTCGCCAAGCGCCATATTCACATGAACACAAAGGACGCCGAAGCACGTGGCCTGCATCACGGCGATCAGGTAGAAGTGGCAATGCATGGCGGCGACAGGGAACTTTCCTTCCGCAATGTGGTAATCCGCGTCGATCCGCGCTTCGTGACCGAGATGCACATCGACACCGACGAAGCCAATGCCGGGCATATCGAGCATAGTGGTGCGGGAGAGCTAACCCCGGCCCCCGGCTGCACGGCGCATATCACCCATTGCCATACTCCGGCAGGCGTCGCCGAACAATCCTGCTGCTTGAATGACACTAAAAAGAAGGAGGCTGCATAATGCCACGCACCGCTGCAAAGCCGAAAATCACTGCTATGCCAAAAGCCAAGAAGCCCGCACCGAAGGTAATGGCAATGCCAAAGCCGGAACCCAGTGCGCAGGCGCAACAGCCGGTGGAAAATCCACTGGCTGGAACGCCGCTGGCCTATGCGATCGATAGCTTCCAGCGCTCCGTGCTGTTTTGGGACGTGATCCGCCAGCGAGCCGATAATTTTCTGGAACATGAAAGCGAAGGCCTGCCGCCCGTGCTCAATTTCGAGTATGAGCCGGTGCTGGATGCGCGGAAGTTCAAGCAACCATGCAATTATGCGCTGCTCAAGATCACCGCTTATGGTGATGCCTGCCTGGAGGATTGCCTCGATCCGGCCAAGCCGCCCGTCATCATCGTCGATCCGCGCGCCGGTCACGGCCCCGGCATCGGCGGCTTCAAGCGCGAATCCGAAGTCGGCATCGCGCTGCATCAGGGGCATCCGGTCTATTTCGTGATCTTCTACCCCAAGCCGGAGCCGCACCAGACCATTCAGGACGTGCTGGCGGCGCTTAAGGAATTCGCCAAAGAAGTCTCGCGGCTGCATCCCGGCAAGCCGCCGGTCATGATCGGCAATTGTCAGGCCGGATGGATGCTGGCGCTGCTCTCCGCCGATTGTAAAGATGAGATGACGCTGGGGCCTGCCGTGCTGTGCGGCTCGCCGCTCTCCTATTGGGCGGGCGATCCGGGCAAAAACACCCTGCAGATGGAAGGCGGATTGGTGGGCGGCGCGTGGCTTTCCCATTTCGTGGGTGACCTGGGCGCGGGCGAGTTCGACGGCGCATGGCTGGTGCAGAATTTCGAGAATTTGAATCCCGCGCATGCCGTGTGGTCAAAATACTATGACCTCTATGCCAAGATCGACACCGAGGAAGAGCGGTTCCTATCCTTCGAGCGCTGGTGGAATGGGTTTTACCGTTTCAGCACCGAGGAAATCGTCGCCACCGTGTCACAACTTTTTGTCGGCAACGAGATCGAAACCGGCACGCTCAATTTGGGCGGGGATTGCACGGTCGATTTGAAGCGCATCAAAAATCCGCTGCTGATCTTCGCCTCCGAGGGCGATAACATCACGCCGCCCTACCAGGCGCTTGCCTGGATCGCCGCCGTTTATAAGACGACGGAGGAATTAAAGGCTGCCGGGCAGCGCATCATCTACATGATTCATCCGAAGGTGGGGCATCTCGGCATTTTTGTTTCCGCCGAAGTGGCGCGCAAGGAGCATAATGCCATTCTCGGCAATAGCGGCGAGCTGGATAAGCTCAAACCCGGCCTCTACGAAATGAAAATCCTGGAGGGCAAGCTGCGGGAGGATTGCCAGATACCCACCTTCCACGCGCGCTTCGAGGAACGTGCCATCGAGGATATCGCCTGCAAATATACTCACAAGAATTACGAGCAGGTCAAAAAACTCTCCGAATGGAACGAGGCGCTTTACCGCCAGTGGGTCAGCCCGTTCGTGCAAATGGCGTCCAATCCCATCGCGGCCACGGCGATGCGCTGGCTGCATCCGCAGCGCACCACCCGCTATATGTGGTCGGAATGGCTGAACCCGGCGATGTGGGGCGTCGCCGCCCTCGCGCCGCTGGTGCGCGCCAACCGAATGCAAGCCGCGCCGGACGATCCGCTGCGCCAAATAGAAGGCGAAACCGCGAAGCGCATCGCCGAGGGGATGCAGGAAGCCAAGAAAGCCGTTGATGATGGATCGGAAGAAACTTTCCGTCTGATTTATAATCAACAGGAGCGAAAAGGTGCATGAGAAAGATTCGCTTCATTCCCACTATTACCTGACGCACCGCGAGCAACATAAAAGCTGCGAGCTTAAGCCGTTGCATGTCGCCCTATTGCTGGTGACCTTGGTTACCACCGGCATCGCTTACAGCATCGTATTGCCGGTGCTTCCTTTTCTGGTGGAAGAGATCGGCGGCATCCGCGATAGCAGCTTGATCGCCTTGCATACCGGATTTCTAACCGCCTCCTATACCCTGGCCATCGCGCTGGGCGCCCCTTTATGGGGCAAACTCGTCGATCGCATCGGCAGCAAGAAGGTCATTTTGATAGGTCTTACCGGGCTTGGGGTAACGCTTGTGATGTTTTCATTGCCCGAAAATCTATACCTTACCTATGCTGGCCGGTTCCTAAGCGGGTTGTTTGATTCCGCCATTCCTCCCGCCGCCATGATAGCGGTAAGCCGCTACAAGGCATCCGATGAATGGAAAGCTAGACGTTTGTCATGGATCGGGCTGGCCTCGGTGATTGGCGCGCTGATCGGCCCTATCTTCGGCGGCGTCGCCGTGCGCCTGGCCGAGCGCAATCCGTGGGCCGTAGGCGGGCAATCGGTGTTCGACGTGCCTTTCCTGGTCGCCGCCGCGCTTGCTTTTGTCGTCGCCACGCTCATCTTGCTTATCTTTCCAGCAAACTATACGAACGATCGCTGCGAAGCCGCATCCCCTGAGATTTCAGAGGAACATCCAGATATCGTGTTGCGCTTGCTGATGCTTGCCTTCATCGCCGCGCTGGCGATCAGCTCCTTTGAAGTATTGCTGACCATGCGCGCCAAAGCCGTGTTGGCGCTTGATTCCTACCGAATCGGCCTGATGTTCTCCGAGTGCAGCCTGGTGATGTTTCTGGCGCAGGCCATCGTCTTTTCGCCGCTCGTAAAGCCGCAGGTTACGCGTCATCTAATCGTGCCCGCGCTGTTATTGATGATCGCGGGGATGTGGCTTATTCCCTTCGGTGACGGATTCCTGCCGATGATGATTTCCGTGGGCATGGTGGCGGCGGGCGGCGGAGTGGTATCGCCCATCCTGATTTACTGGATTTCGCTTATAGTCAAGCGCCGCCAGGGCGAAACCCTGGGCAGGCAGGTGGCGGCAGCCAGCCTTGGCCAGGCATTCGGCGCGGCAATCAGCGGGTTATTGTTTGGCTACACTACGGTAGCGCTCATGCCTTTTCTGATTATATCCGTGCTCATTGGGGCCGGGCTGGCGCTCAGTATGCGCCTGCCGTCGCAGCTCGCACCTTTCATACAGTCAGCAAACAGATAACGCAGGCTTGCACACGGCTTCCGTGCCATTTGATAAATGTCAAATATGGTTGCGCCCCCTCGCGCTATGGTGACTCCAATGCCGCATGCCGCCGCAGACAGATTATTTAACAGCAAAGGAGATATTTTATGGCAAACAATCCAACCAATGCCGTGGTTGCCGTCTATGACAGCCACGAGCGCGCCGAAAATGCCATCAGGAAGCTGGTGGATAGCAAGATTCCGATGGAAAAGCTCAGCGTTATCGGCAAGGGCTATCATACCGAGGAAAAACTCGTCGGCTTTTATAACACCGGCGACCGTGTGAAATTCTGGGGCAAGTTCGGCGCATTCTGGGGCGGATTATGGGGGCTGCTGGCGGGCGGGCTGTATATGACGGTTCCCCTCATCGGGCCGGTCGTCGTGCTTGGCCATTTCGCCGCGATGGTGCTGGCGGCTATCGAGGGCGCGGTCGTAACCGGAGGCCTGAGCGCGCTGGGCGCCGCTCTTTTCAGCATCGGCATTCCCAAAAACACCGTCCTGCAATACGAGCAGGCCGTGAAAGCCGATGGGTTCCTGGTGCTGGTGCAAGGCACGGCGGAAGAAGCGGAACGCGCCCGCGCGCTGCTTAACGCCACCGCTCCCAAGCAGATCGATATGCATTGCTGCAAGAGCAAGCGCGCCGATGAATGCGATGCGCCAAAAGTTAAGGCCGTCGGTTAAAAACACCCCCGGGCGGAGCCGCCGGCTCCGCCCGTTCTTTTTCCTGCCATGCATTTGATAAGGATATAATGAATGACAAGACTAGCTTTGGTAACCGGCGGTACGACCGGCATCGGCGCGGCTACATGCAACGCCTTGAAGGAAGCCGGATATACGGTTGCCGCCAACTACGCCTCGAATGACGAGGCGGCAAAAAAATTTGAGCAGGATACCGGCATCAAAACCTACAAGTGGGACGTGACCGATCCCGAGCAATGTGTCAAAGGCGTGGAAAAAGTTTGCGGCGATTTTGGCGGAACCATAGAAATTTTGGTCAACAATGCCGGCATCACCAGGGATGCCATGATGCATAAGATGACGGTGGAAAACTGGAACGCGGTGCTCTCCACCGATCTTTCCGCCTGTTTTTATATGTCACGCGCGGTGGTAAGCGCGATGCGCGAGAAAGGCTTTGGCCGCATCGTCAATATAAGCTCGGTAAACGGGCAGATGGGGCAAATCGGGCAGACCAATTATTCCGCCGCGAAAGCCGGCCTGATCGGATTTACCAAGGCGCTCGCGCGCGAAAGCGCTTCCAAAGGAATCACCGTGAATGCCGTTGCGCCGGGTTACACCGATACCGCCATGGTCAGGGCCGTGCCGGAGCCGGTGCTGAAATCATTGATCGCCCAGATTCCGATAGGAAGGCTTGGCAGGCCGGAGGAAATCGCTCACGCGGTGTTGTTCCTGGTATCCGATAAATCCGGGTTTATTACGGGAGAAACGCTCTCGATCAATGGCGGGCATCATATGGAATAGTGGCGGGAAGCCGCCGCCTGCTTTATAAATCCAATGTGGGACAATCAATGCATGCCACCTACCGCCTCTGATAAAACAAAAGTGTTAAAACTATCGAAGCAGGCGCAAGGCATGCTGGCGAAGGTCATTGCGATGATCGAGCAGGATGAATACTGCCCGGCGGTTATTCAGCAGATCGACAGCGTGGACGGGTTTTTGGAAAGCGTGAAGCGCGAGTTGCTGACAAAGCATTTGGAAGCCTGTGTAATGGAAACGCCGCAGGATAAGCAGCGGCTGCGAAAGGAATTATTAAAACTCTGCCGCCTGCCATCGTGAAAGGCTTATTACACAAGGAATTACAGGTACTAATTGATTATTAAGGAATTTTTGCTATACTGGTAGCCTATGACGTGGCTTAAACACATCGCAACCCTCATGCTTTGCATCAGCATCGCTGTCGCGGGATTCCCCGCGCAGGCGAAGCCGGAGTGTCCCATGGCAAAAATAATGAAAATGGAACATGCCAAATCCATGGATATGCAGGGCATGGAAGACTGCGATAAAATGGCAAAGCAGGAGCAGAAAAAAAGCGGCTGCTGCGATGATGCCGCCTGTAATGCCAAATGCTCCGCAATGAGCGGCGGCATCAGCATGAATCTTCCCGTTGTGAAAGCTGACCTGCCTGCCATTGGCGCGCAGGCATTGCGGCTTTATCCCGCCGACGCTGCGATTGCGTCGTCGCATCTTAACTCCCAAGAACGCCCTCCCAAATCCCTCTCGTAAGGAGAAGTGTGTCCGCAGTCTGGCGTAAAGCCTAGCGGATTGCTTCTCGCATGTGTTCTGTCGCGTTTGCGGCAGCCGACCCACTACGAGAGGTTCTAATGTTTAAATATTTACTGATAGCGCTGGTACTGACCGGCGCGGCGCTTCCCGCCCAGGCAGCCGAACCCGGCCAGCCGGAGGAAATAGGCACGCTTACGCGGCTGGAGGAAAAGCTGCATCAGCATCCTGAAATCGCGGCCTATATTCATCGCGCCGAATCCTCCGGCCATTACGCCAAGGGCGAGCTGGGGCTGCCGGACCCGATGCTGTTCATTCAGGAGCAGGATTACCCGATTGGCTCCAGCATGTCGCGTGACCAGGAGCAGAAGATGATCGGCTTCAAGCAGACCATCCCCGCTTTCGGGACGCGCGGCGCAAAGTCGGAGCGCATCGGTGTGGAATCGCGCAAAAACAAACTGCTGGGCGATTATGCTTTTGCCGCCATGAAAGCGAAGATGATCACGGCGCTCGCCAATCTGGAGCGCATTAAAGAGCAGGAAAAACTGCTCGACCAGCAAGCCGCGCTGTTCGGCTCCGAGCGTACCAGCCTTAAAGGACGTATCGCCGCCAACCAGGTCGGCATTAGCCAACTTTCGATGAGCCAGGCCGACAGCACCGATATCGAAATCATGCGCGCCGAGCTGGTGGAGGAAAAGCACGAAATGATGCTGATGCTCACCAATATGCTGGATGAAACGCCGGAGATGACGTTGCCGCCGATCGAAATGGCGGCATGGGAGCAGGATGCCGCGAAAACCTATCCGGTGACGATCGCAGCAGCGGATATCGATATGGCGCGTAAGGACGTGGATCTGCGCGAGTCGGAATTCAATCCTAATTTCGAGGTGCAGGCCAATTATGGCCGCATGAATGGTGGCGACAACGCCGGTACGATCATGGTGGGGCTGTCTATTCCGCTTTGGGCGTCGGAAAGCCAGAAACCAAGGCTGGAAGGTGCGAAAGCTGCCGTCCGCGCCAGCGAATCCGACCAGGAGAATATCAAGCGGCAGACCATCGAGAAGTTGAATCACCTGAAAGCGCAAGTGGATGCGAGCAGCAGAAAAATCGAATTGTTGAAGCGCAAGGAATCTCTCTTAAGCACGTCGAGCGGCGCGCAAACCAGAGAGTATGAGGCGGGCAAGGCGGATTTCGCCATGCCGCTTAAGACCCGGAGGGACATGCTTTCCGTCCGGTATCAGCTGGCGGCGGAGCGGGCAAAGCATACCGCGCTTGTCGCCGATTTTAACCGTTACTTTATAGGAGAAGGTTTATGAAGACTACATCCAAAGTTCTCACTGTTGCCGCAGTTGCTATGAGCATGCTGACTTCTGCTGCTTATGCTGGCTCCGACCTG
>JAGVLW010000067.1 GCA_020054105.1 Alphaproteobacteria bacterium | reverse complement strand
CTCGATCTCAGTCTGCGTCCGCTGATTTTCTGGCGCTTTGGCCGCAACCCGGTCGCCAAGCGCATCCCCGAAGCCGTTTCAAACAACCCTCAAGGAGTTTATTGATATGAAGAATCTATTGATTACGACGACGATACTCGCCGTGCTTGCCGCATTTCAGCCCGCCCTGGCCAATGAAGGTCATGAACAAGCCCCAGCAGATAAAAGCACATCCTCTGCCCCGGTGGTTTCAGACCCCATGGCGGATATTCAGGCACACTTCACAACGCTGGATGAAATGTTTGCAGCGGGCACGCTTCCCGAAATGCACGCTGTGATCGAAAAAATTGAAAAGGCCGACAAAACACTGGAAGAAAAAACGACGCTGACCGGTGAAAATAAAACCCGCCTCAGTAATGCGGTGAAGCAGCTTAATGCGCAGCTCACCAAGCTGCATAAAGTCTCCGACAAAAGTGATAAGGCCGCAACGGAGACGGAGCTGAAAAAAGCCAAATCGGCGTTGAAGCTGGTGGAGAATGCGCTGAAATAGCCATATGCGCGCAGAATTGGGCATTGCGGTGATCATAGGGCTGCTGGCGGCACTGCCAGCAGCCGCCACCGGGCTGCACCCGGCGCTAGAGGAAAAGCTGCAAGGCAAAAGCGCCCAGGAGCGGCGCGCTATATTACAACAGGAATGCGCGCGCCCAAAGCCGCATCACCGGCACGGTCATCATGTGGCGGATGTTAATCATGCCAAGCGGCTGGCGGTCATTTGCAAGGAGCTTAAAAAGCCGCCCGCGCCGCCGCCGAAAAAGGAACCCGAACCACCGCCTGCCGAGATGAAAGTAATTAAGATTCCAAAGTAACCATTGACTTTACGAGAGAAGCCGAGTCAATCTGCGATTGATTATCATTCTCACTTATTATTGGGATGGTGCATTGATAACTCTCCCCAAGGAATTCGTATGAATAACTTAACCACGACAAAAAGAATCGCTTATGTATTCGTCGCTATGATCGGCGGCGCTACCCTCATGCATGGAAGCGGCGCTAGTGCCGCCGAGCGGCTTTACTACCCTTATGTCGAACAAGGCGAGCTGGAGCTGGAATATTTCGGCAGCCGCAGCGTCGATAGTGACTCCTCGAAGGATAATGAGCAAAAGCAGCAGTTCTCGGTCGGCTATGGCGTCACCGAACGCTGGAAGACCGAATTTTACTCAAAATTCGAGAAAGAGCCTGGCGACAAACTCACCTTCGATGAGTGGGAATGGGAAAACATCTTCCAGCTCACCGAGCGCGGGGAATACTGGCTCGATGTCGGCGCGACCATCGCCTATGAATGGACACCGCAAAGTAATCGCGCCGATACGGTGGAGGCGCGTCTGCTGCTGGCGAAGGATTTTGATAAGACGTCGCATATCCTAAACGTCATCGCGGAAAAAAATGTCGGCTCCGGCCCGAAAGAAGGCTTGGAGGGAAAGCTCCTCTGGAGCAGCCGCTATAACTATAGCCGTTACTTCGAACCCGGCTTTGAAATCGAGAGCGATTTTGGCGAGCTGAAAGACAGCGGATCGTTTGATGAGCAGAAGCATTACATCGGCCCCGCCGCCTACGGCAAAATCCCGCTTAATTTCACTGCTCGCGCCGACGCGCTGAAATACCGCGTGGGCTATTTGTTCAGCATATCGGATGCCGCCAGCAATGGACAGGCCATCGCCCAGCTTGAATATGAACTGCACTTTTAACCAGGAGGATTTATGAAAACGTTATCCGCGCTCTTGCTCACCACTACCTTACTTGCCGTACCCGCCTATGCGCATGAGGAAAAGCCAAGCACCACAATGCCCGGTATGGAGATGCCAGCAAGCCAACCACATGAAGCAGAAGCGAGCGCCAATACGCTGAAAGTGGCGATTCTCGCTCCGCAACCGCTGGAAGTGGGCAAGGAAATGACCGTCCGCCTTTCGCTCGTCCGCGCCAGCGACGGCAAGGCGGTGACGTTCGATGATCTGAAAGAAGCGCATACGAAAAAATTTCATGCGCTGATTATCGATCCGACCTTAACCGATTATCACCATGTCCATCCGGTGGCAGCTGAAAGCGGCGAAGGTTTCCAATTCAGTTTTACACCCAAAATGCCTGGCGATTACCGTCTATGGGCCGATGTGATTCCGACCGCCAGCGGCAAGCAGGAGTATGTGATCGCCGATATGAAAGGCAAGACCGCTTCCACCGGCAAGATCGATAAAACGATAAGCGATACCACCACCGTTGACGGTTTGACGTTTAAGCTCGCTTTCGATCAGCCGCTTACCTCCGGCCAGGCGGTAATGGGCAAGATCATGGTCAGCAAGGACGGTAAGCCGTTCACTCAGCTGGAGCCGGTGATGGGAGCGTATGCGCATATCGTAGGGTTCAGTGAAGACCGTAAGACCGTGGTGCATATCCACCCGATGGGTGCCGAGCCGAAACAGGCAAGCGATCGCGGCGGACCGGAACTATCGTTTCATATTGAGCCGGGTAAATCTGGCTTCACCAAGTTGTTCGCGCAGGTTCGCGTGGGCGGCAAGGATATCTTTGCACCGCTGGGAGTGATGGTGAAATGAGCGCTTCTGAGTCGTTTCGCAACACCACACCGTTAGTCTTCAATGAAAGCAAAAAAAGCCGAGAGCTTTTTGACAGAATGGCGTCCCGCATTAAGTAGCGCTATGCCGAGCAAGGCAAGTCGATGACCGATCAGAAAGCGATTGAAGCGCCGCGAAACTGGATTGGCTTTGCGGAATTGGCGGCAGACGTCGCGGGCCGCCAATGACAGAGGCAGTAAAGTTGGAAAAGAGTGCAGCGGATGGCTGACTCTTTTCAGAAACATTAGTATTTTTTGAGGGACAACGCTCTCTGCCGCGTATCACTGCTAATTAAGCGTAATGCGTAGCAGAGGGTTATCCATGACTCACATTTTAATAGGGATCAGCACGCCGAACGCGAAGATTGAAGATATCCTGCGGAGACATGGAGCCATTCCGGTTCTTTTTGAAAACTTTTCGGCTGAATCTTTAGATACTCTATGCGGCATTATCCTTACAGGTAATGAATATGATGTGCCGCCGAATTTTTACGGTGAAGAACCGCATCTGAAAACGTCTATCGCCGCCGATAACATGCGGCTAGATTTTGAAGTGGAGTTGATAAATCACGCGTTTAATAAATCCGTTCCATTGCTTGCAATTTGTGGTGGCGCGCAACTGCTGAACGTGGCGTTCGATGGCAGCCTTCACCAGCATATTCCCGATGTCATCGGTGACGGTATTAAGCATCGGCAAACAGCTGGCACATTTCATCTTCCCGCGCATTCTATCGAGATTCTCTCTGAAACATTGCTATACACAATCAGCGGTACGCAAACTGCTGAAATTAATAGTAATCATCATCAAGCGATTAATAAACCAGGCGATGGTTTTATTATTAATGCAACGGCTCCAGACGGTACGATCGAAGGGATTGAACATACCGGCCATCCATTTTTACTCGGTGTCCAGTGGCATCCCGAATTTGAGTGTTCGATTATTGATGATTACATATTTGCCGCTCTTGTCAGGGCAACAGGCGATAGCCACTTATTTAGGAAATAACCACCACACGGCTAATCTATTGATAAGTATTTCTATTAATTTTTGAGGGATAGAAGCATCTCGCGCGTATCACTGAGGTTGAAACCGCCAACCAGGAGATGCGTCATGAAAATAATCGTTGCAGCGGCATTAATGTCCTTGCCATTTTTAGCGGCCTGCACCGTCGAACAGCGGGGTGGCAAGCTGGAAAGCGAGTTTCACCCGCCTTTAACCTACCCGCAATGGACGACCGAGCATGCCACGCTTAAGAACGGCGCGCCGGTATGCGTTATCTCATCGGGTTATAATGCGTTAAGCGTGTTGGTGCGCCGCGATGGAGCAGATGCGGCCGTTTCAGTGAAAAGCAACCGGCTCTTGCCGCCCGGCAAATTCCTGACAGTAAACGTCAATGGCCACCGCTATGAAACGCGTGAAGAGTTTTTCTCCGATCGGGAATCATCGCAGATCGCGGATGATTTGACGGCAGGCGGCAAAGCCTATGCGGAGTGGTCGGAGCCACATCCCTCCGGCAACGGGTTGCTACGTTATGCCACGATATTGAAAACCGAGGATTTCGCTTCGCAATTCGCGCAGTGCAAAGAAGAAATCACGTCCGTCGCCAAAGCGCCAAAGCCCATTCAGAAATCACATAAGGGAGGAAAATATAATCATTGACCTTAGAGTATAGTCCAAGGTGTAGGATGGCGTAATGACAGATGACAACAAACCGTTAACGATTGGAAAATTAGCAGAGCGAATGGGCTTAAGCCCGGATACGCTGCGCTATTACGAAAAGATGAAACTGATTAAAGCCGATTCGCGTTCGCGCGCGGGATATCGGCTATACACCGAGCAAACCATATCCGTCCTCCGCTTTATCAAAGGAGCCAAAGCACTGGATTTCAGCTTGGTCGAGATTCAAAAGCTATTGGCACTCACCAGTTCCGATAAAGCAACTTGCGCACAGATTATTGATAAAACTGAGGCTAAGATTGCTGAGGCCGAAACGCAAATACTTGAGCTAAAAGAAATTAGAAAAGCGTTGAAGGCCTTGGTAAAACAATGCCCAGGCGGAAATGCGCCGGTGGATATGTGTCCTATCCTTGAGCATATCCAGGGCAAAAGGAGAAGAAAGTAATGATGCAACACGCTCACCATGCGCCTGCCGCGAATGCGAACACCGTGAAAGACCCGGTATAGGAGAAGGTTTATGAAGACTACATCCAAAGTTCTCACTGTTGCCGCAGTTGCTATGAGCATGCTGACTTCTGCTGCTTATGCTGGCTCCGACCTG
>JAGVLW010000009.1 GCA_020054105.1 Alphaproteobacteria bacterium | reverse complement strand
GACGAAGAACTCGCCGCCAAAGTCCGCGAGATCGCCGAATTCGACCTGCGCGCCGCCTACAAAATCCTCGGCAAGCAGGATCGCAGCAATGCGCTCGATGCCGCCAAGAACAAAGTCAAGGAAGCATTGTCGGAAATCCACGATGAAAAAACCCTCAAGAACCAGCTCAAGAAACTCGAGCAGGACATCGTGCGCACCGCCTACGTCAAAGACAAAAAACGTATCGACGGCCGCGGCATGTCCGACGTTCGCAACATCGTCTCCGAAGTCGGCGTTCTGCCGATGACGCACGGCTCGGCGCTGTTTACCCGCGGCGAGACGCAGGCGCTCGTCGTCGCCACCCTCGGCACCAGCCAGGACGAGCAGCGCATCGACGCTCTCGACGGCGAATACACCGAGAACTTCATGCTCCATTACAACTTCCCGCCCTATTCCGTCGGCGAAACCGGCCGTATGGGCAGCCCCGGCCGCCGCGAAATCGGCCATGGCAAACTGGCATGGCGCGCGATTCGTCCACTTCTGCCGGCCAAGGCGGACTTCCCCTACACGCTGCGCTGCGTGTCGGAAATCACCGAATCCAACGGCAGCTCCTCGATGGCTACCGTCTGCGGCACCTCGCTGTCGCTGATGGATGCCGGCGTTCCCTTAAAGCGCCCCGTCGCCGGTATCGCGATGGGCCTGATCAAGGAAAAAGACGGTTTCGTGGTGCTGTCCGACATTCTCGGCGATGAAGATCACCTGGGCGACATGGACTTCAAGGTCGCCGGCACCGATCAGGGCATCACCGCGCTGCAGATGGACATCAAGATCAACGGCATCACCGAAGAGATCATGAAAGTTGCCCTCACGCAGGCAAGCGGCGGACGCAAGCACATCCTCGGCGAAATGGCCAAGGCGCTCACCTCCGGCCGTGAATCCGTCGGCGCCACCGCGCCGCGCATCACCACCATGACCATCCCGAAAGACAAGATCCGCGAAGTCATCGGCTCCGGCGGCAAAGTCATTCGCGAAATCTGCGAAGTCAGCGGCGCCAAGGTGGACATCGAAGATGACGGCACCATCCGCATCGCCGCCGTCAGCGAAGAGCAGGGAAAAAAAGCGTATGATATGATTTACGGCATCGTCGCCGAACCGGAAGTCGGCCAGGTCCACAACGGCAAAGTCGTGCGCGTGGTCGATTTCGGCGCTTTCGTCAATTTCTTCGGCGCTAAAGATGGCCTGGTCCATATCAGCGAACTGGCCGACTATCGCGTCGCCAAGGTCGAAGATGTCGTCAAGGAAGGCGATTCGGTCAAAGTGAAAGTGCTCGACGTCGATAATCGCGGCAAGATCCGCCTATCGATGCGCGTCGTCGACCAGCAGACCGGCGAGGACATTTCCGATCGCGTCGCCAAGCGCAAGGACAAGGAAGCTGCCAACGGCAACTAGTCTGTGCGGACATTCACTACTATGCCTTGCTGCGAATGGTGGTTTGCTGCGCTTCCGTTGCTCATGTATTCAAACATACGTTCCGCTACGGTTCTCGCAAACCACCATTCTCACTGGCGGCCTAGCGTGAATTTCCACACAGCGTAGAGTTTTTGCTGTCACGCCATTTTTTTTATGTATTATTCGGAAAGTAAAAGCGCCAGGTAAATGATGACGGCATAGATGGCCACGAATGCGACGGTGGCGATGGCGGTATGGCGTTTGTCATCCTCGTAAGGATAAAAATAGGAAGCGAGATAGCTGGCCATCCACCAGATCGGTGCGACGAATACATAATATAAGAATTGCGCCGTTGACTCACCCATACTGACTCTCCGCTTTGCCGATGTAAAAAGACGATGAAAAAAAGGGGCTTCAAACGAAGCCCCTCATTTTTCGCTCAATCCACGATTAGAGGCGGATTGGGGTCACTTTTCTAGCGCCGGCGGCACGTGCCATCAGGCTGAGGCCCATTTTGGACTTCTTGGCAGGGCGTCTAGCGGCTTTTTTAGAAGCAGACTTTCTAGAGGCAGACTTCTTTTTCGCCGTTTTCTTTTTGGCAACTTTCCGCTTTGCGGTTTTGCGAGCCGGCTTCTTAGCGGTTTTCTTCTTCGAAGCTACTTTCTTTTTTGCGGTCTTCTTCATCATGGTCAGTCTCCATCTTAGTTAGAATATTCACTCACACCGTGCGAGCAAATATTGCATTACATATAACCCATAAATGATAAATTTTCTGTTAATGCCGTAAGCATTATGGCCTACTCCTCGCAGCTTGGCCTGGGGAGGCACGGCAATTCATTCCGTTGACGGAATAAATCTGTGCATCTGCAAAGGCGCACTGAATCTTGGTGAGATAAATTTCCGATTAGCGTAGCGCAAAAAAAATGCCGCTTATTTTTTGTCAAAATATGTTTTGCAAAATATGATAATTTCATTCCGACTGTGATATAAAAACCACAATTATTTTGATAAGATGCGATGTATAATGTAAAAAATATCCGATGGCATGCACGATGCGACCGCACAATTTTATTTTTTCATTTTTATTTTTGCTGGCGTTTATTGCCGGCGCTTTTATCGATTCCTCCGCGCATGCCGCGCGCACTTCCTACTTCGACACCAACGAAAAAAAATCGACGAACCTGAAACCGTTTCCCAAATGGACATCGATGGTGGCGCGTTTCGAGACGCAGGGAAAGCGCGATGACGGCGATTGCGGCAAGGCCACCTATCATCCCTGCGCCGTCGTGCAATGGAAGGAAATGCTGGCGGGCCTGCGCGATAAGCCGCTCAAGGAGAAGCTCAAGAAAATCAATGATTGGGGGAATGCGCATCCGTATGTGCTCGACCAGATCAATTGGGGCGTGGAGGATTTCTGGGAGACGCCGCACGAATTCATGTCGATCAACGGCGATTGCGAGGATTATGCGATCGCTAAATATTATTCGTTGCGCGCCCTGGGCATGGGCGACGAGCAGATGCGCATCATGATCGTGCAGGATTATAATCTCGGCGGCATCATCCACGCCATACTGGGAGTATATGACGGCGATGAGATCTTCATACTCGACAACCAGATTCCGCAGGTGATGCCGGCCAGTAAAATATTTCACTACCGCCCCATCTACGGCATCAACGAGTCGTGGTGGTGGGTTTATTCACCTAAAACATAAGATGTGCTCTCGAAGTTATTATTATATTGGAATTTAACCGCAGGCTTGTTAAAAATAACCGCCCTAACTGGAACCGTTATGACCCATAAGCACCTTCACGATACGCCGAGTTTCTCTCCGCGGCTTTACAGCATCGCCGCCCTGGTCATGCTCATTATCGTATCGGGCGTCTGGCTGATCTCGCGTTACCTGGAGGCCGACCTCGCCCGCGATTTGCAGACCTGGCAGGAAAAACTCAATCTTATCGCCGAGAGCCGCAAGGGCGAGATCGACCGTTACGTCGCCGATAACCTCAAGGAGCTGCGCACGCTGGCCGACAACCCGTCGCTGCAGCTTTATATGAGCGAAAAGCAGATGGCGCCGGAAATGACCAATGGAAAAGCGTCGGAAGTGGATTCCGGGCAAAAAGCCTATCTGCGCAACCTGCTGCTCTTTACCGCCGAGCGCGCCGGCTTCAGCGCCCCAAGCAGCCTGCCTACCATCCACGCCAATATTCCCCAGGACGATAAGGGCGGGCTGGCCGTCATCGATAACGATAATAGGCTGGTGGTTTCCAGCTCGATGTCGCAGGCGACCCGCGACCTCATGATCGAGCAAGTGAAAAACCTGCCCGTGGGCCAGGACGGCATCATCGACATACAAAAAGATAAGGACGGCGTCGTCTATATCGGGTTCGTGGCGTCGGTATTCGGCATTCAAGGCGAGCACAACCCGGAATCGCAGATCGGCCGTATCGTCGGCATCAAAATTATCCAGGATAGTTTCTTCGGCCTGCTCAAGCATCCCGGCAGCACCGAGAAAACACTCGAAGCTATTTTGGTACGCCTTGCCGGCAATGACGGCAAGAAGATCGATTATATTTCCCCGCTCCTCGACGAAAGCGCCGCGCTTAGCAAGCAGGTCGATCAAAATAGCGGCGCATTCGCCGAAGCCATGCTGATCGAGAATGTCGGAAATTTCGTCAGCCAGAAAAAAGATTACCGCGACAAGGTCGTCATCGGCACGTCGCGCCAGATCGCCGGGACGTCGTGGATATTGGTGGTCAAGATCGACAAGGACGAAGCACTGAAGGAAAGCGGCGAGCGCCGCAACAGCATGATGGTCTTTTTCTTCCTCATCATCGTCATCATCGTGCTGCTCATCATCGCCATCTGGTGGCATGCGCATTCGCTGCGCTCGATGATGATGTCTCACCATTTCCGCAAGCTGGCGGCGCGGGCGATGGCGCAGGAACATCTGCTGCGCCTGGTCGCCGACCATCAGCCGGAGCCGATCTATATTCTCGACCAGCATAACCAATACCAGTTCGCCAACCGCAAGACCGTCGAATCAACCGGCATCAGCGCCGAGCATATCGTCGGGAAATCCTTGGTCGACGTGCGCGGCACGGCGCGGGCGGCGCTGATCGGCGAGCAATGCGCCAAAGTGATCGCCGCCAAGCAGATTTCCTATGACGAGTTGCATATGCTCGACGGCAAGGAAGAGAAGGTCGTGCGCTTCGCCTATATTCCTCTCGATCATATTCCGGTGGTGTCGCTGCCGCCAAACACGCCGGGCGTGCTGATCGTCGAGCAGGACATCAGCGACGTGGTGCATGAGCGCGAGCGCCGCCTGAGCACGCACCATCAGCTCGTGCAGACATTGCTCAAACTGGTCGATAAGCGCGACCCGTTCGCCGCCAACCATTCACTGCTGGTGTCGCAGGTGGCGCACGAGGTGGCGATCGAGATGGAGCTCGACAACGTCACCGTGGAAACCACGCGCTTTGCCGCCAGCCTGATGAATGTCGGAAAAATCGTCGTGCCCACCGAGCTGCTGACCAAAACGGAAAGCCTGACCGCCGACGAGAAACGCATCATCCGCGAGTCGCTGAGCGCGCCGGCCGAATTGCTACGCGACATCAGCTTCGAAGGCCCGGTCGCCGAAACACTCTCGCAATGGCAGGAAAAATGGGACGGCAGCGGGCCGCTCGGCTTGCAGGGCGAGCAAATTCTCGTCTCCAGCCGCATCATCGCGGTTGCCAACGCCTTCATCGGCATGATTAGCCCGCGCTCCTGGCGCACGGCCATTCCCATCGGCTCGGCCAATAAATTTTTGCTCGAGCAGTGCGACACGGCGTTCGACCGCCGCGTCGTCGTGGCGCTCATCAACTATGTGGAAAACCATAGCGGCCGCGCGTTCCTAAACGGCATCCTCCACAACCCGCAACATATCACTTAGAGCATTTTTCATTTTGCCCTTTACAGCGCCTGGCGTCGGACTCGCCGTGCTCATGTACTGCGTTGTACACTCCGCGCGGCTCGCCTTGCCATGCATCTGTAAAGAACAAAAGCAAAAACGCTCTAGGTTTCCTAGATATCAGCTGAATTTATTGGTGCGCGGGAAGCCGGTCGGCGGCAGGCGGCCGGCATCGGCGCGGTTGCCGATCCACGGCTTGATGTCCGTCTCGGTGCGGGTTTTACCGCCCAGCGCCCAGCTTAAGCCATCTTTCAAAACAAATGTTTTGAGGTCGGAAAGCCCGCCATCTTTGTATTTCTGCAAAGTCACGCCCTGGCCTTTTTTCATGAGCGGAATTTGCGAAACCGGGAAAATAAGCAGCTTGCGGTTATCGCCGATCACCGCGACATGATTACCCTCGACGATACGGCACAGCACTGCCTTATGGCCGGCAACCGGATTGAGGATCTGCTTGCCGGCGCGCGTCTGCGCGACGACTTCGCTTGCCTCGACGACAAAGCCCTTGCCATTGCCGGCGGCCAGCAGCAGCTTTTGCTCCGGCGCGAAAATATGCATGGCGACGATGTCGACGTCGTTTTCCAGGTCGATCATGAGGCGTACCGGCTCGCCGAAGCCTTTGCCTTTGTGAATCTTGTCGCAGGGCAGGGTGTAAAAACGGCCGTCGCTGGCGAAGATGAGCAGCTTGTCGGTGGTCTGGCCGAGCAGGTTGAAACGCTCCTCGTCGCCCTCTTTATATTTGACGTCGGCGAGCTCGGCGCTATGGCCCTTGACCGCGCGAATCCAGCCCATGTTGGAGCATAAGATGGTGATCGGTTCTTTTTCCACGAAGGCTTCGATGTCGAGCACCATGCCGGTGGGCGCCTCGGCGAATTGCGTGCGCCGCCTGCCCAGCGCGGTTTTCTGGCCGAAGCGGCTTTTGGTTTCCTTGATTTCCTCGGCGATTTTCAGCCAGCGTTTTTCCTCGGATTTCAAAAGCGACTGCAATTCCTTTTGCTCCTTGGAAAGCGCATTATGCTCGGTCTTGATCTCGAACTCCTCGAGCTTGCGCAAACTGCGCAGCCGCATGTTGAGAATCGCTTCCGTCTGCACCTCGGAGAGATTCCATTTTTTCATGATGATCGGCTTGGGCTCATCTTCGCGGCGGATGATGCGGATCAGCTCGTCGAGATTGAGATAGGCGATCAAAAACCCATCGAGTATTTCCAGGCGGTGAGCGATCTTGCCGAGGCGGAACTGGCTGCGGCGGGTGAGCACGTCCATCCGGTGATCGAGGAAGGAGACCAGAATTTCTTTCAGGTTCATCACCTGCGGCGCGCCGCTGGCATTGAGCACGTTAAGGTTCAGGCTGGAGCGCGTCTCCAGGTCGGTGACTTTGAACAGCGACTCCATCAGCATGTCCGCCTCGACGCTGCGGCTCTTCGGCTCGAGGATGATGCGCATGTCCTCGGCCGATTCGTCGCGGATGTTGCCCAGCAGCGGCAGCTTTTTATTCTTGAACAGCTCGGCGATTTTTTCGATCAGCCGCGATTTTTGCACCTGGTAGGGAATTTCGGTGATGACGATCTGGTAGAGGCCGTGCGACAGCTCTTCTTTTTTCCACTTGGCGCGCACGCGGATGGAGCCGCGGCCGGTTTCGTAGGCGGTGCGGATATTCTCCGCCGTTTCGACAATGATGCCGCCGGTCGGGAAATCCGGGCCGGGAATGCGCGTGACGAGGTTGCGCACCGCACAGTCGGGTTTCTCGATGATGTAGAGCAGCGCGTCGCACAGCTCGCCAGCATTATGCGGCGGAATGGAGGTGGCCATGCCGACGGCGATGCCTTCCGAGCCGTTGGCGAGCAGGTTGGGGAAGGCGGCGGGCATGACGATCGGCTCTTCTTCCGAGCCGTCATAGGTCGGGCGGAAGCCGACCGTGTCCTCGTCGAGATTTTCCATGAGCGTCATGGCGACTTCGGTCAGGCGCGCTTCGGTGTAACGCATCGCCGCGGCGTTGTCGCCGTCGATCGAGCCGAAATTGCCCTGGCCTTCGACCAGCGGGTAGCGCACGGCGAAAGTCTGCGCGAGGCGCACCATCGCCTCGTAGACGGAAATATCGCCATGCGGATGGTATTTACCGATCACGTCGCCGACGACGCGCGCGCATTTCTTATAGCCGGATTTCGGGTCGAGCTTGAGCTGCAGCATCGCATAAAGCAGGCGGCGATGCACGGGCTTGAGGCCGTCGCGCACGTCGGGCAGGCTGCGCGCCGTGATGGTGGAAAGCGCGTAGGCGAGGTATTTTTCTTCCAGCGTCGTGCGGAACGAAACTACCGGGTTGTTTTCAGGTTTGGACGAGGTCGGTGTTTTGGCCATGTATTTCTCTGTCCCACAGGACAATGGTTGCAAATTTTGCGAGAAACTACAGGGTTTCTGCGGGTTTGTAAAGGGTTTGCAGCAATCTGCCCCGCGCCGACGGCAGTTTGCGGTTATGGGGGGTAAGCAGCCAATGCTCCAGAAAATAGCCGGTCAGCGCCAGGCCGTGAATAATATCCCCTCTCCCCGAAGGGGGGAGGGTTAGGGAGGGGGTATTTTGTTCTTCCAAAGCCGATAAAATTATCTGAAGAGCAGCCTCCTCATTTTTTATCATCTCATCATTCCAAAATCGTAGTACGCGATAACCTTGTGATTCTAAGAATTTCGTGCGTTTTCGGTCATAGGCCTGTTGTTCCGTATGTTGTCCCCCATCCAATTCGATAACCAGCTTTTTTTCCATGCAAACGAAGTCAATTATATAACTTCCAATGGGTTTCTGGCGGCGGAAGCCGTAGTGTTGAAAGCGATGTGCTCGTAAATAATACCAAAGTTTTTGTTCGGCATCGCTTTGGCCCTTGCGTAATTCACGGGCCCTTGGGATTAAGTCACCCCCTCCCTGACCCTCCCCCGCTCCGCGGGAGAGGGGAAGTAAGAAAGCAGGCAGCTTGAGCAATTTATCCTGATAAGGCTCGCCGGCCTGGCGCGAGACGGCGCGGCCGGACTTGGGCGAGACATAGAGCAAGTCTTCGACTGCGCCGGTCGCGGCGCATTTGCTTAAATCCAGCCCGAAGCCGGTTTCGGCAAGTATGGCCAGCTCCAGGCGGATATATTCCAGCGGCCAGTCATCGCTTGTTTGCAGTTGGGAGAGCAGTTTTTCCAGAGCGGCATACAAGGCAGGGTAGGGATGGCGCTCGGGCAGCGCCGTCTCCATGAGCGCGCAGCAGGAAGACAGCGCGGCGAGGCGGGCGGCATCGTGCATGAGATGGGCGGCATGGGCCTGCGCCAGCTCGAGCCGGAACATGCCCAGATGTTCGGAAAGCCGGGCATTCCAGTGCGCGCCCACGAGGTTGCCCGGCTGGACGATGCCGCGGTTCGCCTTCGACGAGGCGCCTTTGACGATGCCCGCATATACCCCATGCCCGCGCGCCAACACGCGCACCACGGCGCTGGTTTCGCCGTGCTTGCGGGCGGAGAGGAGGATGGCGCTGTCGTTCCAATGCATGGAAACGCATTATAGAGAAGCGGAGTCGCTGTGCCACTTCATTTCGTCTCACTGTGGCCCGTTTTATTAAGTGGCGGAGGGGAGAGGACGGGTTTTGCATCTGCGCCAAAACAAGATTGCTTATTTTACAAATGGATGTAATACTTATCAATAAAATTCTATGGAACTAAATTTACCTGACAGCTCATAACATATGAATGCAACATCGTCTTACACAATCCCTGAGCATGTGCAGAATGCGCTGAGAAAAGCAAAGCAGGTATTGTTATTGCCGGCGGATGATGATCACCGCTTTCCGCGTATCTTTGTTGTTTTTGACGGTGAACTTCTTCCTAGAGAGCCGGAAGAACGTCAGCAAATAACCGGTAAATTATATCAGGTGCTTTTCAATCACATCATGACGGACAACCCTCTTGAAGTATTTCGTTGCAACTTCACTTCCGAGAACACAACTAAATCTCTAAGCCGTCTAAGCTCCCTTGAAACGGTAGAAGATTCCATGCCCCGACCGCATTTACAATCCGATGAACCGCCAGAAAATTTTTATCTTCGTCCCGATTATGTCGTCCGGATTGAAAATAATTGTGACGATGTCGTTGAGAACGAAAATTTCAAGGCATTAGCAAAAGAATGGAAAAAGTTTATTGCCCAGCAACGAAACGTAAGACCGGGTTAAAAAAGCCCCAGAAGGGGCTTTTGGGGGTGGAGCGGAGAGGATTGACAAATGGTCTCCTGACCATTTGCCGTTCCTCCTACGCCAAGGCTTCGGAGGACAGGCGAGCGGCGCCTCCCCCGCAACAAGTGCGGGGTGCGGCGTCAAATTTTGCTTCCTGCAAAATTTACGAACCCAGGGGTTCATCTTAGAAATCTCTTTAAAGCAACAGCTTTCCCAGAGCCTGACTTGAAGTATTTTTCAAGCTCCCTTGCTAGCATTTCAGTTTCAACAGCAACATATGATTTTAACTTTACAGGCGTATATGACTTGGTCGATTGCACCTGTCCTTTTTGATGCGACTCAAAACGCCGTTTCAGGTCAGGTGTCGAACCGACATAGATGCTGCCGTTATTTAATTCTATAAAGTAAACATACCACATGACTGCACCAGTCCCCCTACGCTCCAAGAGGAGCTTCGGGCGACACTCCTACGCCCAATATGCGGTTCCGTGCGTCAGTCCCCTTTGTCTCCCTACGCTAAAGCTTCGGGAGATAAAGTGGCCTGCCACCCGAAGCCCGCAGGGCGTAGGGTGGCGGAGACGAGAGGATTCGAACCTCCGATACGATGTTACTCGTATAACGGTTTAGCAAACCGCCGCCTTCGGCCACTCGGCCACGTCTCCGTTAGGTTTTCTTACGCCTTCAGGCGTTAGAAAATATTACGCCCTCCGTAGCTCGCTTGCGAGCGTAGGACGGGCTCTATCAATCGGCCATCCCCCTGCGCTCTTTGAGCTTCGGGGGACACAGCCGCTCCGCTTCATTTAGATTGCCTTATCTGTCCCGAGTGAATGAACAGAGGCAACCAATCACCAGATTATCGGTGGTTTGTCAATATGCGTTAGAGGGGATTGGGCCGTGTGGCTTAATGCACCTGCGCGGTGAGGCAGGAGGCGTTCTCGCAATCGCTGATGAGCGTGGCGCAGCGGCGGATTTTGGTGATCATCGAATTGTAGTAGGGCGCGTTGTCGGCGTCGGTCTTGACCAATTCGCCGATGGCGATCTGCACCACCGACAGGTAATTGCTCAGCGCCGTCACGCTGCCGATCGCCGCGCAGACCGGCTCGCGGCTGGAGATGAATTCCTGGCTGTTCTCGACGACGATGCCTTCGCCCATGCTCAAACGCTCCATGGTCTTGCGCCAGGCGGCAATTTTCTTGCGGGTGACGTCGATGAAATCGTTGCCGTTATCCATCAGGGTGACTTTGGCGTCGCTCGGGCGCATTTTTCCGATGAGCAGGCTGTTTTTGCGAATCGAATCAAACAGTTGTTTTGTCTTGACCGTGCTGCTGAGCGTACCCAGGATGGTTTCGGCCATCGACAGGGCCGGCTTGGCGTCGGCGAGCATGGCGCCGGCGCGGTGCGCCAGGCCCAGCGTTTGGTAGCGTTCCTGCAACTTGCCGAAATCCTCCAGCTTCATGGCATCGAACGAAATCGTGGCTTCCTGGTTGTCGTACATAAGGTTAGTATGTGTATCCGGGTGAGGGTGGCTGTTTACCCGCTTATGATACCGTTTTTGTGCTAAAAAAGGTTTAATTTCTAGAAATAGGTTTAGCCGTTGCATGTTGTCCGCAAGCTGATTACAACTGTGCGGTTCCTGCCTTATCCATGGGGTAATTTGACGCATTATGAATGAACAACCAATTGAAAATAAAAAGAATAATCTCGTAAGTGAGACGGTTCGCACCTTAATTATCGCCGCATTGCTGGCCATCACTTTCCGCAGCTTCCTGTTCGAGCCGTTCCATATTCCTTCCGGCTCCATGAAAAGCAACCTGCTGGTCGGCGATTACCTGTTCGTGTCGAAATACGCCTATGGCTATAGCCGCTATTCCTTCCCGTTCAGCCTGCCGTTATTTGCCGGCAGGGTGATGGAGGAAGAACCCAAGCGCGGCGACGTGGTGGTGTTCCGCCTGCCGAGAAACCCGCGCATCGATTACATTAAACGCCTCATCGGCCTACCCGGCGACAATATTCAAGTCCGCGACGGCATCGTCTATGTTAACGGCGTCGCCTTGCCGCGCGAGCGCGTCGACGATTACGAGGACGATGAAATTCCCGGCAAGGTGAAAGCGATCCCCCGCTTCACCGAAAAATTGCCGGAAGGAAAAACCATCACCATTCTCAAGGAATATCGCTACGGCGCCGCCGACGATACGCAGATCTACATCGTCCCCGAGGGGCATTATTTTTTCATGGGCGATAACCGCGACAATTCGCGCGACAGCCGTTTCCTCAGCGAAGTCGGTTTCGTGCCGAAGGAAAATTTGATCGGCCGCGCGGAATTTATTTTCCTGTCCACCAAAGGGTCGTTGCTCAATCCGCTGGAATGGCGGTTGGAGCGCTTCTTTACCGTCATCCCATGATGCAGGAACTTCAACAACGCATCGGTTATGCTTTCGACAATCCGGAGTTGCTGACGCTGGCGCTTACCCATCCCAGCCTCGGCAAGGGCGGCAGTAACCAGCGGCTCGAGTTCTTGGGCGATGCGGTGCTCGGCATGGCGGTCGCCGCCATGCTCTACGATCTTTATCCCAGCGAACAGGAAGGCGAGCTTGCGCGCCGCCACGCCGCGCTGGTGCGCGGCGAAACGCTGACGCAGATCGCCGCTGGGATCGGGCTGGGCGATTGCCTGCTGATGGCAGCCAGCGAAAAGCAGGGCGGCGGCCGTGACAATGCTTCCAACCTGGAAGATGCGCTCGAAGCGCTGATTGGCGCCATCTATCTCGATGGCGGCATGGAAGCGGCGCAGCGTTTCATCGCGCCGCGCTGGCGCGAACTCGCCGAAAAAATCATCGCGCCGCCCAAAGACGCCAAAACCGCGCTGCAGGAATGGGCGCAGGCGAGGGGGCTGGCCATTCCCGTCTACCGCATCGTCGAAACCACCGGCCCGGCCCACGCGCCGGTCTTTACCATCGAAGTATCGCTGGCCGGCCATGCGCCCGCCACCGCCAAGGCCGCGTCCAAGCGCCTCGCCGAGCAATTGGCAGCGGAGGCGTTATTGAAAAAGCTTATGCAAAACGCTTAACGCGCCGCTTTGGATGTAAATCGGCTGGCATAGCCTGTTATACCGGGTTGGGAGGCAGCTTGTTGCTCATTTATCAAACTTATAAGTTCTGCTGCTCCCTTATGTGTTATTTTGTAGGAGATAGATTCATGTCCCGCATCCATAGAAAATTCCACCGGCTCAGATCTTCCCGGCTGTACCACAGCTAGCACGCGTCTGGCATTGATATAGTGACCTTCCTCTATTTCTATCATGGGCTGGCCCAGCACTTGCAATATCGCCTGAACTTCATCTGATATTACAATGGGCTTTTTCCTGCCTGCTATATGAATAGTAATCTCCTTCGCCTGAGTGGGGCTAGGGCTACCTTTAGCCTCTACGCTATAGACTTCGCTGGGATCAAAAGCATAGGTAATGCCATTTTTCTTTCTTTCGGAGGACATCGATCCGCCATCGGGCAATTCTATCAACATAGCGTAATCCTTTAATGAATGTGTTGCGTAGATATTGGTACACATAATATACATACATAGAACCGAATGCAACAAAATATTAAGTGTTATTAATGAATAAGTTATTACAGAGATTTTGCGGCATCGTGGCCATCATCGGCGAGCCGAACGCCGGGAAATCGACGCTCGTCAACCGGCTGGTCGGCGGCAAAGTGTCGATCGTGTCGCCGAAAGTGCAGACCACGCGCTTTAACGTGCGCGGCGCCTGCGCGCACGAACATACGCAACTGATTTTCGTCGATACGCCGGGTATTTTCAACGCCGAGAAGCAATTCGAAAAAGCGATGGTCAGCGCCGCCTGGTCGGGTATCGGCGATGCCGACGCGGTATTGCTGTTGCTCGACGCGCAGCGCGGCCTGCGCGAGGAGACGCGCCGGCTGATCGAAAAACTTCGTTCCTTCACCTCCCCCTTGAGGGGGGAGGTCAGCGACCCCGCACTTGTTGCGGGGGTGACGGGAGGGGGTGGCATTCAAAAAAATCCTTTTCCTACCGCTCACCCCCTCCCAACCACCCTCCACCCCCACCCTAACCCTCCCCCCTCAAGGGGGAGGGCAGTATATTTGGCCATCAATAAAATCGATGCGGTCGACAAGCCGACACTTATATCGCTGGCGAAAGCCTGCGACGAGCACGGCGCGTTTGCGCGCATCTTCATGATCTCGGCGCTCAGCGGCGACGGCGTCGATGATGTCAAAAAACACCTGGCCGGGGCGATGCCGCCGGGGCCGTGGCTGTATCCCGAAGACCAGATGAGCGACATTTCGCTGCGCCTGCTTGCCGCCGAAATCACCCGCGAGAAAATATTTTATAAACTTGACCAGGAACTGCCCTACGCGATTTTCGTCGAGACCGAAGCCTGGGAAGAAACCGACCGGCTGGTGAAAATTTCACAGGCGATTTACGTGCAGCGCGAAGGACAGAAGAAAATCGTCCTGGGCAGCGGCGGCGAAATGATCAAAGCCATCGGCACCGGCGCCCGCAAGGAGCTGGAAGCGATGCTCGACAAGAAAGTGCATCTTGCCCTGTTCGTGAAAGTCAAGCCGGGCTGGAAGGAAGACAGCGAAAGCTACCGGCTGCTGGGGCTGGAATTTAAGAAGTAGGCTCAGGCGTTTTCGGTGCCGCTGAGCAGCACGATATTATCTTCGCCCTCATCCGCCTGGCCGGTTTTGGCAAGTTGCTTGGTCGTCTTGACGCCGAGCTGCTTGAGCTTTTCGGCGCGGCTTACCAGGTTGCCGGTGCCTTTGCTGAGCTTGTTCATCGCCTCTTCGTAGCTGTTGTTCAGGCGGAAAATCTGTTTCTCGATGCCGTTCATGTCTTCGATGAAGCCGACGAACTTGTCGTAAAGCGCGCCGCCCTGGCGGGCGATTTCCTGCGCGTTCTGGTTTTGCTGCTCGATGCGCCATAGCGAGGCGATGGTGCGCAGCGTCGCAAACAGCGTCGAGGCGCAGACGATGACGATGCGCTTCGACCAGGCGTAATGATGCAATTGCGGATCCTGCTGCATCGCCAGCGCGTAAGCGCCTTCGATGGGCATGAACAGCAGCACGAAATCGGGCGTGCTCAGCTTGTCGTTGCTCTGGTAATTCTTCGCGCCTAGGCCATTAACGTGGGCTTTGACCGACCGCAGAAAATCCTTCACATGCGCCTGGCCGGCGGTTTCATCGGCCTCGCTGCAATAGCGTTCATAGGCGACCAGCGACAATTTCGAGTCGATGACGATGTGTTTTTTCTCCGGCAAATTGACGATCACGTCGGGCATCTGCCGGCTGCCGTCAGCGGCGGACAGACCCATATCCGCGCCTTGCACAATATAATCACTGTCCTTGCGCAGGCCCGATTCCTCGAGGATGCGCTCCAAAATCACCTCGCCCCAATTGCCCTGCACCTTCACGTCGCCGCGCAAAGCCTTGGTCAGGCTGTCGGTTTGCAGCACGATTTTTTCGATCTCGGATTTAAGCGTATGTTGCTCTTTGCCCTGCGTGCCGAACGAATCGACCACGAGCTTCTGGAATTCGCCCAGCCGCTCGCGCAAGGGGTTGAGCAGGTCGCCGATCTGCTTTTCCGACTGGGTGGAGAATTTCTGGGTGATGTTCTCGAAGAGTTGCTGCGAGGTGTTTTTAAATTCGAGCCGCAGCTGTTCCTGCTGCTCTTGCAGCCGCTGCTCCACCGCGCGCTTATCGGCCTCGGCGGTGACGGCGCGCTCGTGCATGAGCGTGCGCTCGCCGCGCGTTTGTTCCAGCTCCTGGGCGGCGTTTTCCAGCCGCTCGCGAAGCAATGCAAGCTGGGCGTGCACCCGCGCCAGCTTGCCAAAAAGCAGCATCCAGCCCAGCCCGACGCCGCCGAACAAGCCGCATAACGTAAAAAGTATCGCCGTGGCGTCCATCACAATGCCTTGTTTTTATCCAGAATTAGGCTAATTGTAGCCCTATGGGAAACACGCACAAGCATAATTTCGCGGCGATTATTCTGGCCGCCGGCAAGGGCACGCGCATGCGCTCGGCGCTGCCCAAGGTGCTGCACCGTGTCGCCGGCCAGCCGATGATCGCGCATGTGCTGGCGGCGCTCTCGCCGCTGGCGCCGGAAAAAACAATCGTCGTGACCGCGCCGGGCATGAAGGCGGTGGAAGAAGAGGCATTGAGAAAGGCCAAAAATTGCCGTTTTGTTATTCAAGAAGAGCAAAAAGGCACCGGCCATGCCGTCGCCTGCGCCCAGAAAGAATTGGTTGATTATCACGATACGGTGCTGGTGCTGTATGGCGACATACCGCTGATTACTCCGCATACGCTGCATCATCTCATCCATGCGACCGAATCGGCCGACATCGTGGTGCTCGGCATGCATCTCGCCAACCCGGCCGGCTATGGCCGCCTGGTGCTCGACGGCAACGGCCAACTCGAGGAAATCGTCGAAGACCGCGACGCCAACGCCGAGCAGCGTAAAATCACGCTGTGCAATTCCGGCATTATGGCCGTCCGCGGCAAGCTGCTTTTCCCGCTGCTGTCACGCCTGACCACCACCAACGCCGCCGGCGAATATTACCTGACCGACATCGTCTCGCTCGCCGATGCCGACGGCCTGCATTGCCATGTGGCCGCCGCCGACGCCACGGAAGTGATGGGCATCAATTCGCGCGACCAGTTGGCGCAGGCGGAATATTTCATGCAGCAGCGGCTGCGTAGTGCCGCGCTCGAGCAGGGCGCAACGCTAATCGACCCGATGACGGTGTATTTCCACGTCGACACCCAGCTCGGGCAAGATGTGACCATATACCCCCAGGTGGTATTCGGGCCGGGCGTGACCGTGGAGGAGGGGGCGGAGATTCGCTCTTTCTCGCATATCGAAGGCGCGCATATCCATAAAAACGCAGTCATCGGTCCGTTCGCGCGTATACGCCCGGGGAGTATCGTCGGCGAAGGCGCGCATGTCGGCAATTTCGTCGAGTTGAAAAAAACTGATCTAGGTAAAGGCGCCAAGGCCAACCATTTAAGCTATGTCGGCGATGCGACGGTCGGCGAGGGCGCCAATATCGGCGCCGGCACCATCACCTGTAATTATGACGGCAAGGCAAAGCACCAGACGGTGATCGGCGCCGGGGCGTTCATCGGCTCCAACAGTTCGTTGGTAGCGCCGGTGACCATCGGCGACGGGGCGATTATCGGCGCCGGCAGCGTCGTGACCCAAGACGTCGATGCGGATGCGCTGGCCATCGCCCGGCCGCAGCAGATCAACAAGCCCGGCAAGGCCAGCGAATTCAGGCAACGAAAAAAATCTTCTTAATCCTCTCCCCTTGGGGGAGAGGACGGTTTGCCTTAGGCTTACTGCAAGTAAGTCTTAGGCAAACCGAGGTGAGGGGTTACTTACTTGCGACAGGCATTTCACCCCCACCCTAACCCTCCCCCCCCTCAAGGGGGAGGGGATTAGTTTAGTTCAGGCAACGGACGAAAAAGAACGCCTGAGCATGGCATCGAGCATGTGCAGTGCGGCGGTGACGCCGGCCAGGCGCACGGCGCGGCGGTCGCCGGTGAAACGATGGGTTTTTACTTCCAGATAATTATCGGCGCTAGCAGCGATACATACCATGCCGACGGGTTTTTCGGGCGTGCCGCCGTCGGGACCGGCGACGCCGGTGACGGCTATGGCCATCGTTGCGCGTGAATGCGACAGCGCCCCGCGCGCCATGGCAACCGCGACTTCCTCGCTTACCGCGCCATGCATTTCGATGAGCGACGCCTCGACGCCCAGCATTTCGGTTTTGGCTTCGTTGCTGTAGGTGATGAAGCCGCGGTCGAAGCTTTTCGAGCAGCCGGGGATTTCGGTAAGCAGCGTTGCGATTGCACCGCCCGTGCAGGATTCGGCGGTGGTGATTTTTAGATTTTTTTGCTTGCAGCGATCCAGTAATGTTGCGGCTTCCTTCATGAGCGCGGCCTCGAACATACTATACCCCCGTATAGTATAAATAGGCCATATATGCCCCGGCAGGGTATAAAGCCGCCAACATATCGTCGAGCATGACGCCCAGCCCGCCTTTTACTTTTCTATCGGCCCAGGAGACCGGCCAGGGCTTGATGACGTCGAAAAGGCGGAATAGCAGGAATCCCGCCAGATACCCCTGCCAGGTATATGGCAACACCGATAGCAGCAGCCATTGCCCCGCCACTTCATCGACGACGATCTCGCCGGGATCTTCGCCGCCTCGATGGCGCAGATACTGATTCGATGCCCACCAGCCGAGGAAAAATATCGCAAGCGCCGCCAGCAGCAAGGCGCCGCTACCGAAATTGACCTGTATGAGATAAGCAAAAGGCAAAGCGGCGAGCGAGCCGGCGGTGCCGCTGGCAAATGGCGACAGGCCGCTGCCGAACCAGGTGGCGATATACCACCAGATTTTCTTTTTGCCTTCTTTCATTGTTCTCCTTTTCTGTCATCCCGAACTTGTTTCGGGATCCACTTATCAACGTCCGTAAATGTTGAGGCGTGGATCCCGGCCTGCGCCGGGATGACAATTAAATTACCTCGGCAGTTTGACCGTTGCCACCGCCTGGGCGGCGATGCCTTCGCCGCGGCCGGTGAAGCCGAGTTTTTCCGTGGTGGTCGCCTTGACGCTCACGCGGTCGGGCGTGAGTTTGAGCATTTGGGCGATATGCGCGCTCATCTGCTCGCGATAGGCGGAGATTTTCGGTTTTTCGCAAATGAGCGTGAGGTCGAGATGCACCAGCTCGCCGCCGCGGTTTTTGATACTCTCATAGGCGTGCAGCAGAAAACGGTCGGAATTCGCGCCCTGCCATTTGCGATCGTCGGGCGGGAAATGTGTGCCGATATCGCCGTCGCCGATGGCGCCGAGCATGGCGTCGACCAGCGCATGAATCGCCACGTCGGCGTCGGAATGGCCGATGAGGTAATGGGCGAAGGGAATTTTGATGCCGCAAAGCTTGATGTAATGCTGCGAAAGCGGCGTTTCCGGATCGTGCGCTTTAAGCTGGTGGACATCGAAGCCGATGCCCGTGCGTGTTTCCGAATTGAGCGAAAGCAGTGTTTGCATACGTTCGTAATCCTTCATCGTGGTCAATTTGACGTTATCGGGGTCGCCTTCCATGATCGCAACCGGTATCCCGGCTTTTTCCATGAGCGCCGCGTCGTCGGTAAGCGCCGCTCCGGCAAATTGCCGGTGCGCCGACATGAGCGGCTCGAAATGAAATCCTTGCGGCGTCTGCACGCTGTAAAGTTCGTCGCGGGCGATGGTTTCGCTAACCATGCCGCCCGCCGCCCGCTTGACGGTATCGACCAGCGGCAGGGCGGGAATCACCGCCTGATGCCGCTCCAGCATGGTAAGAAGCTGCGAGATAAGCGTGTGGCCGGTCAGCGGCCGTGCGATGTCATGGACTAAAATCCGCTCCGGCTTGCGGTGGGCGAGGCTTTGCAACCCCAGCCGCACCGATTCCTGGCGGCTGGTCCCGCCGACGACGCAAGGAAAGAGCGTGAGCCCCTCCACCGCCTTTTTATAATAGGCGTGATGCTCGCGCCTGATGACCACGCGCACCCCGTCAATCGCCGGATGTTCAAGGAAAATTTTCACCGTGCGGCGTAAAAGCGGCTCGCCGCCAAGCTGCATATAGGGCTTGGGCATGTCACCCGCCATCCGGGTCGAATTCCCGGCGGCAACCAGCAACGCTATGGTTTTTTCTGTCATAAGACTGCGGAATATATTGAAAATAAGTGAAATTTAGGTTAAAAACTTCACGCGTCATTGCGAGCTTACGCGAAGCAATCCAGAAAAGGAAGATGGATTGCCACGTCGCTTGCGCTCCTCGCAATGACAGATAAGGATAAAATGACCATTACCATCGGCAATATTCGTGTGGAAGACCCGGTCTGGCTCGCGCCGATGACCGGCGTGTCCGACCTGCCGTTTCGCCGGCTGGTGAAGCGTTTCGGAGCCGGCATGGTCGTGTCGGAAATGATCGCCTCGCGCGCGATGATTCTGGAGACGAAAAACACGCTGCGCATGGCGAGCTTCGCGCCGGAGGAATTCCCGTTCGCCATTCAGCTTGCCGGTTGCGACCCGGAAGTGATGGCCGAGGCGGCCAAGCTAAACGAAGACCGCGGTGCGCAGATCATCGACATTAATTTCGGCTGCCCGGTGAAAAAAGTGGTGGGCGGCCATGCCGGCTCGGCGCTCATGCGCGACGAGCCGCTGGCGGCAAAAATTCTTGAAGCCACCGTGAAAGCGGTGAAGATTCCCGTCACGCTCAAGATGCGCACCGGCTGGGACGATAACAGCCGCAACGCGCCGAACATGGCAAAAATCGCCGAAAATGCCGGCATCCAGATGCTCACCGTGCATGGGCGCACGCGCTGCCAGATGTATAAGGGCCGCGCCGATTGGGCCTTTATCCGCAGCGTCAAGGAAGCGGTGAAACTGCCGGTGATCGTCAATGGCGATATCGTAAGCTTCGATGACGTCGATCGTGCGTTGGCGCAGTCCGGCGCCGACGGTGTGATGATCGGGCGCGGAACCTATGGCCGTCCGTGGTTTCCGGCGCAGGTCAGCCATTATTTGAAGACCGGCGAAAAAATCGCCGCGCCGACGCTGCAGCAGCAGCGCGACATCGTGCTCGCGCATTACGAAGAAATGCTTTCGCATTACGGCGCCAACGGGCTGATGGTCGCGCGCAAGCATATCGGCTGGTATTCGAGCGGCCTGTATGATTCTTCTTCCTACCGCCAGCGCATCAACACGCTTGGCGATCCCGAGTTGGTGAAGCAGGAGATCGCGGCGTTTTATAATACTACTTACCAGGTCGAAGCCGGAAGCGCCGCGCCATCGGAAGATGACGCGATGCAAGACGAATGCGCGCTCGCGGCATGAAGCCCGAACCCCAACAGCAACCCGTTTTGTCCGACGATCCGCGGTATTTTATCGGCGCGTCGCCGGCCATGCAGGAAATTTACCATACCATTACCCGCCTGATCGGCCATGACCTAACCGTCACCATCACCGGCGAAAGCGGTTCCGGAAAAACCTTGCTCGCCCAGTCGCTGCATTATCTCGGCAGACGTAAAACCGGCCCTTTCATCGAGCTGCACGTTGCTGCCATCGCACCCGAGCTGATCGAGGAAACGTTATTCGGCAGCGACGATGGCCGCAGCGGAAGACTGGCGCAGGCCTATGGCGGCACGCTGTTCCTAAGCGGAATCGATGCCTTGCCCAAAGAGGTGCAAACCAAATTTTTGCAATTATTGCAGCAGGGCGAATATCGCCCCATCGGCGGCGATAAGATGATAAAAGCGGACATCCGCCTTATCTGCGCCACCGAGAAAAACCTGATGACCATGGTCAATCAAGGGCTGTTTTCGGAAGAGCTGTATTACCGCCTCAACGTCATCCCGCTGCGCATTCCGCCGCTGCGCGACCGCCGCGAGGATATTGCCGCGCTGGCGCAGTTTTTCTTGCAGAAGGCGGCAAGAGCCAATCTGCCGCCGCGCATTCTCGACATCGAAACGGTCGAGGCGATGATGCAGTATCGCTGGCCGGGCAATGTGCGCGAGCTGGAAAACATGATGCTGCGCTTTTGCACGGCCTATTCCGACAGCATCGTCGGCAAGGATATTTTCCTGCGCGAAATACGCCTCGATGACGCGCCGCCTGTGCTCACGGACCATGGGTCGACGCTGGAGCAGAATGTGCGGGCGCACCTGCAGCAATATTTCGATTCGCATGCCGGCGATCAATTGCCGCCGCCCGGCCTTTACGAGCGCATCCTGCCGCTGGTGGAAAAACCGCTGATCGAGATGACGCTGCGCGCCACCGCCGGCAACCAGGTCAAGGCGGCGTTCGTGCTTGGCATCAACCGCAACACGCTGCGCAAAAAAATCGCCGAGCTGCATATTCAGCCTGTCGAAGGAAAGTAGATGATGCTGGCTTCCGTGCAACATTTCTTCTCCTTGCCGGGCCAGCGAACGGTGTTTGCATTCATACGCCGCAATCTTGCTTCCCTGCTGGCGGTCATCGCCCTTATCTCGGTGGTTGTAACCTACACCGTTATCACCGGCAGCGGCGAGCCGCTGGGCATCAGGCCGGGGCGCATGGGAACGCTGCTGGTCATCAATCTTGGCATATTGATCGTGCTTGCCGGCATTATCGGCACGCGCATCTTCGGGCTGTGGACGGCTTTGCGCGCCGGCTCGGCCGGGTCGAAATTGCAAAAACGCATCCTGGTGCTGTTCAGCTTGGTCACGATCGTGCCGACGCTGATCGTGTCGATATTCTCGGCGATGTTTTTCAATCTCGGCATCCAGACCTGGTTCGACGAGCGGGTGCAGACGGCGGTGGGAGAATCGCTGATGGTGGCTGAGGCGTATCTTTCCGAGCATAAGGAAAATATCCGCGCCGATGCGCTGGCCATGGCCGGGGACTTGAACCATGCGGCGAGCCTCATCGTCACCAACCCGCAGGAATTCAACCGTATCGTCGCCACGCAATCGGCGCTGCGGCTGCTGACCGAAACGCTGGTGTTCCAGAAAAACCGCATTCTCGCGCAGGGCCGGCTGAGCTTTGCGCTGGCGTTCGAGCGCATCTCGCCCGACGTCATGGAGCGGGCGGCCAGGGGCGAGGTGGTGATTCTGACCGGCGACGATGACAAGGTGCGCGCGCTGGTCAAGCTCGATTCCCTGGACGATACCTATCTGCTCGTCGGCCGGCTGATCGACAGCAAGGTGATCGGCCATATGCAAAGCGCGCAAGGCGCCGTCAGCGCCTATGGCACGCTCAAGACCCAGATGGACCGGCTGCAGGTCACATTTCTCATCGTGTTCGTCACGCTGGCCACGCTGCTGCTGCTATCGTCGATCGGTTACGGCATGGTCTTCGCGGCGCGGCTGACCAACCCGATTTCCAGCCTGGTGCAGGCGGCCGAGCGTGTGCGCGCCGGCGATTTTTCGGCGCATGTCGTCGTCTCGGACAATAAAGACGAAATCGGCACGCTGGCGCGCGCGTTCAACCGCATGACCGAACAGCTCGAGGCGCAGCGCAGCGAATTGATCGAGGCGAACCGGCGGCTTGATGAGCGCCGCCGCTTTTCCGAAGCCGTGCTGTCGGGCGTTTCGGCAGGCGTGATCGCGCTCGACCGGCAAAAGAAAATCACGCTGTTCAATCGCTCGGCCTCCACCATTTTAGAGAGTATCGGAACGTCGCTGACGCAAGATGCCAGCATCATGGAGATATTGCCGGGCATCAACGAGCTGCTGGCGCAAGCCGAGCATCTGGCGGGCGATATTTCGCAATCGTCGCTGGCGATCACTCGCGGCCAGCAGACCATTACGCTGCATGTGCGCGTGACGGTGGAAAAGCTCGGCGAGGAAATCGAAGGATTCATCGTCACCTTCGACGACATTACCCTGCTGGTGGCGGCGCAGCGCAACGCCGCCTGGTCGGACGTAGCGCGCCGCGTCGCCCATGAAATCAAAAACCCGCTCACGCCCATCCAGCTTGCCGCCGAGCGGCTCAAGCGTAAATACCTCAAATACATCGAAGCCGACGAGCAGGATAATTTCACCCGCTACACCGACACGATTGCAAAGAATGTCGGCGATATCGGCAAGATGGTCGAGGAATTCGTTTCGTTCGCGCGGATGCCGACGCCGGTATTTAGCGACGAAGACCTGGTGCCGATCATCAAGAAATCGGTCTTCTCCGCCCAGGTTGCCAATCCGACCTTGAATTATACGCTCGACGTGCCCGACCACCCGGTATTGCTTCATTGCGACGAGCGGCAAATAACGCAGGTGCTCACCAATCTGCTCAAAAACGCCGCCGAGGCCATCGAAACCCGTATGGAGCTGGCGCCGGACAAGGAAAAAACCGGCACTATCTCTGTTTCTCTGCGTTGCGGCGAAAGTGCAGTGAGCCTGGTTATAGAGGATAACGGGATTGGCTTTCCGCAAGGCGATATCGGTAAAATGCTCGAACCGTACGTTACCACCCGCAATAAAGGCACCGGGCTTGGACTATCTATTGTGAAAAAAATCGTCGATGACCACAAGGGCATGATAAATATCGAAAATGTCGAAAGCGGCGGGGCGCGGGTTTCGCTTTCTTTTTTGCAACACTGTGATATATAGGTGACAGGTGTCAGGTAGCTGGTAACGGAAAAACATCAATCTCTTCCTGTTGTCTGTGCCCTGTCGCCTGTTACCTTTCTCGAAGCAGAGCCATGACCACCGATATTCTGATCGTAGACGACGAAGCCGACATCCGCGACATGGTGTCCGACATTTTAAAGGACGCCAAATACTCCACCCGAACCGCCGCCAGCAGCGACACCGCCTTTAACGCGATCGCCGAGCGCGTGCCGTCATTGTTGGTGCTCGATATCTGGCTGCAAGGCAGCGAGCTCGACGGG
>JAGVLW010000057.1 GCA_020054105.1 Alphaproteobacteria bacterium | reverse complement strand
GCGGGCGGCGGCGTTGCTCGACGTGTCGGCGGCATAGCGCGCGAAATTGCATTCGGAGGAACGTGACAGGGGCGCCCTTTCGTAAGCGGCGCTTTTGGCCGAGACATCGACCGGCGGCACAACGGGGGCGGGAGCCGCCGGGGCAGGTGCGGGGGCAATGGGCCTGGTGTCGGCGATGTTCCAGCCATTGGCCGCCATGCATTCGTTGAACAGCCTGACCAGGGTGGCTTTGCGCGTTCTATCGTCCGCTTCTCTCTGATTTTTCATGGCGAAATCGAGTTTGGTCTGTGCATAGCTGCGGCAGCGGTCGCGCTGCTCGATATAGTCATGCTGTGTCGAGGTTTGGTCGACGCATGCCCAATAGCAGCGGAACCGGTAGCCGGAAGTGCTAACAAAAATTAAAATTAAGAAAGTGACTTTAATCCATTTCATACTATAATAGTCGGGTATTAGGGTTAAAAGCAGCTGTATAATAGCATATTTGTAGCGCAAGCAATGTTACAAATTGGCGACAATAGAGACGATAATAAATCTTGAGTTGAAAATAAAAATTGCACAATCTTTTATTTAGTTTATATTTTTCCTATATATACAACTGTTACGGGAATTCAAAATGCTGGATTGTGTGCTTATTATCAACGAGAACACGCCCCAATTGCGCCAGCAAGAGCGTATCATAACACAACAGACCGGTTATCAGGCGCAGAGCGTTCCCAGCCTTTCGGAAGCAACGCAATGGTTGCAGCTCGATAGGCAACCCAGGCCCGACGTCGTCATCGCCAATGTCGTGAAAATCACCGATGAGCTTGCCGCATGGATCCAGACCATGCGCGCCTTGCAACCCTATCTTCCCGTTATCGTGTTTACGGATTTCGGCGACGAGGGCGATGATCGCGCCGACCTTCTGGGCATCTTCAAAGTCATGCCCCGGCCCGTCGCCATGACGCAACTGCGGCGTGTGCTCGCCAATGCCATACAGATGCGCCGGATGCGCGACTATATCTCCTGGCTGGAGCGCAAAGTGACCGGGCATGTGGATTTCCGCGACGTCATCGGGCAAAGCAGCCGCTTTTCCATGGCAATTGCCCAGGCCAAACAGGTCGTTTCGGATAATACGGCGGTATTGATATGCGGCGAGAACGGCACCGGCAAGGAATTGGTGGCGCGGGCCATTCATGGCGCCGGCAGGCGCAGCAGCAAGCCGTTTGTATCGGTCAACTGCGAAATGCTTCCACCGCATCTGATGGAGTCCCTCTTGTTCGGCCAGGGCGACGGCGTTTCCACGGCCGGTTTTATCGCGGGAAAACTTCGCGAGGCCGACCAGGGTACGTTGTTGCTGCAGGAAGCAGGGGCCTTGCCGCCATTGCTGCGGCAGAAATTGCAAGATGTCATCGAGACCGGAAAGCTGACGCCCGTGGATGCCCAGGCGCCGATCGCTGTCGATGTCCGTTTTATGTTTTCCCAGCGCGCCAAGGAAACCACTTCCACGGAGCCGCTTGACTGGGCGGTGAAAACGCCGGCGATTTTTCTGCCGCCGCTGCGCGAGCGCGGCGAGGACATATTGCTGCTTGGCGACCATATGCTGGCCATGTACACCGCCAGCGAGAATAAATATGTGCGCGGCATCAGCGAGCGCGCCCGGCAGTGGATCTTGCATCATCCGTGGCCAGGAAATACCTTGCAGCTTTCCAGACTGCTATGGCGCGCCGTCGTCATGTGCGACGGCGATATGATCGATATCAGCGATCTGCAAACAGTCGCGCTCATCAAACCGTCCCTTGCCCAGGAAGACGCCGCCGCCCGGCAACCGTCGCCCGATCTCATCGACGCGCAGGGCCGCGTCAAAACGCTCAAATCGATCGAAGAAGAGGCGATTCGCTATGCCTTGCAGCATTCCGGCGGCAGCATGACCCGGGCGGCGCGCATCCTGGGGATCGGTCGCTCGACGCTCTATCGCAAGGTTGGCGAAATGGAAAGGCTGCCTCAGATCTCGCGGGCGAACCAGACGACGCGCCCGACGATGAAAGCTTCCTCCACCGACCGCTCGTAAGTCGAGTATTGCGGATTATCGGAAGCGATGCGGATGCGCTTGTGCGTTTTCTCGTCGATGAACTCGACGCGCTTGGCCACCAGCCCGAATCCGTCGAACAGCACGAACACGCCCGGCGGCGTCGGGAATTTTTTCGACGTGTCCACCAAGATGATGTCGTCGTTGCACAAGGTGGGCTCCATGCTGTCGCCGCGCACATAGAGCATGCGCAGATCATCGGGCGAGGTGCGTAGCTGGTCGCTGATCCAGGCCTTGCGGAAATAATAGCTTTCCGCTTCGCCTTCATGGGAGACGACCGCGCCGCCGCCCGCCGATACATCGACGGTGATTCTCGGTATGGTGACGTATTCGTCGGTGGCGTCTCGCTTGCCGGCGCTGTGGGGGCCGGGGGTGGGATTGTGGGTGTTGCCGACCAGATAGTTCAAACTGATGCCCAGAATTTCGGCGACGCGGGCGAGCTTGACCGTCGACGGGTTGGCCGACTTGCCGCTGATAATGTCATAGAGAAACGAGATTTTGACGTCGGCGCGCTTGGCCAGATCCGCCGACGTGACGCCGCGCTTTTTCATCTCAAGCCGCAGTCGCTGCCCTATGGGGTTGAGGTCGGGCACAGCAGTATTTTTCATGATTCGCCACATTGATAAGATAATCGTTGCCCCATTTGCTAATACACATACGCCGCCAAGTCAAAATAAAAACCTGATAATTGATGAATATCAGTGTTTTAAATAGCGAATTTTCCGTTGTGGCGCCGTTTGGCTCGCAGGGTCGCTCTTTATCAGGTTCGATTTACTAAATATTTATCTTTCTAGCCAATAGTGAAAACGGGTTGCATATGGTTCGTCATATGCCGGGATTTTGCCTTAATAGCGGACATAATCAATGATCGAAGAATTGAAAATCGCCGAACTGCTATGCACGCGCCTGTGTCACGATTTGACCGGGCCGATCGGCGCGGTCAATAACGGCGCCGAATTTCTAAGCGAGGAAGGTTTCAACATGCAGGGCCAGGCGGTGGAGCTGATCGTCAGCAGCGCCTTTTCCGCCGTTACGCGCCTGCAATTTTACCGCATGGCCTATGGCCGGGTGAAAGATCATGGCGAGGCGAACCTCTCGGAAAAACAAAAGCTGGCGCTCGATTTTTTCACCGGCAGCAAAATCACGCTCGACTGGCCGGATGAGTTTACCGACTCGGCGGGCGTATCGATCAGCCTGCGCATGGCGCGGCTGATTTACAATCTGCTGATCGTCGCTTCCAGCGCGCTCATTCGCGGCGGCGCCATTGCCGTGCGCATCGGCCAGGACAGCCAGGGCAACAAACAGGTCATCATCAGCGCCACCGGCGCCGGCCTCAAATGGGACGAGGAGATGGACAAGATTTTCAAGGGGCAATTGTCGCTGGCCGAGCTCAGCGCCAGAAACGTGCAGACCTATTTGACGAAGCGTTATGTCGACGATTTGTCGGCGACGCTGTCATGCCGCGTCGGCGAGGAAGAATTGATATTGCAGCTGACGCAGCCCGCCGGGTGAAGGCGAGGCGCTATGCATAGCTGCCTGCTCGTCGATCATTCCACCCTCGTGCGCAAGCTCGAGCGGCGCATCATGGAAGAGCTGGGATTTCGTATCGTCGAGGCGGAAAATGGCCGCCAAGCCATCGAACGCTGCCAAGCGCAGATGCCGTCGCTGGTCTTGCTCGACTGGCACATGCCGGTGATGAATGGGCTGGACTGCCTCAAAACATTGCGCGCCATGACGGGCGGCAGTGCGCCCAAGGTGATGTTCTGCACCACCGAAAGCGTGGTCGCCAGCATCACGAAAGCATTGGATGCCGGCGCCGACGAATATGTGATGAAGCCGTTCGACGCCGAGATCATCCGCGGCAAATTGCAACAGCTCGGCATGATATGAGAGAGGCGTGATGCGTTCGCAAGCGGTGCAGTGCCTGACCGACCTTCTTAAGCAACGCTCCGGCTTGATGCTGGGCGACCAGGGCGCCCATACGATCGAAAGCCGCCTGCTGCCCATCGCCAGAAGCCAGGGGCTCGAAGGCGTTGTGCAGCTATGCGAGCTGGTCGGGCGCGGCGCCAAGGAAGAGTTGCTCGCCGAGATCACCGAGGCGATGACTATCGGCGAATCGTCGTTCTTCCGCGACATCAAGCCCTACGAGCAGCTGCGGCACATTATTTTTCCGATGCTGATGGAAAAACTCGCCGACCGGAAATCCATACGCATCTGGAGCGCCGCCTGCTCGACCGGGCAGGAGCCGTATTCCATCGCCATCTGCACGCAGGAAGACGCGGCCAAAATGCCCGGCTGGAAATTCGAGATTGTCGGCAGCGACCTCGCCAGGAAAGCGATCGACAAGGCCAGGCTGGGCATCTATTCGCAGTTCGAGGCGCAGCGCGGCCTGCCCATTCGAATGCTGCTGAAATATTTTACCGCGCTGCCCGATACGACCTGGCAGCTCAAGGACAACATCCGCAAGCTGGTGCAATATACGCCGCACAATCTGCTGGAAGATTATTCCGCGCTCGGCAAGTTCGAGATTATTTTTCTGCGCAATGTGCTGGTTTATTTCGACGAGGCGACCAAGGCGCAGATCACCGAGAAAATGGCCAACAGCCTGCAGCCGCACGGCGTGCTGATGCTCGGCGCGACCGAAAGCCTGGCCGATCCGCACGAACGCTTCACGCCCATGGAAAATATCCGCGGCGCGTATCGGCTGAGGGCAGGCTAATTCTTCTTTTGCTCTTTGGGTAGATAATGTGACGCGCCCTGGAAATTTAAAATTTCCGCGAGGACTTGTACGGCGCGCGGACTATCTTGAGCAGAGATTAAAAAAACACTTTCCGGAGCGATTCCTTTTGCAATAACCTGTTCGGCCTGGCCGACGGGGACTGCGTAGCAGGCAGCATAAACTTCCGGTTCATCCTGCATAATCTGTTTATACTCGGCGATTTCATCCGATGTATAGGGATGTATCAACATCCCTAAGCCAAGAATATTACTATATTTTCCAAAATTATTTTTTATGCCGGCATCAAGCAAAACGCCAAAATTATCTTCTCCAGGTATCCCGACTGTTCCTCTAAACATGGGCTTAAGCTCGGTTTTAAAGGCCTCAAGTCCCCCATAATTTTCAGCGCAGGCTCTATAGTCATGCTCAAAATACGGCAATAGCGTTTCGTCCGGCAGCGCGCGGGTGACCTCACCCAGCTCCATTCGTGTGCCGGTTGCGTTTAATACAACACAACTTTCAAGATAGGGGATATAATTTTCACCGAATTGCTCTTTTAATGCGACCTGCAGAGTGGGTGGAAACTCGGTTCCATGCCAAGTCATCGTGTGCCCATGCATACCCATACGCTCATTGGCCGCGTAAGCCAAATATCTGTTATAAGCGGCGATTAATTGCGCATCGCCGCTAGCGAGTATAATCGCATGAATTTTTACTGCATCTCCAGGCGGTAATTCGTCCGGGTATTCATCTGATCCTGCCTCAGGGAATTGTGAGGAGCGCATGTTTTTCTTTCTGTAAATATAAAAAGCCAGCCCGAAGGCTGGCTTTTTGTGTTCGTGTAAAGAAGCGTTATGCTACTTCGTCGGCTTTGGCGCGTTCGGCGGCGCTATCGGGTTCCGGGTCTTTGAGCACATAGCCGCGGCCCCAGACGGTCTCGATATAGTTTTCGCCGTCGGCGGCCTGCGCGAGTTTCTTGCGCAGCTTGCAGACGAATACGTCGATGATTTTCAGCTCCGGCTCGTCGATGCCGCCGTAGAGATGGTTGAGGAACATTTCCTTGGTTAGCGTCGTGCCTTTGCGCAGGCTGAGCAACTCGAGAATGCTGTATTCCTTGCTGGTCAGATGCAGCGGCTTGCCTTCGACTTCGATCGAGCGCGTGTCGAGATTGACGGCGAGCTTGCCGGTGCGGATGATCGATTCGCTGTGGCCTTTGCTGCGGCGGACGATCGCCTGGATGCGGGCGATGAGCTCGCCTTTGTTGAAAGGCTTGGTGAGATAGTCGTCGGCGCCGTAGCCCAAACCTTTGATCTTCTGGTCGGGGCCGGAAAGGCCGGAGAGGATGAGGATGGGGGTGGTGACGCGGGCGGCGCGGAAGCGGCGGAGCACTTCATAGCCGTCGATGTCGGGCAGCATCAGGTCGAGGATGATAATGTCGTAATCGTAAAGTTTCCCGATCTCGAGGCCTTCTTCGCCCAGCTGGGTCGTATCGCAAATAATGCCCTCGGAGGCCAGCGAAAGCTCGATGGCTTTAGCGGTTGAGGAATCATCTTCTACCAGCAAAACGCGCATAACACTCTCCTTGTATCTATGGTTGTATGCTTTACAAACCATTAATAATTTAATTTTTAGTTAACCACAAAAAATTTCTTTAAACAATCTTTATTTCGACAAATCTTTCGGTGCAATTTTTAATAAAAAGCCTATAGTCGCTTGTAAGGTAATGAATTGCTTATGTCAAATGGTAAACGGTGCCTATGCAGCTCGAAGAAATAAACAACATACAGGAAGTTAGCGTTTTAGGAACGGTGACCGCCGTGCAGGGGATGCTGATCGAATGCGCCGGCATCGAGCGGCTGCTCAGCGTCGGCTCGCGCTGCCGCATTGCCGGCCAGAAAGGGCTGCAGGGAAAGGCGCCCTCCATCCTGGCGGAAGTGGTCGGATTTCGCGAAAACAAGGCCCTGCTGATGCCGTTTGACAGCCTGGAGGGCATCGGCCCCGGCGCCCGGGTGATTTTGGAGGAAAACGCCTCGGTCTGCTACCCGAGCGATGCCTGGCTGGGGCGGGTGATTAATGCGATGGGCGAGCCGGTGGACGGTAAGGGGCCGCTGCCGAAAGGGTCGGCGCCCTATCCGCTACGCAGCCATCCGCCGGCGGCGCATGAGCGCAGCCGCGTCAAAGGGAAACTCAACCTGGGCGTGCGCGCGATGAATGTTTTTCTATCGTGTTGCCGCGGCCAGCGCATGGGCATATTTTCCGGTTCCGGTGTTGGAAAATCCATTTTGATGTCGATGCTGGCGCGCTCCTCGCAGGCCGATGTCAACGTCATTGGATTGATCGGCGAGCGCTCGCGCGAATTGCAGGAATTCATCGAGGACGATCTGGGCGAAGAAGGATTGAAGCGCTCCGTCATCGTCGTCGCCACGTCCAGCGAATATGCGCTCTTACGCCGGCAATCGGCGTATATGACGATGGCGGTCGCGGAATATTTTCGCGACAAAGGCAAAGATGTGTTGTGCCTGATGGACAGCGTCACGCGTTTCGCGATGGCGCAGCGCGAGATCGGCCTGTCGGCGGGGGAACCCCCCACCAGTAAAGGCTATACCCCCACGGTGTTTGCCGAATTGCCGAAACTCCTCGAGCGCGCCGGGCCGGGAAAAGCCGGGCAGGGCTCGATCACCGGATTGTTTACCGTGCTCGTCGAAGGCGACGACACCAACGAGCCGATCTCCGATTCGGTGCGCGGCATTCTCGACGGCCACATCGTGCTCGACCGTGCGATCGCCCAGCGCGGGCGCTTTCCGGCGATCAATATTCTCAAGAGCGTGTCGCGCACCATGCCCGACTGCAATACGCCGCAGGAAAACGCGCTGGTGCAGGTTGCGCGCAGCCTGATGGCGGCGTATGACGACATGTCCGAGATGATCCGCCTGGGCGCGTATCGCAAGGGCAGCGACCCGACCATCGACCAGGCCATCCAATATAACCCGGCGCTGGAAAATTTCCTGCGCCAGCGCAAGGACGAAACAACCGACCTCGATAAAAGCTACGACGAGCTGGCGGCGGTGCTCGGGATTGCGGATTGGAGGAAATAACGTGGCTCGTGACTCGCGACTAGTGACTCGTAAAAATGTTTCTTGCTTGACGAACCACGAGCCACGAATCACGAGCCACGCATGAAGGGTCTCGCCACACTCATCAAGCTTAGCAAGCGCACGCTCGACGAGCTGCGCCGCAAGATGGCGGCGCTCGAAAAAGAAAAGAGCGATCTCGAATTCGCCGTGATTACATTGCAGGAAGAACTGCAGCGTGAAATCGCGATGGCCGAAAAACAGCCGGACATGGCGCAGTTTTTCGGCGATTTCGCCAAGCGCATCCAAAACCGCCAGCAGCAGCTCGCCGTCGAAATAAAATCGGTCGATAAAAAAATAGAAATGCTGCGCGAGGAAATCACCGTCGCATTCGGCGAGCTGAAGAAATACGAGATCGCCCTGGAAAACGACCGGCGGCGCAAGCTCGAAGAGCAAAACCGCAAAGACACGATCGTCCTCGACGAAATCGCCGGGCAGCAGCATCGGCGCAAGCAGGAGAACTAACCATGTCGATTCCCGCTATTGCGCTTACGCGAGAAGAAATTATGTCACTGGCAAATGCTGCTCTCGCGCAAACGGACGGCGATCCTCGCGGCATGTGCGTAACCTGGTCGGGCATGGTCTATGATTGGCTGACGGATAAAACCAAACGGTGTCATGGCGAAAAATCGCCTCTGTTATTACAAGAGTTGAAAACGCTTTCGCCAAGCGTGCATATCGCTCAATGCACGTCGGCGGCGCTGCCGACGGAACAGGGGCCCAACTGGGTGCCCGCGGAACATACCTACCTTATGGTCGGCGATAACATTTTGGATCCGAGCATTGGCATGTATTTTAAGAATTACGCGGCATTGTCGCAACGCGTATTGGGGCGTAACGAACCCATATTTTTTGGCACCCGCGATGAACTGCGCGCGCTCGTAGTTGCCGCTGGGCAAAGCGCAGAGCTGGTACATGCATACCCCGACAAATGTTTTATGCGCTGCTGGGGAAATACATCGCTAGTTCAGCCGGCTTATGGGACGCAGCTTACGCAAGAAGAAGCCCGCCAACGTTTCGGGAGCGAAACGACGCTTATGACGCCCGCGCTAAGTCGAGCTTTTGACGCGGGCGTACACATTTCACGGACAGGCAGGTGATGTCTTTTATTCCTACATTGCTCGCCACCCGCCGGTTCCTGCCGCTTACTTTCCTTTTCCTCTCCCCTTGTGGGAGAGGACGGTTTGCCTTAGGCTTACTGCAAGTAAGTCTTAGGCAGACCGAGGTGAGGGGTTACTTGCTTGCGACAGGCATTTCACCCCCTCCCGGATTTTGTAAGCTCACTGTGTTTGCTAACAAAATCCGCCCTCCAGCCTGCGCCAAGGCTCCGGCTGGCAACACATACTCACTCGGCCGCCGAAGCTTTAGCGTAGGGTGGCTCCCATCAAGGGTGAGGGAAGTATTTGTATGAATCTACTCAAAACCCGCCGGTTCCTGCCGCTTTTCGTCACGCAGTTTCTCGGCGCGTTCAACGATAATCTGTTCAAGAACGCGCTGGTGATGCTCATCACCTACAAGCTCGCGGCGCAGGCCGGCGTAAACGCGTCGCTGCTGGTGACGCTGGCGGCCGGGCTGTTCATGCTGCCCTATTTGCTGTTCTCGGCCACCGCCGGCCAGCTTGCCGATAAATACGACCGGGCATTCATGGCGCGCGCCACCAAAATCGCCGAGATCGCGGTCATGGGCGTCGGTTGCGTCGGATTTTATCTCGGCAATCCGTATTTCCTGCTCTTCGTATTATTTTGCCTGGGCACGCAGGCGGCGTTTTTCGGGCCGGTCAAATATGCGCTGCTGCCGCAGCACTTGCATGAAAACGAATTACTGTCCGGCAATGCCTATATCGAAGCCGCAACGTTCCTGGCGATTTTATTCGGCACCATTCTCGGCGGGCTGCTGATCGTGAGCGTTGCCGGCACGCATCTGGTCGCTGCCGCCATCGTCGGCGTCGCGCTGTTGGGCTATGGCGCTAGCCGCTATATTCCGGCGGCGCCCGGCCCGATGCCGGAGCTGAAAATCCGCTGGAACCTCATTTCCGAAACCTGGCGCATCGTCCAGCATGACCGCAAGAACCCGAAAGTATTTCGCAGCATCCTGGCCATCTCGTGGTTCTGGCTGGTCGGCGCGACGTTTCTGGCGCAGTTTCCCAACTACGCCAAACACGTCATCAACGCCGACGCGACGGTCGTTACGCTGTTCCTGACGGTGTTTTCCGTGGGTATCGGCATCGGCTCGTTCGGGTGTAACGCGCTGCTTAAAGGCAAAGTCTCGGATACCCTGGTACCGTATGCGATGCTGGGCATTTCCTTATTCACGGTGGATTTTTATTTCGCCAGCGGCGCGGCGGCGATTGCCCCGGGAGGCGAACTCGAGAATGCCTGGCAGTTTATGAGCGATTCTCTCAACTGGCGGCTGCTCATCGACCTGCTCGGCATTTCCGTGTGCGGCGGCCTATATATCGTGCCGCTCTACGCCATCTTGCAGCATGACAGTGACCCGAACTTCCGCGCGCGCACCATCGCCAGCAATAACGTGCTCAATGCGCTGTTCATGGTGTTTTCGGCATTGGCGAGCGTGGCGATGTTCGCGGCGGGGTTTACCGTGGTGCATCTCTTCCTGGCGGTAGGCATCGCCAATACCGGGGTAGGGATTTATTTATGGAAAACGTTGCGGGCTAGGCGGCGTATTTAAACAGCTCTTCCAGCTCGGCGAGCTTTTCAACCTTGTTTTTCTTCTTATCCATTTTCACCACCTCGTCGAGCGCGACTTCGAGATGCGCCTTGACGATACGCGATTCGATGGAGCGCAGCGCCGAGTGAATGGCCTTGCATTGCATCAGCACCGATTCGAGCTTGCGCTGCTCTTCAAGCATTTTGCGCACGCCGTCGATCTGGCCGACCACGCGGTTGAGGCGTTTGATCTCGTCGCCGCAATCGATATGCTTGTATTCTTCCCGTTGCTTGTTTTTCATTGGTATCCTCCTCTGTTGGGTGGAATACCTATATAGGGTATGGCACAAATGCTGGCAAACCGAATTTATAGGGGTGGGGGGTATATGGCCGGCAACGCACTGAAAGGCAAGGATTTCATTTTCGCCGCACCCTAATAATACCCTATTGAATATTGCCCTTTGCCTCATTACGTTCATAGCTATACGCAACAAGGGGGTATGCCATGATTACCGTCTATCCATACGAATCGCTGGGCCATGCCGATCACGGCTGGCTCGATGCCAGGCACCATTTTAGTTTTGCGAGCTACCACAATCCCAAACGCACCGGCTTCGGCAATTTGCTCGTCATCAATGACGACAAGGTCGCCGCCGGCAAAGGGTTCGGCACGCATCCGCACGACAATATGGAAATCATCACCTATGTGCGCGAAGGTGCGATCACCCATCGCGATAGCATGAACAATGTCGGGCGCACGCAGGCCGGCGACGTGCAGGTGATGAGCGCGGGCACCGGCGTTGCCCATTCCGAGCATAATCTGGAAGCAGTGGATACGCGCCTTTACCAAATCTGGATCGAGCCCAACGAACGCAACGTGCCGCCGCGCTGGGAAGCCAAGCAGTTTCCCAAAACGCCCGCGACGGACCGCCTGTTCGTGTTGGCGTCGGGCATGAAAGAGCATGCCGGCCAGGGCGCGGCGTTCATCCATCAGGATGCGGCGATCTATGGCGGCGTCATGAAAGCCGGCACGGTGATTACCCAGCCGATCAAGCACCAGGCCTATCTATTGGCGTCGAAAGGCCGCATCACGATCGACGGAACGTTGCTTACGCAAGGCGACGGCGCCGAAGTGACGGACGCAAAGCAGATCGCCATCCACGCCGAAACCGATGCGGAAGTGCTGGTGATCGACGTGCCGAATATCGGCTAGCAAACCGCATGGGCAGCGCGAAAAAAATACTGCTCTTCGGAGGCACCGGGCTGGTGGGCAGGGCGCTTATGCCCAAGCTCCTGTCTGAAGGCCATGAGGTTTTCGTGGTCACCCGAAACGGCGCGGCGCTGCCGCCGGGCGCGCAGGCGATTAAAGCCGATATTTCTCATCCGCAATGGCTGGAAGCATGCAGGGGTTTGCAGAATATCGATCTGGTGATTTACGCGGCCTATTCCACTGGCACCGACGCGCAATATGACCGCCGGGTCAATGTCGAGGCATTGAAAGAAGCCGTATCGGCGCTGAAGCCGCTGCAGGTGATTTATCTCTCGACCATCGGCGTGTTCGCAGGCGATGCACCGGAAGGAACGTTCGATGAAACCAGCTGCCGCGAAGCCGCCACGCCTTACGAGCGCGACAAGCTGGATGCGGAAATATTCCTGCAGCAATGCGCGCATTGCCAGGTCACGGTGTTTAACCTCTCCATCGTGTATGACCGGGATTCGCCGCGCATCCGCGAGTATAAGCGCCTGCTCGGCCTAGGCTACCTGCTGTATAAAAACAAGGGCGAGGGGACGTATAATATCGTCCATGCCGACGATGTTGCAGAGGCCATTTTGCTTGCGATGCGCCGGGAGCAAAAGCCGGGCTATGCGTCGTATATCGTCAATGCACAATGCCTGGAATTTTGTGAGTGGATCGCGCTGCTCGAGCGTTATTTCGGCTACGATAAAAAAACGAAGCTGCCCAGAGCGCTCGCGCCGCTGTTGCGCGGGCCGCTGCGCACAATCACCGCCGCCCTCGGTCTGCGCGCGCCCATGCGCCTGAGCGAACCGAAAGCGACGATTCTGGAAAAGAAACACGCTTTCAGCAGCGAAAAAATCAGGCGCGAGCTGGGTTGGGTTCCACGACAGAAAGCAGCGGATGTATTGTTGTCAGCGTCGAACGTTGTGCGAAGGGATTAGAGATCGAGATGTTGGGTGGTGGAGCATAACGGAGTCGAACCGTTGACCTCTTCCATGCCATGGAAGCGCTCTACCAGCTGAGCTAATGCCCCACAATCCTTGCGAAAGGGAAGACATACATAGCGAAAAACGCCGCTTTGTCAATCGCCGGCTTAAAAAATAACCTATTGGCGGTCAAAGGCTTAAATGTTAGATAAGGGGATGTTTTTTGTAAGGCGGATTTCATGGCGGCACACCTATCCGATAGAAAGCTGATTATCCCGGCGCTCTACGCGCTGATGGCCGCTAGCCTAGTGTTTTTGGCTGCCTATGGCTTCTATGTCGTAACGGAACACAAGCGGTTCGGCGGCGATTTCATCAGCTTCTGGACGCGCGCCGAGCAGGCGGCGCACGGCCAGGCGGCGGCGATTTACGATATGGCGCTGCTTGAAGATATTATTGCCCATCCGCAGAATTTCCAGGCAATCACCGATCCGCTCCTGTTTTTCCCCTACCCGCCCAACAGCCTGCTGTTTTTGTGGCCGCTCGGGCTGATGCCCTATCCGCTGGCGGTGGCGGCGTGGCTTCTCACCGGCTGGTTCTTTTACCTCTTCGCGATTGTCAGAAGCCCGCCCTGGCCGCTGCTTGCCGCCGCCGCTGGAAAAGGCGACATGCGCGTTATCGCTGCCTTCCTGGCGCTGTCGCCTTTCGTATTCGCCAACGTCATGACCGGCCATGCCGGGTTTTTGCTGGCGGGTTTTTTATTCCTGGGCTTTGCGCTGCTCGACGCCAAACCAAAACTTGCCGGATTGTGTTTCAGTGTCCTGCTTTTTAAGCCGCAGCTCGCGCTGCTGCTGCCCGTCGCCCTGCTTGCCGGGCGCTATTGGACGGCGATGCTGTGGGCGGCGCTGGGCGTCGCGCTGCAAATCGCGCTTACCGCGCTGCTGTGGGGCACGTCCATCTGGCCGGACTATGCGCATTACCTGAGCCTTTTCCCCGCCGCGCTGGAGCATACTTCACAAATATTGAACGGACTCAAAATCAGCGCCTATCGCAGCCTGACCCATCTGGGCGTATCCGCCGGCGTCGCCGGCATGGTGCAGGGTGTATGTTTCCTGGCGGCGGTGGCCAGCGTGTGGCTCGCCTGGCGCAGTTCGCCGCCGGCGCATCTGCGCTACGCGATTTTCGTCACCGCCATCTTCCTGGCGTTGCCACATGTGATGATTTACGACATGACGCTGTGCGCGCTTCCGGCCTTATGGCTGATGCACCGCGTGTGGTCGGGCGCGTCCGATGCGTGGGAGCGCCTGGCGCTGGTGCTGCTGCTGCTGATACCCCTGCCGGGTATGATTGGTAATATCCACAACCTGCCGCTGGTCTTCGTGACGATGCTATTCGTGCATGCCGTCTTATGCCGGGCGCTTATTCGTCGCCCATCTTGAGCGCCGCCAGGAACGCTTTCTGCGGAATATTGACGTTGCCGATCTCACGCATTTTCTTTTTGCCCTTTTTCTGCTTGTCGAGCAGCTTGCGCTTGCGGCTGACGTCGCCGCCGTAGCATTTGGCGAGCACGTCCTTGCGCATGGCGGAAATGGTCTCGCGGGCGATGATCTTGCCGCCGATGGCCGCCTGGATCGGGATGGCGAACATGTGCTTGGGGATCAAATCTTTCAAACGCTCGCATAAGCGGCGGCCACGAAAATCCGCCTGCGAGCGGTGCACGATCAGCGCCAGCGCATCGACCGGCTCGCCGTTGACGAGGATGTTCAGCTTCACCAGATCGGACTCGGTGTAGTCGGTGAGCTCGTAATCGAAGCTGGCATAGCCTTTCGAGCAGCTTTTCAGCCGGTCGTAAAAATCGAACACCACTTCGTTGAGCGGCAATTTATAGACGACCATCGCGCGCGAGCCGACATAGGTCAGCGTTTCCTGCACGCCGCGCTTTTCGGTGCACAGCGCCAGGATATTGCCGAGGTAATCGTCGGGCGACATGATAGTGGCCTTGATCCACGGCTCCTCGATCAGCTCGATCTTGGTGACGTCGGGCATGTCGTTGGGGTTGTGCAGCTCCAGGCGCGTGCCGTCGGTGAGCAAAATGCGGTAGACGACGGAGGGCGCGGTGGTAATCAAATCGAGGTCGAACTCGCGCTCGAGCCGCTCCTGGATGATCTCCAGATGCAGCATGCCCAGAAACCCGCAGCGGAAACCGAAGCCCAGCGCCGTCGAGCTTTCGGTTTCGAATTCGAAGCTGGCATCGTTGAGCCTAAGTTTTCCCAACGAATCTTTCAAATGCTCGAACTCGCTCGCGTCGGTCGGGTAGAGGCCGCAAAACACCACCGATTGCGACGGCTTGAAACCGGGCAGGGGCGCTGTGGCCGGGCGGCGCTCCTCGGTGATGGTGTCGCCGATCTTGCAGTCGGCAACCTGCTTGATGCCGGTGATGATGTAGCCGACTTCGCCGGGCAGCAATTTATCCACGGGCACTTTCTTGGGCGTGAACACGCCGAGCTGCTCGACATTCTGCGCGGCGCCGTTGCTCATCATGCGCACTTTCGCGCCTTTATGCAGCGTGCCTTCCATGATGCGCACGAGAATAATCACGCCGAGATAAGTGTCGTACCAGCTATCGACGAGCAGCGCCTTGAGCGGCAGGCTGGCATCGCCCTTCGGCGCGGGCAGGCGGGTGACGATGACCTCGAGCACCCCTTCGATGCCGATGCCGCTTTTGGCGGAAATGGGAATCGCGTCCGACGCGTCGAGCCCGATCACTTCCTCGATCTACGCCTTGGCTTTTTCAACATCGGCGGCGGGCAGGTCGATTTTATTTAAGACAGGCACCATCTCATGGCCGGCATCCATCGCCTTATAGACGTTGGCGAGCGTTTGCGCCTCGACGCCTTGCGACGCATCGACCACCAGCAGCGAGCCTTCGCAGGCGGCGAGGCAGCGCGACACTTCGTAGCCGAAATCGACATGGCCGGGCGTGTCCATCAGATTGAGCACATAGGTTTTGCCGTCCGCCGCCTTGTAGTTGAGGCGCACGGTCTGCGCCTTGATGGTGATGCCGCGCTCTTTTTCAATATCCATCGAATCGAGCACCTGTTCGGTCATCTCGCGCGCTTCCAGCCCACCACAGGTTTGAATCAAGCGGTCGGCGAGCGTCGACTTGCCGTGATCGATATGCGCGATGATGGAGAAGTTGCGGATGTGGGAGAGAGAGGTCATTGATTTGGATAATTGGATGATCGGATGATTGGATTATCGTATCTAGCTTGCAATCACAATAACTAATTCTATCCGTAACTTAATCATCCAATCATCCAATCATCCAATTATCTGCTAAACACCGCCACGATTTCCAAATGTGGGCTGTAGGCGAACTGGTCGATGCCCTGGGCGGATTCGAGGGAAAAACTGGCCTCTTTGAGAGTTTTGGCGTCGCGCGAGAAGGTGGCGGGGTTGCACGATACCATCACGACTTTTTGTATTTTCGATTGCGCCAGCGCCTCGGTTTGCGCTTTAGCCCCGGCGCGCGGCGGGTTGATGATGGCGGCGGTAAACGGGCTGAGTTCCTTGGCGGTCAGCGGCGATTTGAACAAGTCGCGCTGCTTGGCGGTAAGGGTGGTAATGCCGTGCGCATGCGTGGCCGCGCGCAGCCCGCTTGCCATCGTCGCATCGCCTTCCAGCGCCAGTACCTGTGCGGATTTAGCTAGTGGGAAGCTATAGGTGCCGATGCCGCAGAAGAGATCGACGATGGATTTTACCCCCGCCGTCGCCGCGAGGATTTTTTCGGTAAGCAGTATTTGCGCTTCCTTGCTCGCCTGCAGAAACGCATGGGGCGGGATGGCGATGGCGTAGCCGCCGCAATCGATGGCGATGGGATGGCGCTCGAGCAATGTTTTGATGCCACTGCCGGTTTGCAGCGAAATCCTGCCGATATTCAGCGTTTCGGCCAGGGCGGAGAGGCTGTTTTCTTCCACTACCATCGGCTTTTTTAGCTCCAGCAACAGATCGATGCCGCTATCGGCCTGTGTGATCGACACCGACTCCAGCTCGCGCGCAAAGGGCAGCTTGCCCAGCACTTGTGCCAGCGGCGGCAAAAGATTTTGCAGCGCCGGCGTTAGGATAATGCAGCTTTGGATGGCGATGCGGTCGTGGCTGCGCAGGCCGTGATAGGCAAGCGCCAGCCGGTTGCCGTCAAAGAGGATTTTAAACTCGGCGCGGCGGCGCGTGGCGGCCGGCAGAAATGTAATATCGGCAGGGTAATCGCGAAATCCCGCATACCCCAGGGCGGTATGCAAGATACCCTGCTTGAAGTCGCGGTAATGTTGCTGCGCGATATGCTGGTGGCTGCAACCGCCGCAGAGCGAAAAATGCGGGCAGGGCGCTTGAACGCGCTGCGGCCCTGCGGTGACAATGGCGGCGATCTCGCCGCGCAACGCTTCTTTGGTTTCATGGACGATGCGGATATCGAGCACATCGCCTTGGGTGGATTTGGGGATAAAGAGCGGCTTGCCATTAAACGTGGCGATGCCGTCGCCCAGGCCGCCCAATCGGTCGATGGTGACGCGGTGGAGGGGAAAGGAGGCGGGGTTAGGCGATGATGTCGGGATAAACGACCTGCTCGAGGCGCGCGATCTCCGTACGCACTTCCAGGCGCATTTTCTTGAGCCGTTGGCGGCTGAACTCGTCCATGGGGTCGTAATCGATTTTGTGGTCGAGGTCGCGATGTTGCCCCCGCAGGGCTTCCAGCCGCTTGATCATCAACAGGTCTTCGTTCATATCGCTCTATCTATTTATAAATGCAGACGGACTAACCCCTTGAGGGAGTGTCATTATTGCTACAAAACGAGCCCATCATAACAAAAAAAAGCTAAAAATTCCACTGGTTTATAGAAAATTAAGCTTTTTAGGGTCAAATACCTGGCTTTTTCGATTTTGATTAGGCCGGGACGCCTTCCCAGCGCTTGACGTAATCATGGGAAATATCGAATAAATCAAGCACGCGGCCGATGGAATGGGCGACGATGTCGTCGATGGTTTCGGGCTTGCCGTAAAAGGCCGGCACCGGCGGGGCGATGATCGCGCCCATCTCGGCCAGGGTCAGCATATTGCGCAAATGGATGGCATGCAGCGGCGTTTCGCGCACCATCAGCACCAGCCGGCGGCGCTCCTTGAGCACGACGTCGGCGGCGCGCGACAGCAAGGTGGTGGTGTTGCCGGTGGCGATCTCGGCCAGGCTGCGCATGGAGCAGGGCGCGACAATCATGCCGTCGGTCTTAAACGAGCCGCTGGAAATGCTCGCCGATAAATCGCCCGCCGCATACCAGTGGTCGGCCAGCGCATGGAGCTGCACGATGTTGTAGTCGGTCTCGTGCGCCAGCGTGATTTGCGCGGCTTTGCTTACGACCAGGTGCGTCTCGACGCCGGCGGCTTTCAGCGCGGTAAGCAGCCGCACGCCGTAGATGGCGCCGGATGCGCCGCTGATGCCGAGAATGATGCGTTTCATGAATGCTTTCATCCAAAAAAGAACGGCAGCATAAACCATCTGCTGCCGTTTGTCGCTACATCAAATAGGGGTTAGTTCTGGATCTCGTCTTCGCACTCGTCGAGCGCGTTTTGGGCAACCTTGCCTTCTAAATAGGCGTTGGCGCAGTTTACGCTGGTATTGGTGGCCGTCAACCCGCCGGCTGCCGGCGACAGCTCGCCGAGCGCCTCAGGATCGCCGCCCGCGGCCGGGGCGAGCGCGCCGAAATCGGTCGTACCGGCGGCATTGCCGCCGACGATGCTCAGGTCGAGCGTCTGGCTGTTGACGAAATAACCGCCGCTATAGGCGAAATTCTGGGAATTGACTTCGTTATCGCGCAGCGACAGCACCGGGCGGTCCAGCGGGTCGTAGCTCGAGCCGCCATTCACGCCATTGACGTTGGAAGGAAGGTCGCCCGAAGTAATGGGGTCAGGCGGCGGCGGAGGCGGGGGCGGAGTAATGGAACCGCTGCCACCACCAACCGGGAGCGAATCTTCCTGATGAAGCTGCGCGTGCTCATCGGTCGCGCGCGGCGTGGTCATCGAATTGCCGTTCCTCTGCTTGCCGCCAGTGGGCACGCGGTTAAGAGCGTCGCCATTGCCGACGGTCACGCAACCCGATACGCCGCCGACCATGCCGCAGCCGGACGCGGCGGCGGCCATAACCATAGCGCCGGCACCGGCAGTAGGGGGAATTTCAGCAACGTTGATCGCCGCGTCGTAAATGCTGTTCATGGCGTTTTCGGTGACCGCAACCTGGCCGGAAGCACTCTGCACGATCTCTGCCGCCATGACCGGGTCGACGACTTCAAAGCTGATCAGCCCGTCCCCACCCTGGGGGTCGATGGCGATGATCTGCGGCTGGGGCATGGCGGGTTTATCCGCGCTTTCGACGGCGGCCGGACGTATCTCCGGCGCGCCATTATCAATAATGGCCGGTTGCGGGGCGGTAATAACCTTGGGTGCCGTGATGGTAACGGTGGCAAGCTTACCATGGTTGAGGCCGGCGGTGACGCCGTCCTTGCCCGTCATGACCTGATCGGCCAGCTTCACGGCATTGGGGATCGCCGCGTGCTGGGGTTGTTTGTTGGGAACCTGGGCATTGATGCCGCCAAGGGCGGAAGCGTTGAGCGCGCCGCCGGCAAGGCCGCCCGCCGCCTGCGCGCCACCGGCCGGCAACATCAGCCCGGACGCCACAAGCAGCATGCTCCTGAACTGGCCACGCTTCATTGCTGGAGATGATATAGGGTGGTACGTTTTACTCATTCCAAACCTTTTGTTACATGTTCAGTATATAAAAACATGGCAATTTTGTCAATAAATTTAAGGAGTTAATTGATACAATTTAAGTAAAATCCAATCTATCGGGAATTGGCCGCAACAGGCTGAAAATAGCCTAGAAACGCGCGACCGCCGAAAGGAAGACGCGGCCGCCATCGCCATGATTTCCCTGGTTGCTGGCTTCTTTTATTTTTGGGAAGCTGAATTGCAGGTCGCAAGACAGGTTTTCCGAAAAATTGGTGCGTATGCCAAAACCGAGCGAGGCGAGGCTCTTTTTATCGTTCTCGTTCGCCAACGCGCCGCGCAGCCAGACCCGGCCAATATCGTAAAACCCGTAAATCTGGTAGGATTGCAGGAACGGGTCGCCGAGATATTGCCCGTAGCGCAGCTCCAGCTTGCCGGCAATGCCGTGGTCGCCGGTAAGCCCGGCGGGGTCGAACGCCCGGCCGAAATTGGCGCCGCCCAGCGAAAACTGCTCGCCGACAAGTAGCTTGTCGAGCGCGTATTGGCTGCTCATGCCGGCCAGCAACGAAAAATCGTCCCACAGGCTTTGCGTGCGCGCCAGGTCGAGCGTGATTTTGGTGAAATCGGCGGCGCCGTCGGTACGCGAGCGGATAGCACCGCGGTCGGAGGCGTTGAAAGCGTCGAACCCGTGGCTGATTTCGGCGTCGATGAGGTTGACGCCGCGCAGCGAATCAGCGAAGTCGTAGCTGCCGCCGGCGCGCAGGATGCGCAGGCGGTCGTCGCTGAGTTTTGTCGTGTAGTTTATCTCGCTCAGCGAGTTTCTTACCTCGGCGGTGATGCGTCCGACCAGGTTTTCGGTGCGCGCCCGCACAAACGGATGCAGCAGCTTGAGCTGGTAGAATTGCGAGCTTCCGCGCAGGTTCAGGCCTTTCAAGGAGTCGTTGGGTTCGGTGCGGCTGCTGGCGACGGTGGCGGCGATGCGCGTGCCTTCATGGCCGAGCTGCTCTTCATGTTGGATGTCGACGAAGCGCAATTCCTGGGTCGAGCTGGTGGTGATGGCGCGAACGATCGTGCGGTCGTACCACCCGAGGATCGAATTCAGGCCGAGCGTCGCCGTATGCTGCCACGGGCCGACATATTTGCTGCCGCGATTATCGAGCGAATAGGAGCCTTCGTAGGTTTGGCGGTCAAGGGTGACGACCAAGTCGGCGGCTCCCGGCTGGGTCTGCGAAGGGCGCACCAGGCCCCTGGCGCCGCTTCCCGGCAAATCGTCCATCAGCAGCAGGTAGCGTTCCAGGTCGCCGGTTTTTATCGGATGCTTGTTTTTGATTTCCTGCGCGTAGGCGGCGATGATTTCGCCTTCGCGCGGCGACAGCGTATCGCCCTGGATGACGATGTTGTGAATATAGCCTTCGAGCACCTGGATGGTCAGCGTCCCGCTTTGCACGTCCTGGGCGGGGACGACGGCCTGCGACAGCACATAATCGTTTTTGCGGTACAGGCTGTTGATGCGCTTGACGATGCCCTGCACGTCGAGCAGGGAAATTTCCTGGCCGAGCTGCTCCTGGTAGGCCGCCTGCAATTCGCTTTCGGAAAATACGGTAGCACCTTTGATGACAACGTTCTTGAGCACGAAACGCTGCGACGCGAATTGCTCCTGGATTTTTTGCGTGGCGCGCTGGCGCGAAATGACCGGAGGCGCCGCGCCGTCGTTGGCCGGCATGGCTTTCGGTTCATCGAAGCGTTTCTGAATGAGGGCGGGATTGACTGCCGGCGGTGCGGCCACGGCGGCGTAGCCCGAGGCTATTCCGTAAAGCGCGAGACCGGCGGCGGAAAGACGTAGCGCATGCATGTAATGTTTGTGGCGGGCTTTGCCGGAAAAGTAAATATTTTTCTCAGCGGCCGAGTTGTTTAGCGACGTCGCATGCCGCGTAGGTGAGAATCGCCCGCGCGCCCGCGCGCTTGATCGCAAGCAGGCTTTCAAGCATGACCGCTTGTGCGTCGAGCCAGCCATTGGCCGCCGCGGCCTTGATCATCGCATATTCGCCGCTGACCTGATAGGCAACCACCGGCACCGCAAATGCCGAAGAAGCGCGTGCGACGATGTCGAGATAAAACCCGGCGGGCTTGACCATCACCAGGTCGGCGCCTTCTTGAATATCCATGGCGATCTCGCGCATTGCCTCATCGCCGTTGGCGCAGTCCATCTGGTAGCTGCGCTTGTCGGCGGCGCCGAGATATTTCGCCGAATCGACGGCATCGCGAAACGGGCCGTATAAAGAAGAAGCGTATTTGGCGGCGTAAGAGAGAATGAGCGTATCGGATAAATTCTCGGCTTCGAGCGCGGCGCGGATTTTGCCGACGCGGCCGTCCATCATGTCCGACGGCGCAACGATGTCGCAACCGGCCCTGGCCTGGTTGATGGCCTGCTTGCAGAGTATTTCGACGGTCGCGTCGTTGAGGATTTTTCCGTTCTCGACGATGCCGTCCTGCCCGTGCGAGGTGTAGGGGTCGAGCGCGACATCGGCGATGATGCCGAGCTCCGGCACGGTGTTTTTCACTTCGCTTATGGCGCGGCAGATGAGATTGTCTTTAAAGAGCGCCTCGTCGCCCAACGGGCTTTTGCGTTGTGCGTCGACCAGCGGAAAAAGCGCGATGGCCGGGATGCCCAGCGCCTGCGCTTTCTTTGCTTTTTTGACCAGAATGTCGAGCGTGATGCGGCTTACGCCCGGCATCGAGGCGACCGGCGTTTCCTGGTTCTTGCCTTCCTGGATGAAGACCGGCCAGACCAGGTCGGAGGGATGCAGGCGATGCTCGGCGACCAGCTCGCGCAGCCAGGGCTGCATGCGCGCGCGGCGCAGGCGGGTAGAGGGGAAGGTGACGGGTGGCAGGTGACAGGTAACGGAAGACATAATATATGGACAATATTGACCAAAGGTTTTAACGCTTACAGAAAGCAATACACTATTTTATCTGGAAAACAATGCATCCGTCACCTGTTACCCGTCACCCGTCATCCGCGAAGCGCTTACTCTCCGGCGTCCAGCCGACCGGCAATCTGCATCTGGGCAATTATCTCGGCGCGATCCGCAATTGGGCGGCGCTGCAACAGCAGTTCGAATGTTTCCTGTTTCTTGCCGACCTGCATGCCATTACGGTTGCGCAGGATCCCGCCAAGCTGCGTGCGCATGTGCGCGAAACCGCGGCGGCGTATATTGCCTGCGGCATCGATCCGAAACGCTGCGCCATCTTTCCGCAATCGGCGGTAAGCGAACATTGCGAGCTGGCATGGATTCTCTCCTGCCATACGCCGCTCGGTTGGCTCAACCGCATGACGCAGTTTAAGGAGAAGGCGGGCAAGCACCGCGAGGAGGCTTCGCTGGGATTGTACGGCTACCCCGTGCTCATGGCCGCCGACATATTGGTGTATCGGGCGACGCATGTGCCGGTCGGCGAAGACCAGAAGCAGCATCTGGAATTGGCGCGCGACATTGCCGGGGCGTTCAACCGTCATTACGGGCAGGACTATTTCCCATTGCCCGAGCCGGTCATCATGGGCGCGGCGACGCGGGTGATGAGCCTGCGCGACGGCACGAAAAAAATGAGCAAGTCCGACGAGTCGGATTATTCGCGCATCAACCTGACCGACGATGCCGACACCATCGCCAAGAAAATCAAGAAAGCCACCAGCGACAGCTTCGCCACCATGGGCGAAACTATCGAAAGCCGCCCGGAAGCCTCCAACTTGCTCACGATTTACGGCGCGCTTAACAACCTGTCGCGCGAACAAGCCCTGGCCGAATGCGGCGGCGAGAATTTTTCTGCCTTCAAGCAAAAGCTGACCGACGCGGCGGTGGCGCATCTGGCGCCCATCTCGGCGAAAATGCGCGAGCTGCTCGCCAGTCCCGACTATATCGACGATATACTCCGGGGGGGTATCGAAAAAGCCAGGGGTGCGGCCGGGCAGACCATGCAAGGCGTCAGGGAGCGGGTCGGGTTTCTTGAGTTCTCCGCCGGGTAGCATATATGCAAATCAAGCCGGTCACCGCCTTTAGCACGCTGCTTAAAACCATCGTCGTCGTTTCCAGCCCGGCGCTGTTCGTGTTGGCGCTGTTTGCGGTGATGGGCAGGCTCGAATTCAACTATTTCATTTACGGCTACATGGCGGCGATGCTGATCTCGGCGGTATTCGCCGTACCGTTTTTGTCGAACATCTCGGCGCTGACCGATTACGTGAATTCGCTGGCGCAGGACCAGCGCGTGCGCGCTCCTGATCTCAGTTTCCTCAGCAACGTCGGTGAGCTGTCCGGCGCGCTGGAGCGGCTGCAACGCTCGTGGGACAATAAGCGCCAGGCGATGGAGACGGTCATCACCGAGCGCGAAATTCTTGTCGATACGCTGCCGGACATCCTCATCATGACCAACGACGACAAGGTGATCGTGCGCACCAACCGCGCCGCCCGCAACATCTTCGGGCAGAATTTGGCGCAGCGTTACCTGCGCGAGGTGATACCCAACGAAAAGCTGATGAACGCCATCGCGGTGGTCACGCAGGATTTGCGCGGCCAGGCCATCGAGTTCCATGTCGAAGAACCGATGCCGTGCGATTTCCAGGCGATCATCGAGCGCTTCCCCATTCCCTCGGAGAACGGCATTTCCATCGTGATTACGCTGACCGACATCACGCAGCAAAAACGCATCCAGCACATGCGCGCCGATTTCGTGGCCAATGCCAGCCACGAGATTCGCACGCCGCTGGCCTCGATCATCGGCTTCATCGAAACACTGCGCGGCCCGGCCAAGGACGATCCGGCGGCGCGCGAGGAATTTCTCAAAGTGATGGGCGAGCAGGCCGAGCGCATGAGCAAGCTGGTCAACGACCTGCTGTCGCTGTCGAAGATCGAGATGAACGCCCACGCCAACCCGACCTCCAAGGTCGATCTCGTGCGCATCGTCCGCAGCGAAAAGCAGCATTTCGAATGGGCGTGCAAGCAGAAAAACGTCAATTTGATTCTCAGGCTCAACGACAATTTGCCGCCGACCAAGGGCGAGGACGAAGAGCTGGCGCAGGTGGTGCGCAACCTGCTTGGCAACGCGATCAAATACACCAATGCCGACTCCGACATCATCGTCACCGCCAAGCTTACGTCGGTGCTGCCCGACGATCATCTGTTCCGCAAATTATCGCGCGCCATCTGCTTTTCGGTCGAGGACCAGGGCGAGGGGATTCCCAAAGAGCACATACCCAGGCTCACCGAACGGTTCTACCGCGTCGACTCGGCGCGCACGCGCAAGGTCGGCGGCACCGGGCTGGGGCTGGCCATCGTCAAGCATGTGCTCAACCGCCATCACGGCGTCATGACCATTGACAGCGAGGTCGGCAAAGGCAGCAAGTTCAGCGTGTATCTGCCGATTTACGACGACCTCGCCCAGCTCGAGGCCGAGCAAAAAGAGTTTGGCGTGAAGGCGATAATGTAGTAGTTAGGCTGCCATGCATTCTTGCACCCTCAAGGCCAAGCCCGTCAGCCCATTCAAGCGCATACTCGAGGGGGGTATGCTTGCGGTCATGTGGACGTCGGCGCTCGCGTCGATTTTGGTGACACTGGCAATTGTCGGGTCTGTGCTGTTCGAGGCGCTGCGTTTTTTTCAGGTGGTGCCGCTGGATGATTTTCTGTTCGGCCTGCATTGGAGCCCGCAAACCGCATTGCGTGACGACCAGGCCGGCGCCAGCGGCACGTTCGGCGCCGTTCCGCTTTTCGTCGGCAGCCTGCTCATTACCTTGCTTGCCATATTGATTGCTTTGCCGATCGGATTGTTCGCCGCGATTTACATGGCCGAATATGCCAGCCGCCGCGTACGCAACCTGGCCAAGCCGGCGCTGGAGATTCTCGCCGGCATTCCCACGGTGGTCTATGGCTATTTCGCGATCATCCTGCTCGCGCCGCTGCTACGCGATCTCGGCAATATGCTCGGCATCCAGATCGCGGCGGAAAGCGCGCTGGCGGCGGGCATCGCTATGGGCATCATGATTATTCCGCTCATCTCGTCGCTGTCCGACGACATCATCACCGCCGTGCCGCGCAACTTGCGCGACGCGTCGTATGCGCTCGGTGCGACGCAGTCGGAAACCATCAAGCAGGTGGTGCTGCCGGCGGCGCTGCCGGGCATCATGGGTGCCATATTGCTGGCCATATCGCGGGCGATCGGCGAGACGATGATCGTGGTGATGGCGGCGGGGCTGGCGGCGAATTTGACGTTCAACCCGTTCGAGGCGGTGACGACGGTAACGGTGCAGATCGTTTCGCTGCTGGTGGGCGACCAGGAATTCGACAGCCCGAAAACGCTGGCGGCGTTCGCGCTCGGCCTTGCTTTATTTTGCGTGACGCTCATTCTCAACGTCATTGCGCTGGTCATCGTCAAAAAATACCGGGAAAAATATGAGTAAGCCCGCCGGCAGCAGTGAGTGGCATAAAAAGCGCGTGCGCGCGGAGAAACGCTTCCGCCTGTATGGCTGGTGCGGCCTGGGCGCGGCGCTGTTTCTGCTGGTGCTGCTGCTGGGCATTATTTTCGCGCGCGGCTATGAGGGGTTTTTGCAAACGCAAATCCGCCTGCCGATTATTTTCGATGCAGCCAAGCTCGAGCTTGCTCCCGGCGAAGAAATGCGTGCTGTCTCTTCCGCGCGCTATCAGCGGCTGGTCCAGGAATCGCTCAAGGCGCAATTTCCTGAAGTCACTGATCCGCGCGACCTGCGCGCATTATATAGCCTGATAAGCACCGGCGCCGGTGCGGCGCTCAAGCGCCTGGCCGACGCCGAGCCGGCCGTGTTTTCAACGACGCGGGAAGTATGGCTGGTGGCATCGAGCAATGCCGATTTATACGGCAAGGGCAAGATCAGCGACACGACGCCGGAAGCGCAGCGCAAACTAAGCGACATGCAGCTTTCCTGGCTTCACAAGCTCGCCGCCGACGCGCGCATCGAGAAACGCTTCAATGTGAGTTTTTTCACCATGGGCGATTCGCGCACGCCGGAGCTGGCGGGGTTTCTGGGCGCGATGACCGGCTCGCTGCTGACGCTGCTGGTTTGTTTGCTGGTGGTGTTTCCGCTGGGCGTGATGACGGCGATGTATCTCGAGGAATTCGCCCACAAAGGCAAGCTGGTCGACCTCATCGAAGTCAATATCAATAACCTGGCGGCGGTGCCGTCGATCGTGTTCGGGTTGCTCGGGCTTGCCGTTTATATCAACCTGATGGGGCTGCCGCGCTCGGCGTCGCTGGTCGGCGGCATGACGCTGGCGCTGATGATCCTGCCGGTCATCATCATTACCACCCGCGCCGCGCTCAAAGCCATCCCGGATTCGATACGCGACGGCGCGCGCGCCATGGGGGCGACGCCGCTGCAAGTCGTCTTGCATCACACTTTACCGCTTTCCATGCCCGGCATCATGACCGGAACTATCCTGGGCATGGCGCGCGCCATCGGCGAAACCGCGCCGCTGCTTCTGATCGGCATGGTCGCGTTCGTCGCCGACGTGCCCGACAGCTTTACCGCGCCGGCGACCGTCATGCCGGTGCAGATTTATTTGTGGGCGAGCAGCCCTGAGGCAGGCTTCGGCGAAAAAACCGCCACTGGCATTTTGCTGCTGCTCGTGTTACTCATCGCCATGAATGCGCTGGCGATTTATCTGCGCAAAAAATTCGAGGTACGGTGGTAGGGTATATGCCGACGAAGATTTCCGCCCGGAACATCAATGTCTATTACGGCGCCAAACAGGCGCTGTTCGATGTTGAAATCGACGTTCCCGAAAATGGCGTGACGGCGCTGATCGGTCCGTCAGGCTGCGGCAAATCGACCTTGCTTCGCTGCATCAACCGCATGAACGACACTATCGACGGTTGCCGCGTCAACGGCAATATCATGGTCGACGGCCAGGACATCAATTCCGCGCAGCAGGATGTCGTGCATCTGCGCACCTGGATCGGCATGGTGTTCCAAAAACCGAATCCGTTTCCCAAATCCATCTACGACAACGTCGCTTACGGCCCGCGCATTCACGGCATGGTCAAAACCAAAAGCGATACCGACGCGCTGGTCGAGCGCATCCTGAAACAGGCCGGGCTGTTCGACGAGGTGAAAGACCGGTTGCTCGATTCGGGCACCAGCCTGTCGGGCGGCCAGCAGCAGCGCCTGTGCATCGCGCGCACCTTGTCGGTGAATCCGGAAATCATCCTGATGGACGAGCCGTGCTCGGCGCTCGACCCGATCGCCACCGCCCGCATCGAGGAGCTGATCGTCGAGCTCAAAGAGCGCTATACCATCGTTATCGTCACCCATTCGATGCAGCAGGCGGCGCGCGTGTCGCAGCAAACCTGTTTTTTCCATATGGGCAAAGTCATCGAATCGGGCGCGACCAGTCAGATATTCACCACCCCCAAGCACCAGCAGACCCAGGATTACATCACCGGAAGGTATGGGTGAGGGTAGTACTCAGAGTCTAGACTCTATAAAATAGCGACTTTTTCAACTGCACTGGGTACTAGACTCTAGACTCTGAGTACGTTTTATGCTATAATATGTAGATAAAATTTTATTAAAATCAATAGCATGGATATGCATACAGCGAACGAGCGGCGCTTGACCTTGCGGTTGCTGGCTTACTGGGAAAAGCTGCGCAAAGACCGTTCCATGCCGCCTGAGAGCGACATCAACCCGGATGATCTCGAAGGGCTGTGGGACCATTGCTTTTTGGTGCATGTGCGCGATCTCGGCAAACCCGGCTATCATTACACCTATCTGGGCGCGGCCATTTCCAAGGCATATCGCGGCTCTCTCGACGACACGGACGCCAACGGGCTGGTTTCCCCCAACGCCGCCAAGATGCAGGCGCATTACCGCACCGTGATCGAAAACCGTAAGCCCTTGCTCGACGAGGGTGAATTCCATAATCTGAGCGGCCAGCTCGTCAAATACCGCCAATGCCTGCTGCCGCTGGGCGAAGACGGTGCGGTCGCGGCGATTTTCGGCGGCATGCGCTGTAAAATCTTCCCTGCCGAATAGGCCATTTTGCCGCTTGACTTCGCTTATGCCATCCAATAGATTCCGATTCCTTTTTTCAAAATACACAAAGTATACGTTGGTTTTATGCATACCTATTCGGCAAAGCCGTCAGAAGTCACCAAGAAATGGCTCATCATCGACGCCCAGGGCGTAGTGCTTGGCCGCCTTGCGTCGCACATCGCCAAGCTGCTGCGCGGCAAACACAAACCCATCTTCACCCCGCATATCGATACCGGCGATCACGTCGTCGTCATCAATGCCGACAAGGTGAAGCTGACCGGAAAAAAACTCCGCAACAAAATCTATTACCGCCATACCGGTTTCCCCGGCGGCGTGAAATCGGCGACCCCGGAATTCATCCTGGGCGGCGCCCATCCGCAGCGCGTGGTCGAAAAGGCCGTCGAGCGCATGATGCCCAAGGAAAGCCCGCTCGCCCGCGACCAGCTCGCTAAGCTGCGCGTCTATGCCGGCGCCGAGCATCCGCACGAAGCGCAAAAGCCGGAAGCCTACGATTTCGCGGCAATGAATCCCAAGAACAAAAGGTAATTATGGCAAAGACAGCAAAATCCCAGGCGATCGTCGGCAAGAGCCTCAAGGAAAAATCCGCCGGCGAAAAACCCGTCAAGGCGGAAAGCAAAGAACTCATTACCTACGGCACCGGCCGCCGCAAAAACGCCATCGCCCGCGTGTGGGTGAAGCGCGGCAGCGGCAAAATCACCGTCAACGACAAAGTTCTCGAAGTATATTTCGCGCGCCCGGTACTGCGCATGATCATCAACCAGCCTTTCTCGGCCATCGACCGCATCGGCAATTTCGACATTACCTGCACGGTAGTCGGCGGCGGGCTCTCCGGCCAGGCCGGCGCGATTCGCCTGGGTATCAGCCGCGCGCTCGATACGTACGACGAAATTTTCCACAAGCCGCTGCGCAAAGGCGGTTTCCTTACCCGCGATAGCCGCGTGGTCGAGCGCAAGAAATACGGACATAAGAAAGCGCGCCGTTCGTTCCAGTTCAGCAAACGCTAAAATTCTACTATGCTGGCCGGCTTGCTTGTCAGCGTCGTGCTCACTCCTGTCACTTAGTATGCCTAAGCTCAGTCGTTGCGCGCGCCGCTTTCGCGCATCCGGCTCAGCCTAGCGAATTTAGGGGCGTTGCCTATGCAAGATAAAATCACTATCGCCATCTTAGGAGCCAGCGGCTATACCGGCGCCGAGCTGATCCGACTGCTGCTTGCGCATCCGCATGCGCGCATCGCGCTGCTGACCGGCGATTCGCAGGCGGGAAAACCCATCGGCGAAGTGTATCCGCATCTGGCCGCCAAAGGCCTGCCGGATCTGGTCTCGCTGGAGCAAGCGCAATATGCGGGCATCGATTTGGTGTTTTGCTGCCTGCCGCACGGCACGACGCAAACCGTGATCGCCGGGCTGCCCGCGCATGTCAGAATTATCGATCTTTCGGCGGATTTCCGCCTGGCCGACCCGAAGCAATACGCCGCATGGTACGGCCATGCGCATCAGGCGCTGGCATTGCAAAAAGAAGCCGTGTATGGCCTGAGCGAAATCGCCCGCGCCGCCATCGCCAAGGCGCGGCTGGTGGCCAACCCCGGCTGCTACCCGACCTGCGCATTGCTGCCGCTCATTCCCCTGCTCAAATCCCATGTCATACGGGGGGAGGGTATCGTCATCGACGCAAAATCCGGCGTCAGCGGTGCCGGCAGGGCGGCCAGGCAGGCGAATTTATTTACCGAGATCGATGGCGGCGTCAGTGCCTACGGCATCGCCGCGCATCGCCACACGCCGGAGATCGAGCAGGCATTGGCACTGGCGGCAGGCAGTGAAGTGGCCCTCACTTTCACGCCGCATTTGATGCCGATGAGCCGCGGTATGCTTGCGACGATCTATGTACAGCTTGCCGAAAAAAATACCGCCGACGATTTGCGCAAATTATTGCTCGCGGCTTACGCGAAGGAACCGTTCGTGCATATACTCCCCCAGGGTATTGCGCCTGCGACGCAGCAGGTGCGCGGCACCAATGATTGCGTGATGAACGTCTTCGCCGACCGCATTCCCGGCCGCGCCATCATCGTCTCGGCCATCGACAATCTCGTCAAAGGCGCATCGGGCCAGGCCGTGCAGAACATGAACCTGATGTTCGGCTTTGAAGAGACAATAGGCTTGCAATTGACATCGTTATTTCCGTAAAATAACGATGTCATCCCGCACTTGTTGCGGGATCTCCCTCCGCGGCTGGAGACCCCGCAATAAATGCGGGGTGACAAAAGGAAAAAAATATGACCAAAGCCATCATCCTTCCTTACCGCGGCGAATATGCGCCCGGCGGCGTTTCGCCAATTATTTCGCCCAAAGCGTTCATCGCGCCCGGGGTGCCGGTCATCGGCGACGTTGAGATCGGCGAGGATACCGGCGTGTGGTTCGGCTGCGTCATCCGCGCCGACGTGCATCGCGTGCGCATCGGCAGCCGCACCAACATCCAAGACGGTACGATCATCCACGTCACCCGCGACACCGCGCCCACCCATATCGGCTCGAACGTGACCATCGGCCACTGCGTTTTGCTGCATGGCTGCACGCTCGAGGACGATTGTTTCGTCGGCATGCGGGCGACCATCATGGACGGGGCGGTGGTCGAATCGGGCGGCTGGGTGGCGGCCGGGGCGCTGGTCACGCCCGGCAAGCGCATTCCCAAAGGCCAAATCTGGGCGGGCAACCCGGCCAGGCATTTTCGCGATTTAAATGAGCAAGAACAGGCATTTATACCTATTTCCGCCGCAAATTACGTCAAACACGCCCGCGAATATCTGGCCATGGGCCTGTAACACGAAACTTCCCCGCCTTCACAAAAGTTTCATATTTAAGCCGCCGTTTTGCGCTATACTGGCAGAATAGGAAACGTGTGTTATGGCATCTGTTCAAAGCATATCGAGTGCGATTGGTGATTTTTTTCACCGGATAGAGCATGACGTTACGCTGGTTACCGGCAAAAAAGCCGCGGAAGCGGCTGGCGGGGTAGTGGCGGGCACGGCCAATAGCAGCCTGGCGCTGATTGCGACGCTGGGGTTGATCTCGGCGGTGAGCACCGGGCTTACCCAGATGGAGTATCATTACCAGCGCAAGAAGCTGCGGCATTTCTACAAGGAAGAGCTGGCGGCCAAGTTGGGCAAAGATGGCCATGCGCTCACTGACAAGGATCTCGACGCGCTTGCCGGCAGAATGGCGAATGTCTCCGTCGAAAAAAACCATACGATTTCCGAGGCGCTCGAAAAACACAAGAAACAGCGCAATATCGGTGTCGGGCTTTCGATCATCGCGAGTTTAAGCACTTATGGGATCGTACATGGGCTGATTCCGGCAGCAGCTTTTGCTGCGTTTGGCGCAACCGGCGGTTTCGTCGCCTCCGCCATCGTCGGGTTACTGATTTACAACGCGGTCAAAGCGCCGATTCACTGGGCGGCCGATAAACTGCTGGGAATTGATACCGACACGGTGCATGACCGCATTGTTGAGATTCAAAAAGATCGCCAGGCCGGAAAAACCATTTCGCGCGAGCAGGTGTTCTCGGCATTTGTTGCCGCCAACCCGGAGCTGAGCAATTATATTGCTGGCAGCCACGGAAAGCCTTTCGACCAGCTGGACGTGCCGGTCAAGATCGCCATCGCCGACAATATTGGAAAAATTATACAGCTCGACGCGCTGACGCAGAGCATTAATAGTGGCGAAATCAACGTATCCGAACTGGCATTCACCGTCGACGGCCAAACCTCCGGCGTTGCGCCGAAGCAGCTTGACGGCAAAAGCCACGGCCTGCTGGCCGGTATCAAGCACACGATCGGCAATCTGATGGGCCATGTGATGGGCGGGCATAAAGCCGTGCATGCGCAGGTCATCGCCGAAACGGAGCTGCCGCGTGGCTCGTTTGTAGAAAAGCTCGGCATGAAAAAATCTAACACGCTGCTAAGCCATGTCGAGCGCGTCGAGCAATCACGCAATCGCGAAATTATGGCCGAGCGGTCCGTGCCCCTGGCCTAGCTGCGGCGCGTTTTCAATGGCCTTGCGTACATAATCGCGCGCCCGCTCCACCGCTGCCTTTAATTCCATTTCCTGCGCGATGCCGGTAGCGATTGCCGATGCCAGCGTGCAGCCGGTGCCGTGCGTATTGTTCGTCGCAATGCGTGGCTGGGTGAAGCGCTCATACCCCGTGGGGGTAACCAGCAGGTCGGTCAGCGTGTCGCCTTCCATATGCCCGCCTTTGAGCAGCACCGCCTTGCAGCCCAGCGCCAGCATTGCCTGGGCGGCGGCATACATATCGTCCACCGTATAAATTTTGCGGCCCGATAAAAATTCCGCTTCGGGGATATTGGGCGTGATCAGCGCCGCCATCGGCAGTAACGTATGTTTCAGCGTTTCCAGCGCGTCGGGTTCCAGAAGCGCGGCGCCGCCCTTGGCGAACATCACCGGATCGACGACGAGCGGAATGCCCGCATAGGCTTGCAGCGTTTTTGCTACCGTGCGGATGACGCCGGCTTTGTGCAGCATGCCGGTCTTGAGGCAATCGGCGCCGATGTCATCGAGTACCAGCGTCATTTGCTGTGCGATGAAGGCTTCCGGCACGTCATGGATGCCATACACTCCTTGGGTATTCTGTGCGGTAAGCGCGGTGATGGCGGTGGCGGCGTAGCCGCCCAGGCAGGTCACGGTTTTGATGTCGCCTTGGATGCCGGCGCCGCCGCCCGAATCAGAGCCGGCGATAATTAAAACGCGGCCTAGGCGCACAACGCTTTGGCGAGGGTTTCGGTGATTTGCTCGATCTGCTTGCGGTCGCTGCCTTGTGCCATCACACGGATGAGCGGCTCGGTGCCGGATTCGCG
>JAGVLW010000095.1 GCA_020054105.1 Alphaproteobacteria bacterium | reverse complement strand
GTGCAACAGCGTTCCTTCCACAATCGTCACCTCGTGGCCCGGCTCGTTGCGCGGGTTTTTCTGCTCATGCTCCAGCGCCTGCGGAATCGTGTCGGGAATATGCTGGATGAGCGTGCCGCCGAGCACGACATTGAGCAGCTGCTCGCCGCCGCAAATGCCAAGCACCGGCATGCCGCGCGCGATTGCGCCTTTGGTGACGGCGAACTCGAACTGCGTGCGCCGGTCCTTGGTCGACACTGTATCGCTGGTGGTTTTCTCGCCGTAATAATCGGGCGAGACATCAAAGGCACCGCCGGTGACCATCAGCCCGTCGATCATGTCCAGATACTGCTCTACAAAGCCCGGCTCGTGCGGCAGCGGCAGCGGCACGGCGCCGAAGCGGGCGACCGAAGCGCAATAATTCTCGCGCAGCGCATACCACGGCAATTTAGAATAGCCGGGGCCGGTTTCGTAATCGAGGGTGATGCCGATGACGGGCGCGCCACCCGTTGCCTTACTTTTCATAAAAACTCACGTTTTTTTAACCCATAGCTGCTTTGATAAGACATATAACCCAAAGATCACGCGATGGCCAATACTAGTCATCGGGTCGTCCGATTGCTTGGAGAATATGGAACGAGCCTTTAAAACCATCTCGCTGGCTACCGTCGCCGGCACCTTTTTCGGCTTCGCGCTGGTGCTGGGCGCGATCATCCACGGCGCCAATAATTTCTTCTCCTTCCTGAGCCTGGAAGGGTTTTTGATCGTCATCGGCGGCACCATCGCCAACGCCTTCATGAGCTTCCAGGCCAATTACGTCATCACCGCCTTCGGCTCCATCTGGGAAATGGTCAAGAAAGCCAGCGCCACCCGCGAGGGGCTCAATGCAGAGATCATGCGGCTGATCAAATGGGCCTATCTCGTGCATTCGCGCGGGCTGGTCGGTCTCGAAGGCGAGGTCGGCCCGAAAATCAAGGAGCCGCTGCTGCGCTACGGGATCGACCTGGTGATTACCGGCTACCAGCCGGACGTCATCCGCAAGATGATGAACACCGCCGTCGAAGCCGATTTCGAGCGGTCCATCACGCCGGTGACGGTGCTGCGCAACATGGCCTCGACGGCGCCGGCCTTCGGCATGGTCGGCACGCTGGTGGGCATGGTCATCATGCTGCAAAACATCCAGGGCGACATGACCAAGATCGGCGGCGGCTTGGCGGTGGCGCTGCTTGCGACGCTGTACGGCATCTTGATGGCGCGCCTCGTCTGTCTGCCGGCCGCCGACAAGCTGATGCAAAAGCAGGAGATCATGCGCTTTCGCAACTACATGATGACCGAAGGCCTGGTACTGCTCGCCGAAAAGCAAAGCCCGCGCTACATGCAAGACCGGCTCAACAGCTTCCTGGAGCCCACGATCCATTTCAACATCGACGCCCAGCTCAGCAAGCCTGAGATCGAAAGCGCCAAACGGGCCGCCACATGACCATGCCGCCGCGCAAGCCGCCGCACGAGGAGAACGTCGATTCCTGGCTGATGAGCTATGCCGACATGATCACGCTGCTGATGTGCTTTTTCATCATCTTCGTGTCGGTGTCGGAGCCCAAGAAGGATAAATTCTCGCTGATTACCGAGGGGCTGGCCAATAAATTCGGCAGCGTCAACATGTCGACGCCGCTGCAGGGCATTTACAGCGCGATCCAGGCCAGCATCGAAAACCACCAGATTTTCCGCGACGTCGCTATCCAGAAAGGCGAGAAAAGCATCGAGATGGAGCTGGCGTCGGGCACATTTTTCCAGCCAGGATCGGCCGAATTCGCCGAGGGCAAGCTGCCGATACTCGCCGAAATCGCCACGGCGCTCAAAGGCGGCTCGTTCTTCGAATACCGCATCGTCATCGAGGGCCATACCAGCGACAAGCCGGTGGGCACCGCGCTGTTTCCCTCGAACTGGGAATTATCCTCGGCCCGCGCCGCCCGCGCCGCCCGCTTCTTCATCGAGCAAGGCATCGCCGCCGACCGGCTGATCGTGGTCGGCTTTGCCGATACGCGCCCGGCCGTGCCCAATCGCGACGGCGCCGGCACGCCCATCGAGGAAAACCGCCTGCAAAACGAGCGCCTCGTCATCAAGTTCGAGCGGGGGAGTTAGGACCCTGCGGCGGTGCTTTATCTGTTGCGATTTTTTGAGCGGCAGGCAACGCATGAACAGGGCGAATAACGCCTAGCGACGAGCCTGCATTTTTTACCGATCTGCTTTGCCGGATAATTTCTCCCGAGCGTTGGCAAGTCTGGCGGAATGTATCTTCATCGAAAGGTGCGGCTTTTGCATCGTTTATGCTCCTGAATAAAGTGCATAACTGATCGAGACGGTCATTAGATATGGGGCGCCTGCCTGCTTCCATTTGTGCAACTGAGATTCTTTCCATATCTAATTTTTCTGCCAAGTCTTGCTGCTCAAGTCCAAGTATTTTCCGATAGGCGCCCATCAACTGACCGCCTCGTCTATGCTCAGGCACTGCTTCCAATTGCACGGGATCCAGCACCGGCCATTCCGTCTTTAGAAGGCGCACATATTCATCGCTGCTTAATGCAAGCGCATCGCGTAAACCCGGCAATTTTTTGGCAATTAAGCTGTGACGGCCAAATCCATAGCGTTTTTCACAATGCCTGATAGCCTGCACGTCTATTCCAGTTTGTTCTGCAAGCTGCTTTAAGGTCAGGCCGCAGCGCTGGCGATGGGCGCGCACCAACTGGCCGACATGCTCTACCTTATAGTTAGGATCGAGAGCGGGCCAGGAAAGATATTCCACGTTACCTGTGGGACCAAGCTGTTCTTTTATCCACGCGCTATCCAGATCCGGCCGGATTAAATGGGTAAATTGCGCCATTTCGTCGATAGACGGATGTAGCGCGCCGTAAAGAAGGTGCAATTTAGTGCTACCGATAGGATATTTTCCTGTCTCCCAATTGCAAATAACGGTGGCGTCCATTCCTATTCTCTCGGCCACTTCCCGTTGCAGTAAACCGGCGCTCTGGCGCAAAAACCATAACAACCTGCCTGGCCCATGATATTCGGCCAGCGGCTTCAATTCCATTTCGGCCCAGCTGCGTAATGCAGCCTTGTTTTGATCGGTAAATAAGCGATACAGCACATCCAACAATTCTTGCGGATTGGTGCGGTAATGTTTGCTTAGTTGTTCCAATATTTCATTTTCATTGGCTCCGCTTTCCAAGAATTGTACATGCCGTACCAGCCTGTGAGTGAAAGGATGGGAGGATGTTTCTGCGGCGACTGCCGCACTTTCTTCATCGTCACTCGAAGCTTTACCCGGCAGCGTATTGGCGAGCAAACGCTTGAACAGCGGTGCTCGCAACGCCGCATATTGCTCGTCATCGAGTTCAATCGGCGATGGCGTCGCAGCATCTTTAGCCACGGCTCTCATGCTCTGAGCCAAAGCATGCATGGCACGGGAGCGAAATACGAAGGGGGTAGGCAAACACTGCTCTTGCCCGACTTCCGCCGATAATACCAGGGCAAGATAGCGGGCCAGCCGTTTGCCGGGAACTCTGGTGCCATCGAGCAAAGACCCCAACTCATCGATACTTAGATGGTTGGTAAGGCCGGTTTTGTTCAAAAATGTTTTACACGCCGCTTCAAATGAGGGCTCTACTTGCAACCCACGATCGGATGTGCCAATTGCCAGTATCCAATCATACAATATTTCTTGAAAATTCCGCTCATCGCTTAGCCGAAGCCAGGAAATTCCATAAGCACCGCTATCGTCCCCACGCGACAAGGGCGATGCGCTTATACGGCGAATATCATCACGATTCTGGCCGCGTGCAGGATGGGCTCGTTTTGCCATACGCCATAAAAACTAATAAAAATTAACTTTGTAGCGCAAAGAGGGTATTTGTCAAATCATCTTGATCCAAGCTGGCTACAGACCGCCTGAGTCAGGTCCGCCCGGTTCAGCGTATAGAAATGCAGATGGCCGCAGCCGGAGGCGAGCAGCTTGCGGCAGAGCTCGCTTGCAACGTCGATGGCGGTTGCGTTGCGTTTTTCCGGTTGCTCGTCCAGCCCGGCGAATTTTTCCTCCAGCCAGGCCGGCACGTTAGTGCCGCACATGGCCGAGAATTTCTTGGCCTGGGCGAAATTGCCGATCGGCAAGATGCCCGGCACGACGGGAATGGTGATGCCCGCCCCCCGCACGCGCTCGATGTAACGAAAATAAAGCTCGGCATCGAAAAAATACTGGGTGATGGCGCGCGTCGCGCCGGCGTCGATTTTTCGCTTGAGATAGTCGATGTCGGCCGCAAAGCTCGGCGATTCAGGGTGCTTTTCCGGAAAGGCGGCCACCGAAATCTCGAAATCGCCGACGCGCCTGAGTCCAGCCACCAGCTCGCAGGAATAGCGGTAGCCATCGGGATGCGGCACATAGCCGGTAGCGCCCTGCGGCGGATCGCCGCGCAGCGCCACGATATGGCGCACGCCCGCCTCCCAGTATGCCTTTGCCACCTCGTCGATCTCGGCGCGGCTGGCGCCGACACACGTTAGATGCGCCGCCGGTTTCAGGCTGGTTTCCTGAACGATGCGCCGCACCGTATGGTGGGTGCGTTCGCGCGTCGAGCCGCCCGCCCCGTAGGTCACCGAGACAAAACTCGGCGCCAGCGGCGCCAGGGCGGTGATCGCCTGCCATAATTTTTGTTCCATTTCCGGGGTTTTAGGCGGGAAAAACTCGAAAGAAACGCTGGGAGAATGGGGTGTCATAGCGGGGCCTGGCAGAATCTAATTCCTTGTGGCAAGTTTGCAACAGAGGCGTATATTCTACGCTGGCTCTGATTTTCCTATTTATAACGCGCCGATAGAAAACTACATTGCCGCGACAAGTCAAGTTAGAAACCATCTTCAGTTTATACAGAATTAACGAATGAGGCTTACGATGGTTCGCAAGTCGTTGTGTAACAATTAGATGGTCACGGGTTGATATGAATAATGCGTTTCGTTTACTGCTGGCACTAACCTTCGGTCTTACCGCCGCGCAAGCGCAGGCGCAATCGGCAACGTCGCCGGCGCATGAGCAAAGCGCGCTCGACGCCGACCCGCTATCGGGCTTCAATCACGCCATGTACCAGTTCAACTATGTGTTCGACGGCGTCGCGCTTAAGCCCGCCGCCCATATCTATCGCGGCCTCGTACCCGAATATGGCCGCGCCCGCGTGACCAACGCGCTGGAAAACATCTACCTGCCGGTAACGTTCGGCAACTCGCTGCTGCAAGGCGATGTCTATAACAGCTTCACCACGCTGTGGCGCTTCCTCATCAACAGCACCATCGGCCTGGCCGGCATGTACGACGTTGCGTCGGATGCCGGATTGCATCACCGCGCAACAGATCTCGGCCAGACCTTTGCGATCTACGGCGCCGAGCCGGGCGCTTATCTGGTGCTTCCGATCCTGGGCCCGTCGAGCGTGCGCGACGGCATCGGCCGCGTCGGCGATATTTTCATGAACCCGCTGGTCTATATCGATAGCGGCCTGTCTTACGCCGTTGCCGGCGCCACCGCCGTCGATGCGCGTGCCAACAACATGAAGCTGATCGACGACATCTATGCTTCCTCGCTCGATCCCTACAGCACCTTCAAGAGCGGCCACACGCAAAAACGCGCCTCCGACGTCAGGCGCGCCAAGGAAGATCGCCGGAAATCCCTGGAAAAAGCGGGATTCCAATAAGCAATGGCGATATTTACGCAAGGCTGGAATTTCCTACGGCTGACCGCCATCGTCATGGCCGCCTGCGCGCTGCTGTTGCCGGCGACGCCGGCGCGGGCGCAAGCCCAAGCCGCCAGCAAATATGTCGAAGTGCTGGCAAGCGAGGCGCTGGCGGTGATTTCCAACCCGAAATTCGGCAAGGAGCAAAAGCTCGGCAGGCTTGAGCGGATCTTTGCCGAAAATGTCGACATACCGTGGGTGGCGCGTTTCGTCATGGGCATATACTGGCGCCAGGCCAGCGACGCGCAAAAATCCCGCTATGTCAGGGAATACCAGAAATTCCTCATCAAGCATTACACCGCGCGCTTCGCCGATTATTCGAGCGGACGCTTTACCATCGTCGACAGCAGGGACAATGGCGGCGACGAATATACGGTCACCATGCATATCATGAGCAGCGAAAACGGCGACCGGCCCATCCTGGTGGATTACCGTGTGCGCAAGGACAAGGGCGGCTTCAAGATATTCGATGTCAGCGTCGAAGGCGTCAGCATGATCACCACCCAACGCTCGGAATTCACCTCGGTGCTCGGCAGCAAGGGCATCGACTATCTCATCGACAAGCTCGGCACGATGAGCGCGCCTGACTTGGCCGCGAAATAAAGGCTAATCCGCCGGCTTCACATATTTCCTGAGCACCGCCCGAACCAGATGCGGCTGCAGCGTCTTGCTGATAAAATCGTCCATGCCGCTGCCCAGGCACATCTCCTTGTCTTCCGGCAGTGCGCTCGCGGTCATGGCGATTACGGTCTGGCGCGCCTTGCCGTCTTCGCGCGCACGGATGGTGCGAGTGACCTGCATCCCGTCCATCTCCGGCATCTGCATGTCCATGAATACCGCATCGTAATGCGCGCCCTCGATCATCTTCAGCGCCTCGCGGCCACTGGAGGCGATATCGACGCTGCAGCCGATTTTCTCCAGCGTATAGCGCGCGACTTTCTGGTTGAATAGCAAATCCTCGACCACCAGCACATGCGCTTTAATCGGAGCATCGATAGGCGCCTTGGTGGCGTTTTCGCCTTGCACATGCGCATCGTCCACCGGCAATATCAGGGTGAAGCCGACGCTGGTGCCCGAGCCTACGACGCTGCGCACTTCCATGCTGCCGCCCATCATCTCGAGCAGGCGGCGGCAAATGGCCAGGCCCAGCCCGGTGCCGCCATACAGGCGCGTCACCGACATGTCGACCTGCGTGAAATCCTCGAAGATCTTGTCGATATATTCCTGCTTTATGCCGATGCCGGTATCCTCGACTTCGCAATGGATCCGCCCATGCGAAGCGTCGTAGGACACGATTACTTTCACATGCCCCGTATGGGTGAATTTGAGCGCGTTGCCGACCAGGTTGATCAGCACCTGGCGGATGCGGCCGGGATCGCCGACAAAGCCCGGCGGCACCTCGGTGCGGTATTCCACCATCAGCGGCACGAATTTCTCGGCGGCCTTGAGGCTGAACAGGCTGAGCACTTCCTCGACGACGTTGCGCAGGCTGAACGAAATGCTGGTAAGCTCGAGGCGGCCGGCCTCGATCTTGGAGATGTCGAGCACGTCGTTGATGATGTCGAGCAGCGCCTCGCCCGACCGCTTGATGGTGTTCACCTGGTCTTTCTGGTCAAGCGTCAGCTCGGAATCGAGCAGCATGGTCGCATAGCCAAGGATCGCATTCATCGGCGTGCGGATCTCGTGGCTCATATTGGCGAGGAATTTGCTTTTCGCCTGGCTGGCGACGATGGCGTTCTGGCCGGCAACGCGCAGTTCCATTTCGTCGATCACCAGCGCCGCCAGATCCTTGAGCACCGCGCGATCCTGCTCGCTAAGCGGCGCATGCAGCTGCTGATCGATCACGCATAGCGTGCCCAGCGCATAGCCGTCGGGAGTGACCAGCGGCGCGCCGGCGTAAAAACGGATGTCCGGCTTTCCCGTCACCAGCGGGTTGTCCTGGAAGCGTGCATCGCGCGCCACGTCGGGCACGACCAGCACCTCGTCTTGCAGGATCGCATGCGCGCAAAAGGCCATCTCGCGCGGGGTCTCGGTTGCGTCGATGCCGTGATGCGATTTGAACCATTGGCGTTTTTCATCGACCAGCGAGATCAGCGCGATCGGCGTTTTGAGAATGGCCGAGGCCAGGCGGGTGATGCGGTCGAACGCTTCCTCGGGCAAGGTGTCGAGTATGTCGTAGCGGCGCAGCGCCCGCAGCCGGGCGGCCTCGTTTTCCGGCAAAGCCGCAGCCATCCATCCTTTCGGGCGCTGTTCTTTTTGCTGCATGGGCGGTCCTGCGATTTTTTACGGTCGCCGCCGATGCTACCGCGATAAGGTTAAAAAAACCTGTAGGGCTTGCCTGTCTTGATCTGAGACAATGACTACGAGGCGGTCTTCCCCGCCAGCAGCGCGACATTGCCGCCGATGGCGGCCGTGTTATTGCTGATCGTGCGCTCATAGAGGAATTTGGGCAGGTAATGCGGCCCGCCGGCTTTCGGGCCGGTGCCCGACAGCCCCTCGCCGCCGAACGGCTGCACGCCGACCACGGCGCCGATCATGCTGCGGTTGACGTAGATGTTGCCGGCATGGATGCGCGCGGTGAAGAAATCGATATTGTCGCCGATGCGGCTATGGATGCCAAACGTCAGCCCGAAGCCGGTGGAGTTTATGGCGTCGGCGACCTGCTGCAACTGCCCGGCTTTGAAACGCACGATATGCAGCACCGGGCCGAACACTTCTTTTTCCAACCGCGCGATGGCGTCGATCTCGAACGCATGCGGCGCGACGAAGGATCCCTCCGCTTTCGACGGCGGCACGCTGGCGACGAATTTGGCGGAAGTTTTCATCTTGGCGATATGCTCCCCCAATTCTTTTTGCGCCTTGGCGTCGATGACCGGGCCGACATCGGTCGATAGCTCGGCGGGATTGCCTAATCTTAGCTCCTGCATTGCCCCGGCAAGCAGCTCCATCAATTTCCCGGCGATTTCTTCCTGTACATAAAGCACACGCAAGGCCGAGCAGCGTTGGCCGGCGCTGCCGAACGAAGACAGCACAATATCGTCGACCGCCTGCTCGAGCAGCGCCGAGCTATCGACCACCATGCAATTCTGTCCGCCGGTTTCGGCGATGAACGGCACGATCGGGCCGGGCCGCTGCGCCAGCGTTTTGTTGATGGTTTGCGCCACCTCGACCGAGCCGGTAAACACGATGCCGGCGACGCGCGCATCGGCAACCGCCGTCTGCCCGACCAGCGAGCCGGAGGCAGGCAGTAGCTGCACCGCCTGGCGCGGCACGCCGGCTTCGTGCAGAAGCTTCACCGCATAGGCGGCGATGCGCATGGTCTGGTCGGCGGGCTTGGCGAGCGCGGCATTGCCGGTAACCAGCGCAGCGACGACCTGGCCGGTGAAAATCGCCAGCGGAAAATTCCACGGGCTGATGCAGCAAAACACGCCGCGCGAATGCAGCGCCAGCTGGTTGCTTTCTCCGGTCGGGCCGGTAAGCGTGTGCGGGCTTGCCATCAGGCGGCGCGCCATGAGTGCATAGTAGCGGCAAAAATCGGCGGCCTCGCGCACTTCGGCAATCGCATCGGGAAAAGTTTTTCCGCCCTCGGCTGCCAGCAGCGCCATCAGCGGATGAATATGTGCTTCGATCAGCTCGGCGGCTTTCTCGATGACAAGGCAGCGCACCTCGACGCTCTCTCGCGCCCAGCCGATTTGCGCTTCCTGCGCGCCGGCAATGGCAGAAAATATATCGTCTTTTTGCATCCGCGCCGGCGTCATCGCATGCATCAACCCATGATGCTTGGCCACCTCGCGCTCGAACGCTTCGCGCAAAAACAGATAGCCCATATCCGCCCCGCGCGAATTGCCGCGGTCGCCGTATAGAAGCGCCGGCACGTCAATAGCCGCGCCCATTGCCGCCTTGCTTTGCGCCACCGGGTCGGCGAGCAGATTTTCGAGCGTGGTTTCCTTGTCCATGAGCAGATTGACGAACGAGGTGTTGGCGCCGTTTTCGAGCAGGCGGCGGATGAGATAGGCCAGCAAATCCTTATGCTCGCCGATCGGCGCGTAGATGCGCGAGGCATAGTCTTTCAGCACCAGCGCATGCAGCTTCTCGCCCATGCCGTGCAGCCGCTGGAACTCGAAGCCGTCGCGCCCGACGTTATAACGCTTGGCCAGCGCGCAGATGCTGGCGACGGTGCGGGCGTTGTGGGTGGCGAATTGCGGATAGAAACAGCCGGCGGAAAGAATCTTGTCGGCGCAGGCGAGGTAGGACAGGTCGGTATGCGCCTTGCGGGTAAATACCGGGTAATCGGGCAGGCCGTGCAGCTGCGCGTGCTTGATCTCGCTGTCCCAATAGGCGCCCTTGACCAGGCGCAGCGGGATGATGCGGTGATGTTTCTGCGCCAGCTCGGCCAGGAAATCGACGACATGGAAGGCGCGCTTCTGATAGGCCTGCAACACGAAGCCGATGCCGTTCCAGCCGACAAATTCCGGGTCGGCGAGCAGCTCGGAAAATAAAATCATTTCGATGTCGAGACGATTCGCTTCCTCGGCGTCGATCGACACGGTGATGTTGTGCTGCTTGGCAAGCCGCAAGATGCCTTTGAGGCGCGGCAGCAATTCCTCCAGCACGCGCCCTTTCTGGCTCAAGGAGTAGCGCGCATGCAGCGCCGAAAGCTTCACCGAAATGCTCGGCGCCGTAAAAAGCGGCTGGCCTTTCGCTTCGTTGCCAATCAGCGCAATCGCCTCGTGATAGGATTTGATGTAGCCCTGCGCCTGCGCATCGCTGCGCGCCCCCTCGCCCAGTATGTCGAACGAGAAACGGTAGCCCTGCCTGGCAAACGGCTTGGCGTTATTCAATCCGTCCTTGATGTCTTCGCCGAGCACGAACTGCGAGCCGATGATGCGCATCGCCTGGCGCAGCGCCTGACGGATCACCGGGTCGCCGGCCTTGCCGACCAGCGCGCGCAGCGTTCCGGCGATGCCGCCGGCCGTGTCCTGCCCGAAATCCACCACCTTGCCGGTCAGCAGCAATCCCCAGCTCGACGCCGATACCAGCCACGGCTCGCCGCCTTCGATATGGCCGCGCCAATCCTTGTCCTCGAACGTATCGCGGATGAGGCGGTCGGCGGTGTCGCCGTCGGGAATGCGCAGCAACGCCTCGGCGAGGCACATCAATGCCACACCCTCGCGCGTGTCGAGGCCGTATGTGTGCAAAAACGCCTCCATGCCGTGGCCCGGCCCGCCTTCGCGGATGGCCTGCGCCCAGGGCCGCGCGGTCGCCATGATCTGCGCGTCGAGCGACGCAAGCGGCGCGACATGCGCAAGCAGCGCCTCCACCGCCTGCGCCTCGTCCATGAAAGCGCGCGCGGAAATGGCGGCGATGGATAGGCCGCTTTCAGGAGCGGCAGCGGTAACGGCGGTCGATTTCATGGAGCATCCTTATGTGTTTTGACGTGACAAAATAGGCTGCTTCGCCGCCTTGTAAAAGCTTAATTTACAATGCCGGCGAAATAGACGCATCCGGCGTGTTTACGCGCTGCTGCCAGCTTGGGGCCTGCGGCACGCCCAGGGACGCCAGCTTGCCATGCAGCAGATCGGCGATGTCCTGGGAAGTTTTTTTGATTTCCGGCTGGGCGGAAAGATAGCCCGAAATCTGCTGCACCAACGCTTCCTGTATTTCCGGCGGCTGTGCGGCGACCACCTGCGCCGAGGTTTCGGCCAGGCGGCTGAGCACTTCCAGCGATCTATGGTCGGCCGGGCCGGTATTGCGCGACGACAGCGACAGCATGGTATTGGCGAAGATGTAGCTGGCGGCAGTGGCGAAGCGCAAATAATGGCTGCCCTGGCCGGGATTTTGTTTGCGTTTGGCGATGGCGCCCCAGATCATCGAGACGTTGTTGATATGGTACAGCGCGCCGGAAAGCCGCAGCGGCTTTTCCTGCACCCAGGAAAGCGCCTTGCTCACCGTGCCATGCGACGGGTGCGACGGATCGGGCTTTTTTTCGGGAACGAGCAGCCCGGCCAACGCGCCGGCGCCGATAAGCGCACCCGACGCGATGTCGGCCTTAAATTTTTTTTGCATCCCCGAACCCAGCAATTGCGCCGCGCCGATCGCATAGACGGCATTGAGCGCCTCGGAAGGATGCGCATATAAGAACGCCTCGATATGTTCGGCAATGCTTTCCTGATGCAGCAGCGCCGCCGCATCGGCAATCGGCGGAATGGCCACGCCCTGTTTTTCGAGATAGTCGCCCAGACGCTGGGTCAGCAGTGCCAGCTGTTTTTCGGTTTTTGGGTTACCGTAGCGGGCGGCGGCCAACCCGCCCAATCCCCAGAGCAGGCCGACCGACGCGCCCTTGATGTTTTTTTCCATCATGCCGGCGGCGAATATCGCCGCGTCGCCTACCAGGTAGCCATAGCCCGCGACTTTGAGGCTTTTTTCCCTGAGGCTGGAAAAGGTCGGGACGGAGCTTGTGTCCGATGTGGAGGTGCTATCCATACGTTTAGAATAGCGTTTTCCCAGTTTTCCGTATACAGGCGAATTATTACAGTTTAGTGTCAATGCGTCTAAATATAATGCCAATAAAAACAGGGAGATACTCATGCTCGAGCAAGCTTTTACCACGCTGGTCGGTTGGATGGCGGCGGTGCTGTTTTACGATATAGGCGGGTTTCCCTTTATCGTGCTGTGGCTGATTATCGCCGCATTCTTTTTCACCTTCTACCTGCGCGGCGTCAATTTCCGGCTGTTCGGCCACGCGCTTTCCATCGCCTCGGGCAAATACGACAGAAAAGACGATGCCGGCGAAGTCAGCCATTTACAGGCGCTGTTTTCTGCCATCTCGGCGACGGTGGGGCTGGGCTCCATCGCCGGCGTGTCGGTGGCGGTGGCCATCGGCGGGCCGGGCGCGATTTTCTGGATCGTTGCCGCCGGCATGCTCGGCATGGCGACCAAATTCGCCGAGGTGACGCTCTCCATGTGCTACCGCCGCATCGACGCCGACGGCAAGGTGTTCGGCGGGCCGTTCGAATATCTGCAGGCGGGCATGCGCGATAAGGGCATGCCGCGGTTCGGAAAATTCCTGGCGTTCGTGTTCGCGCTGTTTTGCCTGGGCGGCGCTATCGGCGGCGGCAACATGTTCCAGTCGAACCAGGCGGTCAAAATCATGACCGATACGTTTGCGCCGCTGGCAAAGCTCGACTGGCTGCTGTCGCTGATCTTCGCCGCGCTGGTGTTTTTCGTGCTGCTGGGCTCGATCAAGCGCATCGCCAAAGTCGCCGAAGCCATCGTGCCGCTGAAGGGCATCTTATATCTGCTCTGCGCCATCGTCGTGATCGGCGCCAATATCGAAAACCTGCCCGCCACGTTCGGGCTGATTTTCAGCAACGCTTTTTCCGGCGAGGCGGCGACCGGCGGCTTCATCGGCATGATCGCGGTGGCTTTCAAGCGCGCGAGCTTCGCCAACGAGGCGGGCCTGGGCTCGGCGCCGATCGCGCACGCCACCGCCAAAACCGAAGAGCCGGTGCGCGAAGCCGCCGCCTCGCTGCTCGAACCGTTTTTCGCGGCGATGATCGCGCTGCTGACCGGCCTCATGGTCGTCATCACCGGCGTGCATGTCGGCGCTTCAGCGGGCGATGGCGTGATTATCGCCAGCCGCGCCTTCGCCACGGTGGCGCCGTGGTTTACCGTGCTGCTGGCCGCCAACGTGCTGGTGTTCGCCTATTCGACCACCATCGGCTGGAGCTATTACGGCGAGATCGCCTGGAGCCATCTTTTTGGGCGCAGGAACATCAAGCTGTATTACATCGTGTTCTGCACGGCCACCTATCTGGGCGGCATCATGAATTTCGGTGTCGTGCTCGACTTCTCCGACCTGCTGATTCTCGGAATGGCACTGCCTAACGTCATCGCGCTTTACCTATTACGCGGGCGCATCAAGGCGGAGATGGATCGTTATGTGCAAAAATACGGGCTATAAGGTTTACTCGCAGGCGCCATGATGCTAAAATAGGCGTCCCATAAACCAAGGAGAATCCGTATGGCTAAACTATCCATGAAGCCCGCCGCCAAGGCCGAAACGTCGGTCGCCGGCGCGCTGCAGCATGTCCTCAAAGACACCTATGCGCTTTACCTGCTGACCCACAACTACCATTGGAACGTCGAGGGCCCGAAATTCGTCAGCCTGCATACGCTGTTCGAGCAGCAATATACCGAGCTGTTCGCAGCGATCGACGAAATCGCCGAGCGTATCCGCGCGCTCGACGCGTATGCGCTACCCAACCATTACGACGAAATCCTGCAATTGGTGGGCACGCTTTCCAACCCGCTCAATAAAGAGCGCAACAAGGATCTGGTGGCCGACCGCATGATCGCCAACCTGATCGCGCTGCATGAACGCGTCGTTAGCTCGGCGCAAAAAGCCAAGCACTTGGCCGATGAGTTGAGCGACGAAGAGTCACAAGACCTCGCCATCGCCCGCATCCAGGTGCATCAGAAAGCGCTGTGGATGCTGCGCAGCATCGTGAAATAGCGCCTATTACGCTACGGCGGAATCCCGGCCCAGCCAGGCGACGAGCTCGCTTGCCGGCATCGGCTTGGCGAAATAATAGCCTTGCGCCTTGTCGCAGCCGAGAATGCTGAGCAATTCTTTTTGCTCCTTCGTCTCGATGCCTTCCGCCACGACTTTCAAATTCAGCGCATGGGCGAGGTTGATGGTAGCGGTAGCGATCAAAAGATTATGCCCGTTGGTGGTAATGTCGGCGACGAACGAGCGGTCGATTTTCAATATGTCGAGCGGCAGCTTGCTGAGATAGCTCAGGCTCGAATAGCCGGTACCGAAATCGTCGACGAAAATGGCCGCGCCTAATGCACGGCAGGCAGTCAGCGTGCCGATTGCCTGCTGCGGATTTTCCATCAGAGTGCCTTCGGTGACTTCCAAGGCGAGGTCTTTAGGGTTCATGCCGGTGGCCTTTAGCATGTGCCCCAGGCGTTCGACGAAATCCTTTTGCTGAAAGTCGCGCGCCGAAAGATTGACGGCGACGTAAAACGGCGACGCGATAAGGTCTTTCCAGGACAGGAAATCCTTGCATGCCTGTTTCATCACATAGTCGCTGATCTCGAGGATCAGCTCCGATTTTTCTGCCAGCGGAATGAACACGTTGGGCGGAATGAAGCCTTTTTCCGCGTGTTTCCAGCGCATCAGCGTCTCGACACCGCAGATGCGGTTGCTTTTCAGATCGACGATGGGCTGGTAGTAAGCGAGCAGTTCCTGCCGCTTGATGGCGGCCTGCAATTCCTTTTCCAGCGTGATGCGCTCGTTGAGCTCCTGGTTGAGCGTCTGGGTATAAAACAGGAACGTGTTCTTGACGTTCTGCCGGGCGCGATGCAGCGAAATATCGGCATGTTTGGCCAGCTCGATTGCATCTTTGCCGCAGCTGGGATAGGTCGCTACGCCGATGCTGCAGCCGATGCGCACCGAATGGTCGTTGATCTCGAAGGGCCGCTCGATGGCCTCGATAATTTGCTGGCAAAAACCCGCCAGGCTTTCCGGCGACGCCAGCTGCCCGGCGATGAGCAAAATGAACTCGTCGCCCTCCAAGCGCGCGATCGCGTCTTGGCGCATGAGGCATTCTTTCAGCCGCACGGCGACGGCTTTGAGCAGCTTGTTGCCGACCTCATGGCCGAGCGTGGCCGTCACATCCTTGAAACGCCGCAAGCTTAACAGCATCACCGCCAGCGGCATGACGTTCTGGTTGGCCAGCGATATGACGCCTTCCAGCCGGTCGAGAAACACTTCGCGGTTGATGAGGCCGGTGATCTGGTCGAAATGCACGAGCTCGATCACCCTTGTTTCAAAACGCTTGCGCTCGATGGCGTAGCGGATCACGCGCGGCAGGATGTTATTGCCGTACTGGCCTTTGACGATGTAATCCTGCGCGCCGCGCTGCATGGTGCCCAGCGCCCTCTTTTCGTCGTCGAGGCCGGTCATGACGATGATGGGCGTCGTCGGCAGATCGGCGCGCAGCTTCTCCACCGCCTCCATGCCGGACACGCCCGGCAGGTTGAGGTCGAGCAGCAGCACGTTGAATTCCTGCTGCCGGTATTGCGGCTCCGCCATCTCCAGCGTCGATGCGTGCGAGACAAGAAATGCCTTGGGCGCCGCGTCTTCCAGAGCTTCCTCTATCAGCAATGCGTCGCCTTTGTTATCTTCGACGAGCAAGATGCTGATGGGAGATAGCGACGGTTGAGCAAGTGCTGGACTCATGAGGCTGCCTCGTTGTGTTTCCTTACGCAAAAACCATGGGTATAATGCTATTGTTGATTGTTTAATTTTTGATTAAAACAATCACTGATTGTGTTATTTTGGGATGATTAATTCAGGATTTCGGCGCTTCTTCGACAATGCCGAGCCGGCGGGCGAGCGGGTTGATCGTCCAGCCCTGCAACACGAGCGAGGCCAGCACGATGATAAAGGCGACATTGAAATAATATTGCCCGTTTTCAATGCCGGAAAGCGCGGGAATGAGGGCGAGGTAAATGGGAATGGCGCCGCGCAGCCCGACCCAGGAGATAAATATTTTTTCGCGCCCGTTGAAGCTGCTGCCTTGCAGGCAGAACCACACGGCGACAGGCCGCGCCACCACGATCAGCATGAGGGCGATGAGGATCGCCGGCATAATATATTCCACGAGCCTGGTCGGGGTGACGAGCAGGCCGAGCGTCAGCATCATCACCAGCTGCGCGATCCACGCCATGCCGTCGTTGAACTGCTTGATGAGCATGAGTTTCTGGTAGCCGCTATTGGCGAAGGTCACGCCGGCAATATACACCGCCAGAAACCCGCTGCCATCGACGGTGTTGGTGCCGCCAAAGACCAGCAGCCCGCCGGCCAGCACGACGACGGGATAGACGCCGACATCGAGGCGGATGAAGCGCAGCAGATGTGCAAGCCCGAGGCCGCCGGCATAGCCGATGACCAGCCCCAGCCCCATCTGCTTGACGAACAGGCCGAGAATATCTATCCAATGCGCCTGCGCCCCGACGCCCATCAGGCTGACGCAGGAAATGGTCAAAAATACTGCCATCGGGTCGTTAAGGCCGGACTCCACCTCCAGCGTCGCACTCACCTGCTCCCTCAGCCGGATGCCGCGCTGGTGCAGCAGCAGGAACACGGCAGCGGCATCGGTCGAGGCGACGATGGAGCCGATCAGCATCCCGTGCAGGGGGTTCACCCCCATGAGCCAGGTGGCGAAGCCGCCGGTGATGACCGCCGTAATCAGCACGCCGACGGTGGAAAGCGCCAAGGCCGGCTTGAAGGCTTTTTTGAAGATGGTGCTTTGCATGCGCAAGCCGCCGTCGAACAAGATGATGGCCAGGGCAATCGAGCAGACGAAAAACGCGCTATGGTTATCGTTGAAAACAATGCCGCCGGGCCCGTCCTCGCCGAAGAAAATGCCGACGCCCAGGAAGGTCAGCAGCAAGGGCGCGCCCAGGCGGGTGGAGATCTGCCCCGCCAATACGCTCAGCAGCATCAGGAAGGTGCCGATCAAAATAATCTGGTTCGTATGTTCCAATAGCCGCTCCGTTGCAGGATTCTCATCCTAGCATAGACCCTAGCATAAACCGTGCCTGCCAAGGCAGCGATTTTTAGCGCCGTGTCTTTATGGGTTCTTTATTCAAGGAACAGTGAAGCCGCATCGTAATCTTGCAAACAGTCTGTCACTGTAAAAATGAATGAGAAGAATGATTTGGAGGTTGTTATGAGTTTATCGACATTGTTACTGATCGTGCTGATCGTCATCTTGATCAGCGCGCTGCCCACCTGGCCCTACAGCCAGAGCTGGGGCTATTATCCCAGCGGCGGCGCTGGCTTGATAGTCATTATCCTGCTCATTTTGCTGCTTACCGGCCGTATTTAAATTACACAACCAAACAAGGAATGAATCTATGGAAAAGAACTTAACAATGTTAGTTGCTATATCCGCCCTGGCATTGGGCGCCTGCACCGAAGAGCGCACCGCCCTGGACCGGGCTCCCGGCAAATACGAAAGAACCACCGTTTCCACCGATGCCGAGGGAACGACGACCAAGCGCGAATCCTCCACCGAAGTGGATGTGGATGATGAAGGCCATAAAAAAGCGGTCGTGAAATCGAAAACGACCAAAGACCCCAAAGGCCTTCTCAATAAAACCACCACCAGCGAATCCAAGCAGGTGATTGAGGAAAAAGACTAACCCAATGTTCGGTTGGTGCGCTCATTAAAGGGAAGTTTTTGGACTTCCCTTTAATTTATAGGCGGGTCAGAAATCTTCCAGAACATTGTGTAAATAAGAAATTTTTTGGTTTCCCAATCCGCCGAACGCCGGGTCGTTGGCGTCGTTGAGCGTGAAATCGGATGGGCTATAGCCCGGATTGCAGGCGACCAGGAATGTCAACGTCACCATCTCCAGAATGATATTCACTATCTTGCTCATATGCCCTCCTTTGTCGAAAATGCAGGCCGCAATTTTTACATTGCCACCCGAGCGCGGCATAAGAGAACAAGGCGCGTAATTTTTCCGTAATAGAAAAACCAGTTATACATAAAATACACATAAAACCGGTAGCGGACGCTTTCCGCGCGGCGTTTAAGTGCTTGGTGCCGCGGCCATAAAATGCTAGAAGCCCAAAGGAGGGGCCGTAGCTCAGTCGGATAGAGCGGGAGTTTCCTAAACTCTAGGTCGGAGGTTCGATTCCTCTCGGTCCCACCATCTTAAAGAACGCGCCTTTAGAGGCGCGTTCTTTAAGATGGTTAGAACGTGCGAACCGAAGAAGGAGGTTCGTAATTTTTTCAGGAGAAAAAATTGACGGCGCAGGCCAACATCCATATATAAAAATGGCCGAGCCGCCGCTTGACGGCAAATGGTCAGAAGACCATTTGTCATTTCTCTCGGTCCCACCACGCTTCGCCCTGACGGGCTACGCCTGGCGCAGCCATGCGGAGACCGACATCTTGGGCAAAGCAGTGCCCCGGCATAGCCCACTTGGGCGACGACGGGCTTCGGGGGGCTTACGCCATTAGCGCAAGCCCCCCACCGCGATCGTAAAGGCGAGATTTTATAACCGCTAAAAATTGGCTAACAATGATACCCGGAATGTCTGGGGTGAACCGGGCTGGATATTGTTATTGTTGTGCGCCGTTTGAATATAGTTCCTATCCAAAAGATTCTCGACATTCAATTGGAGGCGGGCGTCCGGGGTTATGTTGTAGTACACCGCTCCGTCAAAGCGCGTGTAGCCCTTCAATGTGACGGTATTATCAATGGCCGCGAATTGCTTCGTCTGATGAATCGCACCGATGGCGGCGGACCATTGTGGCGTGAAATCATATTTGTTCCAGACCGATAGCATGTGCTCCGGCACCAGGGCGACTTTTCTGCCCGCGGCGGCGGTCGACGTTGTTTTTGTGATTTCCGCGTCCTGAAACGCATAGGCGCCGATGATCTGCCATTGATCGGCGATGCGCCCGGTTGCGCCGAATTCGACGCCGCGGGTACGCGACGCTCCGGTGGGAACGAGCAGCGTCGGATCGTTCGGATCGACGGCACTTGTATTGGTGCGATCCAGCTGATAGACCGCGGCCGTTAGGTTCAGCGAGGGATTGATGTCCCATTTTGCGCCGATTTCATAGTTCTCGAGCTTTTCGGGTTTCAGGGCATCCGTCGCTATCGTCAGCGTGGAAAACTGGTCGCCGGAGCTGGGAAGGTGGCTCACGCCATAGCTGCCATATAGCGACAGGTTATCCTGCGGCTTGACGACAACGCCCAGGCGCGGCGACAGAAGATTATCGGTCCGGCTGAAGCTTTGCCCGTTACGATTGTTGTGATAGCTGAGGTCGAAACTGTCGAAACGCAGGCCGCCGATCAGTTGCAGGTGTTTTGTAATGTCTATCTGATCCTGAACATACCCCGCATACACGCGCACCTCGGAATGGTTATCCGCATCGCTCGCCGATTGTCTGAACGTGATCGGAGCAGTGGTAATAGGATTACTCGCGGGGACCGTCACGGATGTCGTGGCATCGTTGAAGAAGGCGGTGTTGCGGAACGCTTCCGAATCCTGCCGGGTGATTTCCATGCCAACAAGGGCAGTGTGTTTCAACGACCCGGTTTCGAACTTTTTGGTCAGGTCGGTTTGATTGGTAAAATTACCACGCTCAATGTCATTGTTATAGCCGACGATGCTCAAATTACCGGCGCCGTTTACGGCACTGCCCGCATAGACGTCTTGATAGAATTTAGAATTATCGGTATAGCGCGTGTAGTTGCGCAGCTGGAGATCGGACGTGAAGTCATGCGTGAAAATAGCATATCCGGAATTAATCGTAGCGTCCGACTCATTTTGCGTTGGATCGCCAAAAAATGTCCTGGGGTCGGTACGGTAGGGCAGGCCGTTTTGCGATGGTATGCCGCGGTCGTTGAAGCGATTATCATGGAAATACTCATATCCGGCCTGGAGGCTGGTATTCTCTCCCAGAGCGAGCGTGGCCGTAGGGTTGAAGCCATGACGTTCGACATCGCTGTATTGGCGGAATGTGCCTGACTCTTCCAGCATGCCGTTAATACGAAATGAAAACGTGTCGCTGATTTTATCGCCGACATCCGCCTGAATGCGTTTATGATCATACGCGCCGCCTTCTACAATGGCCTGGCGTACCCGCGTTCCATCGGCGGTTTTGGAAATACGGTTAACGACACCGCCGCTGCCGCCGCGGCCAAAGGCCATGGCGTTGGGGCCCTTGAGCACTTCGACGCGGTCGATGTTATAGAGATCGCGAAAATATTGCGCGTCGTCGCGGGCGCCGTCGATGAAGAAATCCGCAGTGGTGTTGTTCCCGCGAATGGTGAGCTGGTCGCGGTTGCTTTCGCCCTGATGAACCACGATGCCGGGAACGTAGCGAATGGCCTCGCCCATGCTGCGAATACCCTGGTCTTGAATCTGGTCCTGCGTCACCACGGAAATCGATTGCGGAACGTCGATGAGAGGCGTCTGGGTGCGCGTCGAGCTACGGCTCATACCCGCCTTATACCCATCAACGGCGCCGTCATTGGGAAGCGCCGTCGTTTTGACCACCACGGTCGGCATGGTTTTTTCTGCACCGGATGTCTCGGCGGGAGTTTTAGTTTTTTCCTTATGCTTGACGGAAGCGGCCACTGTTTTTTGCGCGTTATCTTGCGCTACGGCAGCTTGCGCAAAAAGCGGCATCGGCGCGGCGAGCGAAAATAATAACGTAGCCGGAATGGATTGTTGCAGCGCCTTTAAGCGGCGGCGGTTCTTTCTGTTATTGATAGTGATACTCATTCTCAACTCCTGATGTTAGTAATGGCGTGGTTGGTGCAATAGTGACAAAAATTATTGGGGTTGCGGCTGGCTTACGAAGCCAAGTTTCTGGATGCCCGATTTCTGGGCGGCGGTCATGATCTCGGCGATTTTCTGGTAGCGCGTCTCGCGGTCGGCGCGCAGATGCAGCTCCGGCTGCGGTTTGCGGTTGCCCGCTTCCGCCAGCTTTGCCGATAAGTCGTTCTCGCTGATCGGCGCATTATTCCAAAAAAGCGCGCCCTCGCGGTTGAGCGACAGGGTGATGATGTCGGGCTTTTCGGGCGTTGCGCTGCTGCCGGCGACCGGCAGATCGAGGCGCACGCTATGGGTCAGAAGCGGCGCGGTGATAATGAAAATAATGAGCAGCACGAGCATCACATCCACCAGCGGCGTGGTGTTGATTTCGCTCATCGGCGCATGCGCCTGCTGATCGAAGCTGCCGAAGGACATTAGTTGTTTCCCTTCTCGACGACGCGAATGTTCGGCCGCGCACCCATGCGCGCGCCGGTGCCCATATAGGCATGCAGGTCATGCGCGAAGCCGTCGAGCTCGGCGAGTTCCAGGCGGTTGACGCGCGTGAACGCGTTATAGGCAAGCACGGCGGGAATGGCGACGAACAGGCCGGCGGCGGTCATGATGAGCGCCTCGCCGACCGGCCCGGAGATTTTATCGATCGAGGCCGAGCCGGTAGAAGCGATGGCAAGCAGCGCGTGGTAGATGCCCCATACCGTGCCGAATAATCCGACAAACGGCGCGATAGAGCCGATTGAAGCAAGCATGGTCAGGCCCGATTCCAAACGCGCCGTGCTGCGCACGATGCTTTGGCGCAAGGCGCGCGTCAAAAATTCGCCGCGGTCGGTGCTGCCGCCGATGGTTTTGCCGTGATGCACATCGAAATGGCCGGCGGCCGCGGCGGCCTGCACGGCGAGATGGGCAAAAGAACTATCGGGCGCCTGGCGCGAAAGGTTTTTTACCGCTTCTTCCAAGGTCGCCGCCTGCCAGAAATTTTCAACGGCCTGCGCCGTGCGCTTGCGCTTGGAGGCGCGCCAGCTTTTAACCGCGATCTGCGTCCAGCTTAAAATCGACATGACCAGCAGCAATATCGCCACCGAATGAATGACGATGTCGCTTTGCGCCCAGAAATGGCCGATGCCGTAGGATTGGGTGACCGGCATTTCGATGACCGGGCTGGAAAGTGTCTGCTCCATGCTTACTCCAATATGAATTTGACGGGCACGTTCACCCAGGAGGCGACGAGCTGCTCGCCCTGGCGCGCGGCGGCAAAGCGCCAGCGCCGCACCGATTCCAGCGCCGCATTGTCGAGCCGGTTAAAGCCCGAGCTTTTTTTCAGCAGCACATTCTCCGCCCTGCCCTCTTCATTGACATGGACGGCAAGCAGGATGTTGCCCTGCTCGCCCAGGCGGCGCGAAAGCGCCGGATAAGACGGCTTGGGATTTTGCAAATAGGCGGCGTCGAACTGCGCGGGCGTGATCGGCGCGAGCACCGCCGTTTGCGCCTGCGAGTTATGCGCCAAGGGCGCGCTGGCTTTCGGCGACGGCATGGCCACCGGCTTTATTTGTTTTTTCAGTTTAGCCGAACGCGCATCGGGCTTTGGCGTTTCGACCGTCTTTTTCGGTTCAGGCTTTGCGGCCGGGCTGCTTGCAACACTCGCCGCCGAGGAAATCGTGTTTTGCGACGAGGACAGATCCATCAGCGTCACCGTAAACGACAGCACCGGCTGCTGCGATTGGGGCGCGGGATAATAAAGCAACCCCAACAATGCCGCGACATGCACAAGCGTGACGATCAACATCATTCGCGCACTATGGTCATCGTCGGCGGAAACGACAGAAGCCGAGCCTCTGAAAAGCGGCGTCGCCTTCATGCGTTTTTCCGGCGCATGCCCGGCGCTGCCGGAAATCACCATCAATCTGTTGCTATAATTCACCGTAAACCTGACACTCTCTGAGTAATCTTTGAGAGTGATTATCAGTCGCATAAGTGCTTGTCAACCGGTTTATTGCGAATCATTCGCAATAAAACTAAAAAACGGTCATTTTTTCGCCAGCCACAGCATCAATTGCTCAATCGTCATCGGCTCGACGGTGAAAAATCCCTGCATCACGTCGCAGGCCTGGGCCTTGAGCGCCAGCGCCTGTCCCGGCGTTTCGACGCCGACGGCGCCCGCCTTCATGCCCAGATGGTGCGCCAGCATGATCGCCGCGCTGACCAGCACGTTATCGGCGGGCTTCTGGCCGATACCGCCGATGAGCGACCGGTCGAGCTTGAGCAGGGAAAAAGGCAGGGAGCATAGAGTCGTCAGCGGCAACGCGCTGCAGCCGAAATGATCGAGATGCAGCCCAATGCCCATCTCGTGGAGCTTGGCGAGCGCCATGAAGCGCGACCCGGAAATCGGCGCAATGGCGTCTTCGCAGATTTCCACGGCCAAGCGATGATCGCCGAGGAAATCCGCCTGGGCAAGCGGCGAAAGCCACTGCGCCAGGTCCGGCACGTCGAGCTGCGAGACGGAAAGATTCACCGCAATGCCCAGCGACGGCAGCGCATGCGCGTTAATCATGGCGATGTCGTGGCGCAGTTGCGAGCACATCCACTGCGCGATCTGCGGCATCAGCCGCGCCTCTTCGGCCGCCGGCAAAAACTCATGCGCGCATAGCAACCCGCGCTCGGGATGCGCCCAGCGCAACAGCACCTCCACCCCCAACACCGCGCCGCCGTCGGGCGCGACGCAAGGCTGGTAATAGAGCTTCAACTCTCCCGCTTCCAACGCCGTGCGCAAATCTTCCTCCATGCTTATGCGTGCCAGCGCCTCGTCATGCATGCTCTCGGCATAGAACTGACAAGCGCCGCCGCCCTCCTTCTTGGCATGATACATAGCGATGTCGGACTGCTGAAGCAAGAGGCTCGCGGATGCATGCGCGCCAGAAAAGGCGATGCCGATGCTGGTGCTTATCTCGAGCTGGTGGGCATGGTAGGGCATGGGCTGCGACAGCGCCTTGATGATTTTCTGCGCGATGACCGCCGCGTCGCGCGGGCTGTCGATGCCTTCGAGCAGCACGGCGAATTCATCGCCGCCGAAACGCGCCGGCGTATCGTAGGCGCGCAGCGATGCCTTGATCCGCTGCGCCACCAGCTTGAGCGCCTCGTCGCCGGCATCGTGGCCATGCACGTCGTTGATCGGCTTGAAACGGTCGAGATCGATGAACAGCACCGCGATGCGCGAGCCGGAACGCTCGGCGCGCGCCAGCATCATGCTCAGGCGGCTCAGGAACATGTCGCGGCTGGCCAGGCCGGTCAGCGCGTCGTAATTGGCGCGCTGGAACAATTCTTTTTCCAGGCGCTTGCGCTCCATCGCGTAATCGATGGCGCGCACCAGGCCGTTGATCTCCATCTCGTCCTTGAGCAGGTAATCCTGGGCGCCGCGGCCTACCGCGCGCTTGGCCAGCGCCGTATCGTTGATGCCGGTCAGGATGAGCACCGGCATGAGCGGGGCTTTTTCCTGAATGTCGATCAGGGCGGAAAAACCGCTGGCGTCGGGCAGCGTCAAATCCAGCAGGCAGACGTCGAACGCCTGCTGCGTCAGGGCGCTAACCGCTTCCGCCTGCGACTTCACGCGGTGCGTCCGGTATTCCATGCGCACGCCTTCCTCGAGCAACGTCTCCACCAAAAACGCGTCGCTGGAATTATCCTCCACCAGCAACACCCGGATCATAGGAAGCGATTGCTTCGCTGCTGCCGATCTAGCCATAATTCACTCTCTTTTCTTGCGTGGATCCTGCTTGCGGCGTCAATAGCGTAAAGTAAAAAACCGAGCCTTTGCCCGGCTGTGATTCAATGCCGATGGCGCCGCCATGCTGCTTGACGATGCGGTCGCAAATGGCAAGCCCGAGGCCCAGACCGGGATAGTCGCTCTCCTGATGCAGGCGACGGAAGATGGCGAAGATCTGCTGATGCTGCGAGGTCGGGATGCCGATGCCGTTATCGCGCACGCCGATGCGCCAGCCATCGCCTTCTTGCACCGCGCTGATATGGATGCACGGTGTTTCCTTGCAATATTTGATGGCGTTGGCGATCAGGTTTTGCAGCAGCTGCGCCAGCAATATGCTGTCGCCTTTCACTTCCGGCAGCGGATCATGCGTGATCTGCGCGCCGGATTCGTCGATGATGGCGCAAAGGTCGCGCTTGGTTTGCTCGAGCACCGACTCCAGGCTCACGGTATCGAAATGCGGCTCGGAAAATCCCAGCCTGGCATATTCGAACAGGGCGTCGATCAGAAGCCGCATGCGCCAGGCGCCCTCGACGGCAAATTCCAGCGAGCACCGCGATTTTTCGTCGAGTGTTTCGAGATGCTTGTTGCGGATCAGTGTTAAATGTTGCGTCACCGCGCGCAGCGGCGATTTGAGATCGTGCGCGACGATGTTGGCGAATTGTTCGAGATCGTGATTGCTGCGCTCCAGCCCCGTGCGATACTGCTCCATGCGCCTAATCATCTCGGTGCGCTTGACGGCGCGGTCGACGGCGCGCTTGAGCGCCGACGGCGTGATGGTTTTCTTGGGAATGTAATCCTGCGAGCCAAGCTTCATCGCCGTCACCGCCACGAACTCGTCGCCCTCCCCCGTCATCATGATGACGGGCATCATCCGTTCCCCCTGCGCGAGCTGCTTGAGCATCTCCAGGCCGTTTTGGCCCGGCATGTGATAGTCGAGCAGCACGCACTCGATCGGCTGTGCCCGGCAGATCTCCAGCCCTTCCTCGACGCTGTAGGCATGGTAAAACCGGTAGGCGCCACCGGCATCCTCCAGACATTCGACGGCAATGTCGTGATCGGCCTGTATATCGTCGATGATGAGCAGATGCATGGATTCAGCCCCTCTTCTTTTCCCGCATCACGCCGCCTCGCTTTGCTGCATGGCGGCCTGCGGCAGCGTAAAAAAGAAGCTGCTGCCTTTGCCAGGCTGGGATTCCACCCAGATTTTCCCGCCGTATTTTTGCACGATTTTCTTGCATAGCGCGAGCCCGATGCCGGTGCCGGGATAACGCTCGCGGCTATGCAGGCGCTGGAAGAGCGAAAACAGCTTGGGCATATGCTCCGGTGCAATGCCGATGCCGTTATCGCGCACGCAGAAGCGCCAGAACGCGCCTTCTTGCTGCACGCCGACATGCACATGCGGTGCTTGACTGCAAAATTTCAGCGCGTTGCCGATAAGGTTTTGCAGCAGCTGGCGCAGATGCGTGGATTGCAGGTAGACGGCCGGCAGCGGATCGTGAGTGACGCGCGCGCCGGTCTCCTCGATGCGCGTGCTCAGATCGCGCATGACGCCGGCCAGTATGGCTTCGCCTTCGACGTTGGCAAGCAGGTCGGCGGCCTGCTCCACCCGCGCATATTCGAGCACGTCGTTGATCATGCTGCGCGCCTGCACGGCGCCGTCGGTGACGTATTTCATGTAATGGCGCCCCTTCTCGTCGAGCACGTCGCCCAGATGTTTCTCGAGCCGCTGGGCGAAGCTTGCGATCATGCGCAGCGGCTCCTGCAAATCGTGCGAGCAGACATAGGCGAAACGCTCCAGGTCGGCATTGGACTGGGTCAGTTTCTCGATGAGCTTTTCGCGCTCCATCTCCAGCTTCTTGCGCTCGCCGATGGTATTGACCGAGCCGACCATGCGCACCGCCTTGCCGGCGCCATCCCATTTCGCCTGGCCGCACGCATTCACCCAGACGTAATTGCCGTCGTCGCAGCGTATCCGGTACTCGACGTTAAACGGGAGCCGCCGCTCGCAATGGGCGGCAACCGCGTCGAGCACGGCGATTTTATCGTCCGGATGCAGCCGGCCGGTAAATTCCTCGTGACGCGGCGTGAAATTCCGCTCGCTGACGCCGACGATCTCCTTGAGCTTTTTCGACCAGTATAATTCGCCGGTCGCCACGTTCCAGTCCCACAGCCCCATGCTCATGCCCTGCACGGCCAGCTCGTAACGTTCTTCGCTGAGCGCCAGCTCCAGCGTCTTTTCCTGTATCTGGCGCTTGATCTCGACGATGCTGCTTTGCAGCGCGGCCTGGTTGACGGCCATCTTGATCGCATGGTGCAGGCGCTCGGAATCGGCCGGCGACTTCGTCAGGTAATCATGCGCGCCTTCCTTGATCGCTTCCGCCGCGACCGCCTCGTTACCCTGCCCGGTCAGCAGGATGACCGGCAGGAAAGGATGGCGGCTACGCAGGGTCTTGAGCACTTCCAGCCCGTTGAGGCCGGGCAGCGAGTAATCGAGCAGCACGCAGTCCAGCGGCCGGGAATCGGCAAGCGCCAGCCCTTTGCGCCCGTCTTGCACCTCGAGGCAGTGATACGCTGTCTCGTCAACCTTCTTCAGCGTACGCAAATAGCACTCGCGGTCCTCCTGGCTGTCATCGACGACAAGGACCGTAAAGGATTTTTTCATCGCGCCACCCTCTTTTTTTCCCGGCCCGGCAGCAAGGCGATGCCGAACCAATAATTTTTCACGGCGCGCAAAGCCCGCGTCAACTCATCGAAATTCACCGGTTTTTGTATATAGGTACTGGCGCCGTTATTGTAGCAATGCTCGACGTCCTTATTATCCGCCGAGGTGGTGAGAATAATGACCGGGATCGATCTGAGCGCGGCATCGGCCTTGACGGTTTTGAGCACCTGCCGGCCGTCGATGCCCGGCATGTTCAGGTCGAGCAGGATCAGCTCGGGTTTCGTGACGGTCGCGTCTTGCGCATAGGCGCCTTTTCTATAGAGGTAATCCAGCGCATCCTGGCCGCTTCTGCACCAGCGGATCGGGTGCGTGAACTCGCCGTCCCTGAGGCTGCGCATCGCCGCCTCGTAATCGTCCTGGCTGTCTTCCACCAGCAATATCGAAGCAAGATCGCTCATGGGTCAACTCTCTTCCCCGGATTCCTGAATGGTGAAATAAAATGTCGTGCCTTTGCCTTCCTCGGATTCGATCCAGATGCGCCCGCGATGGCGCTCGACGATTTTCTTGACGAACGTCAGCCCGACGCCGGTGCCCTTGACGCTGTCATCCTCGTCGTTGAGCCGTTTGAAAATGCGAAACACGTCGTCGTAAAACTGGCTGAGGATGCCAATGCCATTATCGCGCACGAAAAATACATGCTCGCCGCCCTGCAGCTCGTAGCCGATCTCCACGATCTTCTCCGGCTTGTCGTTATATTTGACCGCATTGGTGATGAGATTGCGAAACACCTCGGTAATGCGCGGCAAATCGCAGGTGATGGTGGGCAGGACGCCTATGATGCGGATCGTGGCATTCGCCTCGCCCAGCGTCGTTTCCATCATGGATTCGATGTCGGCGATCACTGCATTCAGGTTGGTTTTTTGCACGGCCAGTTCTTGCCGGCCCAGGCGCGAGAAATAGAGCAGGTCGTTGACCAGCCGCTCCATGCGCTCGCACAGATAGGTCATGCGGTCGAGGCGGCGAATATTTTCCTCGGCAAGCCGGCCTTTGCAATCTTCCTTCAGAAAAAGCGCGTTGTTATTCAGGCCGCGCAGCGGCTCTTTAAGGTCGTGCGAGGCGATATAAGCGAAGTCGTCCAGCTCCTGGTTGCTGCGCTTGAGCGCCGCGAGATATTGCTGAATCTCCCGCTCGGCTTCCTTGCGCTGCGAGATGTCGCGGATGGTGCCGACAAACATGCGCGCGCCGCCCTGCTGCATCTCGTTGATGCCGAGCTCCATCGGAAACACGCTGCCGTCCTTGCGCTTGGCGGCCACTTCGCGGCCGATGCCGATGACTTTGGCATGATTGGTGGTCAGGTAATTATGCAGATAGCCGTCATGCCCCGAATGATACGGTTCGGGCATCAGTATCTTGACGTTGCGGCCGATCACCTCTTCGGGGCGATAGCCGAAAATGCGCACCGAGGCCGGGTTGAAGGTCTGGATCGTGCCTTTTTCGTCGATGGTGATGACCCCGTCGAGCACGGTATTTACGATCGCCTGCAAATGCGATTCCGAGTTTGCCTTGCTTTGCTGATATAATAATTCCAACTCGCGGCCAGCCTCCTGCAATTGCCGGTTGACCGCGGCAAGCTGCTTGGAGCTTGGGATGCTTAAGATGCGGGGAATGAATTTGACGATGACGAAGAACGTGGCAATCGACACGATCGCCGTCATCGCCTTGAGCAGGCCCGCCGCCGCATAGTCGGGATGCCACAACACCCATAGGCTCATCAGGTGGGTGGCGCCGCAAAACAGGATGAAGGCGGCAAACAGCAGAAATATATTTTCAAACGGCACGTCGTCGCGTTTGCGCAATATGTAGATCAAGGCGAGCGGAATGGCGAAATAGGCGGCGGCAATTCCCGAGTCGGAAAGGAGATGCAGCCAGAAAATATCGCTCTGCCAAAGAAAGCAGTGCCCGTGTGGCATGAAGTCTTCGGAATTGAAGAAATTGCTGATTGCCTCAATCATGAGCGTACCGCTTGAGAGGATGCAAAATGCGGAAGCTACATGCCATATACACTCACCTATTGCCTGCAGGCAGGTCTTGAGATCACGATGTACTTAAAATATACAATCTATGATTGAAGTCAAATATTATAGCGCAATCTATAGATATTATGGCTATTTTTCCCATTATGGGACATAACATCATAATTAATAAGTAATAATTATGGCAGAATCCTTAAAATTTTAACTACAAATTAATAAAACTACTTAATAATTAAATGCTACTATACCCCGCACCCAAAGGAGATGGTTCATGCGTCAATCGTCACTCACCGCCCGCCGGGAATTCGCGCCGCTTGCGCCTTCGCGCATCGTGCAGATCCTGCTCATCGAAGATTGCAAAAGCGACGTGTTCCTGATGGAGCGGCTGCTCGAGGAAGTGTCGGTGAATTGCTTCTATGAGATTACCGACGTGCCGCGCCTGATCGACGCGTTTTACACGATCGACCAGAAAAAATTCGACCTGGTGATGCTCGACCTCAACCTGCTCGACATTGACGGCGTCGCCTCGGTGGCGGCGTTGCGCGCGGAAGTGCCGCATCTGCCCATCATCGTCTATAGCGGGACGGACGATCCCAAGATCAAGGAAAAGGCGCTGCTGTGCGGCGCGTCGCATTACCTGGTCAAGGGCAAGGAAAGCGGCTTCGGTCTGAAATGCATGATCGAGCGCGCCGTCGCCTAAGGTTTTATACTTCCCCGGCCAGGATGCGCTCGACATAGCGCGGCACAATTTCACCGGCGGGGCCGTAGATTTTTTCGGCAAATAAGCTATTTACCAGCGACGGCTCGAGATTGAGCTCAACCGTATGGGAGCGGCTAAGCGCGCGCACTTCACGCACGAACCCGGCGGCGGGATAGACGTTGCCGGAAGTGCCGATCGACATGAACAGGTCGCATTCAGGGAAAATCTTCGCGAAAAATTCCATATGCAGCGGCATTTCGCCGAACCAGACGATGTGCGGCCGCAAGCTGCCCGGCTTGCCGCAGCACGGGCAAGGCGTCGCCACGGTAAGGTCGTCACGCCAGTCGATAATCTCCTCGCTGGCCTGGCAGCGCGCCTTGTTCAACTCGCCATGCATATGGAACAGCTGGTAGCCGATCGCAGGCGGATGCAGCGTCTGTGCGCGCTCATGCAGATCGTCGACATTCTGGGTGATGAGAAAAAACCGGCCTTGCCAGCGCGCCGCCAGTTTCGCCAGCGCCAGATGCGCGGCATTGGGTGCGGCATCCTTGAGCTGGGCGCGGCGCAGGTTATAAAATTCATGCACCCGCTTGGGGTCGCGCCCAAACGCTTCCGGCGTGGCAACGTCTTCGATGCGATGGCCGCACCATAATCCGCCGGCGTCGCGAAACGTGGCCAGGCCCGATTCGACGGAAATGCCGGCGCCGGTGAGAACGATAATGGTTTTGTTTCGCATCGCTGTTTAATGTTTTGTTAGTAAAATAACACTAGCATGACGCCGTTGGGTCGGCTCTATTATTTTTCTGCCCTGGCAGAAGCTGCGGCTTTGCCATGGCACTACCCACACAAGCATCCCGGCCCAACAACTATCTGGCGCACATGATATGAGTAAAGGGGGAAAAAGCGGATTTACTCTCGTGGAGCTCGCCGTGGTGCTAGTGATTATCGGGCTCGTCATCGGCGGCATTATGGCAGCCAATGAGTTGATGATCGCCGCCAAGAATCGAAAAATTATCCGGGAAGCGGAAGGGTATAAGCAAGCCGTCCTGGGTTTCGTCTCCAAATATAACGGCCTTCCCGGCGACATGCCCAACCCGGCGCGTTACTGGGGCACACCGGCCAGCGGCTGGGGAATCATGTGCTGCAAGGGCGACCGGACCATCGTTTGGACGCATGAAGGTCCGGAAGCCTGGATGATGCTCGGGATGGCGGGTTTGGTGCCGCCCATGAATATCGATAATACGAGCAATTGTGGATTTTTATGGGGGGATGGGGGAATACTTTTCGGCTGCCGCGGGGCCCCCGGCGTGAATATGCCCGTCTCTGTCGCCGTGCCCGGCGCCGGCTGGACGATCGGCGTCGCCATGACCGCCTACCAGACGAAAACCCGCACCAACATGCTGATGTTGGGCTTTGGCACCGGCGGCGCCAATACCCTGGCCGACGGGCCGGTGCTTTCACCGATGAACAGCTATTATCTCGACAGCAAGGTCGATGACGGCACACCCCATACCGGCCTTTTCCGCGCCCGCCGCAGCTACGTCGCCTCGGGAACGCCCAGCTGCGATACCGACCGCAACACCAACGCCTATGTGCTCAGCGGCACCGACGCCAATATTACCAGTTGCACGATCGACCTGAGCCTTACCAACTGATGAAAACGCCGGGACTTTCGTCCAGACTCGCGCAACCCGCCTATTATCTGGGCGCCATCGAACGGCTGCACTGCAAGCTTGCCACGCAAACGCCGGCAATGCTCCACGAGCTTCAACCGGAAGGCTACCATTTCGCGCAGGCCTATTTCGACCGCAAGCGCCTGGCGAAATATTTGGCGCAAACGGTAGCGGCGGGCGAATATCGTTTCGGTGCGGCAACCATACGCCGCATGCTCGCCGGCGGAAAATTGCGCAACGTCTACGGCTATACGCTGACGGACCGCATCGTGCATGGCGCGGCGTTTTCGATGCTCGCGGAAGATGTAATCCCGCAGATGCATCCGCGCGTGTTTTCCTATATCAAAGGCCGCAGCAAGCAGCAGGCGATCGACGGATTCACGGCATATGTGCGCGCGCATCGGCGTGTGCGCCCCGACCCGAAACAACGCGGCCTGTTCGTGCTGCGCGCCGACATCGCCGCCTACGGCGAATCGATCCCGGTAACGGAGAATGGACCGCTATGGCGCATGCTGGAGGCGGCGCTGGCAACCGCCTACGGGCGCGCGATAATGTTGCAGGAAAAACAATTCCTCCATCAGCTCATCTGCCCGCAGATCCTAGGCGACGATGGAAAACACTACCAGAAAATGACAGGAATTTCCGTCGGCTCGCCGGTGTCGGTGTTGCTGCTCAATCTCTATGCGCGCGCGGTAGACGCGGCGCTGTCCGGTATCGAAGGCGGATTTTACGCGCGCTACGGCGACGACATGCTGTTTGCGCATCCCGAATTATCGCAGTGCCAACGCGCCGAGAAATTGTTGCAAGAGCGGTTGCAGGAATTATCGCTGATGCTCAATAGCACGCTGTCGCAAACGCGGTTTTTCAACGCCGCCGGGCGGCCAAGCGGCGATTATCGCGGCATTGCGCAGGTGGAATATCTGGGCTGCCAGATCGGTTTTTCCGGCAACGTCATGCTCAAAAGCGCCAAGCTGCGATTGTTCCTGCACGACGTGAATCTGCGCATCGCCGCCGCGGCGAACGCCTTGTCGCCGCTGGCGTTCGAGGAAAAGGGCAAGGCGCTGTGCGCCATCGTCAACGACGCCACCGACCCGGCCGGCGAGCAGGCACATCCTTACGCCCTGGCGCTGCGCCGCCTGGCTGACGACCGCGGCAAGCTGCGCCAGCTCGATTACCAGCTCGCGCGCATGGTGCTGCGCGCCATGACCGGAAGCGACAGCGTTAAAAGTTTCCGCACGCTGCCTTACCGCAAGCTGCGCGATGAATGGCAATTACGCTCGCTGGCCTATGCAAAAAACCGCTAACCGCCTCTCCCCTCTTGCCGCATGGACGGCCAAGCAGCGCGCACTGCTTGGCAAGCGCGCGCCGCTGCACGAGCTGGTGTTCGGTCTGGGACGATGGCGCTATTTTGCCTACCGCACGCGCCTGGTAATGGTTTCGGCGCTGCTGCGGCTTAGCATCCACATCGCCGAATTCTCGCTGGTCGCCTACGCGCTGCCGCAAGCTATAGCCCATGTCATGCTGTTTCGCCTGCTGAGCCTGGCCATCGAGGGCGGCTGGTGGGGCATGAGCGAATCGATGCGCAGCCGCATCCGCCTGCTGCTGCCGCAGCGCGACATGCAGCCGGTGACCTACGAGATACTCGGCTGGCTGACGCTTGCCTGCCTCGTCGGCGGCGGCGTGTTTTGCGGCTATACGCTGGCGGCCTGGGCATATGGCGGCGACGCGGCGGTGGCGCTGCTTATTGCCGCGATGGGATTCCAGACCGCCATGCGCCTGGTAAGCCGCACGTTTTATTTCGGCGCTTACGCCATCCAGCGCGTCTATATCTCCATCGAATGGCTGCTTGGCGGCGACGTCGCCATCCTGCTGCTCGGCCTGGCGCTGCATCCGTGGCTCGGCGAATGGACGATCGGCCTGTGCCTGCTTGCCTCCACCTTGTTTGCCAGCACGCTGAGCTACCGCTATGTGCGCGCCGTCACCGATTTTTTGCGCGTCACGCCGGCGCGGTTTTTTTCGCTGGCGGTGCTGCGGCACATCCGCCAGCATCACCGCTTCACCGCGGTTGTGCGCCCCGGCTTAGCCGCGATCCTGATGCGCATGCACGACATGGCGGTTATAGCCACGCTTTATGCGCTGGCCGCGCATGATGATGCCGCCCGCGCATTGCTTATTCCCGTCTATCTGGTGATGCCGCTACTGCGGGCGAGCATGAACTGGGCGCAGACTATTTATTTCGATTTGACGCGTTACTATCTCGATGCCTGGGGCGATTTCCGCGCCGCGTTCGAGCGCGGCGGCCTCGCATTTTCATGCCTGCTGGCGATGGGATTTTGCGCCATGGCGTGGCTCGCGCTTGTCTTATTTACCGATGCGTCGATGGCGGTATTGCCGGTACTGGCGCCGTATATGCTGGTGACGAGCCTTTACGGATTCACGCTGATGGGATTGTTTGCGCGGCGCGATTACGAGGCGGTGGCGCTGCTATGCCTGCTGCAATATGCCACGCTGACGCTCATCGCTGCGTCGATGCTGCACGGATCGCCGGCCGGGCTCGCCATGCTTGGCTCATTAGTGGCGCCGCTGGCGCTCGGAATGTGGCGGCTGCGCCGTCCCTGGCTGGCGCCGGGCGAGCTGGTCGAGCCGTATTTGCCGTGGCTGCACCGCTTATGCCTACGCAAAGATGCCTGCCGGCTGGTGTGCCTTGCCTTCGGCAAAAACGTTCCGCGTGCGAAACGAAATAAGGCGGCGCGGATGATTGCTTTCACCCTCGCCGGCGACGCCGCCGTCTGTACTACACCGCAGGCACTCTACATCCTCACCGGCCGTAAGCAATTCAGCGCCGCGCAATGGGTGGCGATGGCCGGCGGCTATGTGATGGGCGTCGCAACATTGCAAGCAGAAAACGGCAAAGCCTTATTGCAAAAAGCGCTGGAGGAAAAATTATTGGAGATGCCGGCAGGCGGCACGGCCATGCCGAAAGACATCGTGCGCGCTTTTCAAGCGGAATTTCCTACCGGAATCGTGCATTATCCGCTGCGCAAAAACCCGAAGCTGCTCGCGCTTACCGACAGCCAGGCGCGCCACGACATCGTGCAGGATGCGCGCAAGCTGGGCGATCCCAACCGCCATCCGCTGGCGCAGGAGTGGTTCATCGCCTGCCTGTACGATGCACCGCATATCTCGGCGGTGCTGCTGGCGCCCAAAGCCGCAACGACAGTGGCCCAACGCAAGCAATGGCAGGAAATCGTGGCGCAGCGCAATCTGCGCGCGCTGCTTGCCGCTTATGGGATTACCGTGACTTCTTCAGCAAATCGCGAATCTCTTCGAGCAGTAGTTCCGAGCGCGGCGGCACGACGGGCGCGGCGTCCTGCGCTTTTTTGAAGCGGTTGACCTGCTTGACGAGGACGAATACTGCAAAGCCGACGATCAGGAAATTGATGACCTGGTTGAGGAACAATCCGTAATTGACCGTCACGGCGCCTGCCTCCTGCGCGGCTTTGAGCGTGGCATAGCTGCCTTGCGAGAGATTGATGTAGAACCCAGAAAAATCGATGCCGCCCATGAGCTTTCCGATCGGCGGCATGATGATGTCCTTGACCAGCGAATTGACGATGCCGGTAAAAGCCGCGCCCATGATGATGCCCACCGCCAGGTCGATAACGTTGCCGCGGGCGATGAATTGCTTGAATTCGTTGAGCATGACTGTCTCCTTATCTTGTCATTGTCACCATTATTATAATTAGGTCACTCTCACAAGCAACCCCTTGAGATATTCGCTCTGCGGCAAATGTGGGTGTTTCGGATGGTCGCCCGCCGCACCGGTCTGGCGCAGGATGGCCGCCTGGCGGCCGGCTTTTTTCACGCCGTCTTGCACCGCGCGGTTGAAGGCGCCGCGCTGCGCATGGTGCGAGCAGGACGCAACGAACAGCAGCCCGCCCGGCTCCACCAGCGCCGCCGCAAGACGCGCGACCTTGCCGTAGGCTTTCATTCCGGGTACGGAATCTTTTTTGCTCTTGACGAAAGCCGGCGGGTCGGCAAGCACGATGTCGAAGCGCCTGCCCGCCTCCGCCAGCCCTTGCATGATTTGCAGCGCGTCGCCCGGCAGCGCCTGGCAACGCTCCGCCACGCCGTTTGCCTGCGCGGCTTTTTGTGCCAGCTCCAACGCCAGCGCCGAGCTGTCGACCAGCGTCGCCGCGCGCGCACCTGCCTTGGCCGCTACGATGGCAAAGCCGCCGGAATGGGCGTAGACGTCGAGCAGGGTTTTATCTTTGGCAAGCCCGGCGATCATCTGGCGGTTGTCGCGCTGGTCGTAAAACCAGCCGGTTTTCTGACCGCGCAGCAGATCGGCAAAATACACGCAGCCATTTTCCTGCAACTGCACCAACTCCGTTGCTGTGCCTTTGACAATCTCCACATTCTGCGTGAGCCCTTCGAGCTTGCGCGCGGCAATGTCGTTGCGCAAAATAATCGTCCGCGGATGCAACAATTCTTCGAGCGCTGCCAGCCATAGCGGTTGCAGGAGCTCTATCCCCGCCGTCGCCACCTGCACCACCAGCGTATCGCCGAAACGGTCGATGAGCAGGCCCGGCAGCGCGTCCGATTCGGCATGGACTAGCCGGTAATAGGGCACGCCGATGGCGCGTTCGCGCAGTGCCAGTGCTTTTTCCAATCGCGTTTTAAAAAACGCAACGTCGATCGGCTCTTGCGAAAGCGTCAGCACGCGGCAGGCGATTTGCGAATGCGCGTTGTAATAGCCGATGCCGAGCTTTTGTCCTTTGTGGTTTTCGATACATACCAGGCTGCCAGGCGCAAGCGGCAGCAGCTCCGACGATTCCACCAGCTCGCCGCCATACAGCCACGGAAAACCGCCGAGAACGGCCGACTCCATGCCCTTCTTCACGCGCAGCGGCGTCATGCCGCCCGGTTGGTCAGATGGATGAAAATATCCTCGAGGTCCGGCTCGCGCGTCGTCAAATCGCGCACGACGACGCCGGCGGCGCGCACATCGTCGAGCATCTCCTGGATCGCATCCTTGCTCGGCTTGAAGTTGAGCAGCAATTTCCCTTCGGCGTCGAGCGTCGGCGTCCAGCGCGCCAGCGACGGCGGCGGCGCGATCAATTTTTCAGCCGTCGTGATCGCCAGCTGCTTGCGGTCGAAACTGCGCAGCAGCGTCGATTTCTTATCGCACGCCACCACCTCGCCGTGGTTGATGACGGCGATGATGTCGCAAAGCTGCTCGGCCTCCTCGAGATAATGGGTGGTCAGCAGCACGGTGGTGCCGTTACGGTTGAGCTCCTTCACATAGTCCCATAGTTGCGTGCGCAGTTCGACATCGACGCCGGCGGTCGGCTCGTCGAGGATGAGCACCGGCGGCGTATGCACCAGCGCCTTGGCGACGAGCAGGCGGCGGCGCATGCCGCCGGAAAGCCGGCGCGAGTTGATGTCGGCCTTGTCGGAAAGTCCCATCGCATCGATGATGTGCTGGGTTTTGCGCTGCGCCAGCGGCACGCCGTAATAGCCGGCCTGGATGTCGAGCGCCTGGCGCACGGTGAAAAACGTGTCGAGCACGAGCTCCTGCGGCACCACGCCCAACGACAGCCGCGCCTGGCGCATCTCGCGCTCGATGTCGAAGCCGCAGATACGCGCCTCGCCGCTGCTCTTAAGCACCAGCCCGGCCATAATATTTATCAGTGTCGATTTTCCCGCCCCGTTAGGCCCGAGCAGCGCGAAAAATGCGCCGCGCGGCACGTCGAGATCAATGCCCTTCAGCGCCGTTTTCGGCTGGCCCTTCTTGCCGCCGTCATAGGTTTTTTGCAGATTGCGGATTTCGATGGCTGGCGACATAACGTTTTTAATTATCCTCCGCGTAAGGATTTTTATTCTTGCGAATCTTGATGCGAATCGGCGTGCCGGGCAGGTCGAACGCCTCGCGCAGGGAATTGAGCAGGTAGCGCAGGTAATGGTCGGGAATGTCGGAGCTGTTGGAAAATAGCAGGAAGGTCGGCGGGCGCGCGCTTTTTTGCGTCATGTAGCGGATCTTGATGCGCCGTCCCTTCACCAGCGGCGGCGTATGTTTTTCGACGGCGTGCTCGAGCCAGCGGTTAAGCTCGCCGGTGCCGATCTGGCGGCTCCACACCTCATGCGCGCGCAGGCAGGTCTTGAGCAGTTTTTGCAGGTTGAAGCCGGTGGCTGCCGAGATCGGCACCACCGGAATGCCCTTGACCTGCGGCATCACCATCTCGAGGCGCTCGTCGATGTCTTTAAGCGCGTTGGGCTTGTCCTCGACGCTGTCCCATTTATTGACGGCCAGCACGATGGCGCGGCCCTCCTGCTCGATCATGGCGGCGATGCTGTTATCCTGCTTCTCCAGCGGCATCGTCGCGTCGATCACCAGAATCGCCACCTGCGCGAACTGTATGGCATGCAGCGTTTCGCCCACCGCGAGCTTCTCGACCTTGGCAATGACGTTGGCCTTGCGGCGCATGCCCGCCGTGTCGATGAGCTTGAAGGCCTTGCCCTCGAACAGGTAATCGACGGCGATGGCGTCGCGGGTGATGCCCGCTTCCGGGCCGGTAAGCAGCCGCTCGCTGCCTAGGATTTTATTGATGAGCGTCGACTTGCCGACATTCGGCCGGCCGACGATGGCTAATTGGAGTGCAGAGTGTGGAGTGTGGAGTGTCGATGCTTCTTCTTCACACTCAACACTCCACACTCCGCACTCGCCTTTTCCAAAGGGCGCCAGCGCCTCATACAAATCCGCGAGCCCTTCGCCATGCTCGGCGGAAATCGCCACCGGCTCGCCGAGGCCGAGCGAATAGGATTCGGCGATTGCCGTGGATATCTTGCGGCCTTCGGCTTTGTTGATGACGAGAATCGCCGGTTTCTTTTTGTGGCGCACGAGTGCGGCGAAATGTTTGTCCATCGGCGTGACGCCGGCGCGGCCGTCGATCACCAGCATCGTCACGTCGGCCTCGTCGACCGCCGACTTGGTCTGGTCGGTCATGCGTGCCTGCAGGCTGCCTTCCGGCGCTTCCTCCAGCCCGGCCGTATCGATCACGCGAAACTCCAACCCGCCCAGGCTTGCCTGGCCGTAGCGGCGGTCGCGCGTCACGCCCGGCTGGTCGTCGACCAGCGCATGGCGCTTGCCGGTCAGCCGGTTATAAAGCGTCGACTTGCCCACATTCGGGCGGCCGATGATAGCAGCGGTGAAGGTCATTTTTCTATTGCAAGCTGTACAATGTTGCATCCTTGCCGACCAGATACATACGGCCGCCGGCGATCACCGGATCGCTGGTGATGCCCTCTTGAATGTCGTGGCTGGCGGCGATTTTGCCGTCCTGCGCATCGATCAGCAGTAGTTTCCCATGTGAGCCGACCAGGACCAGCCGTCCGTTCGCCATCACCGGCCCGCGCCAAACGATGGGATCCTGACGGCGCTCGGCGTCCTGGTAGCTTTCCAGCGGCAGCGACCAGCGGACGCGCCCGTCATATTTGACGAAGCAGATCAGCGTATTGTCGGCGCCCAACACATAGAGGTAATCGCCGGCGACCCACGGCGTGTTGAGCGAGGCGATCGGCAATTCCCATAGGCGCTGGCCGCGCGCATGGGCGAATACCGACAGTGTGCCGCCGCTCGATACCGCAAACACCACCTCGCCGTCAACCACCTGGTCGCCGCCGATGCCCGAGAAAATCGCCCCGGCCTGGGTATGTTTGCTGGAAGAAAGCGCCGCGTTCCACAGCTCGCTGCCGTCGGATTGCGACAGCCCGTATAATTCGCCGGAAGGGTATGGCACGATGAGCGTATTGCCGGAAATCGCCGGTGCCACCGAGCTCATGATGCCGGCGATCTCGCTGATGCCGCGATGCGTCCACAGCACCTCGCCCTTGCCGCTGTCTAGCGCATAGAGCTGGCTGTCGATACTGATGGCGAATAATTTCCCGCCTTCGACCCTGGGCGCGCTGCGAAACGGGGCGTTGAGCTGCTTGCGCCAGAGCTCGCCGCCGGTTTGCGCGTCGAACGCCGCAGCCAGGCCGCGCCCGGAAAGCGCGTAGAGCTTGCCTTGTGCCCAGGCCAGGCCGCCGCCGATGATGAGCGGCTCGTCCTCTTCGGACACGCCGCTGGATTGCCAGCGCTTATTGCCGATATTGGCAGCGTCATGCGCGGAAATCTTCCCGGTCGCGTCCATGGCGAACACCAGGCCGCCCGCCACCACCGGCGGCGGTATCAGCGCATGCTCGAACGCGTTGCCTTCGCCGGCCGAAACGTTGTCGATGCGGTTGAATTCGCCGCCGGCCAAATTGCCGGTCGCTGCGGTCGTGTTACCGGAATGTTGCGGCCAGTCGCTATTGGCGTTGACCGGCGGCAGCTTGGCGGGCAGCGCCGCCACGGCCTCGTCGGATTTCAAATTGCCGCCCACCGGCAGTACCGACTGGCGCTCGCCCGCGAGTTTCTCGGCCTCGGCTTTCTTGCCGCCCATCCATGACGGCAGCGAGGAGCAACCGCACAAAAGCAAGGCAGCGCAGGCAAATAATGCGAGGGATTTAGGGTTTGGGCGCATCGGCTTCGGCTATTTTCTCGGGTGCGATATGCGCGAGCGTTTGCGCCAGCCGCTCGCGCAAGGAGCGCGGGGCATTGGCGTCGTCGCGCAGGGCAATCATCAGCGTCACCGCCTCGTCTTTCTTGCCAAGCTCCAGCAACCGCCAGGCGCGCAGCTCGCTTTGCGAATAATAAAAGACCGCGGTTTTTTCCGCCGGCGCATCCGCCTGGCGCAGGCGGGCGAGCTCGGCCCAGGCGCCGTCATGCGCGCTAAGCTGCGCGTAGGTGTTTGCGGCGGCGTATTTATCGCCGGAGCCATTTTGCGCCTGCGCCTTATGCAGCATGGCAATCGCATAATAAGGGGAGTTTTCATCAGCAATAAACTTGTCGAATTCCGCCACGGCGATTTTGTAATCGCCGGCGTTTAAACGCTCGATGCCGGCAAGCAGCTGGCTGGTTTGCGTCATGGCATGCGCACGCTGGCGGTCTTTCCAAACGACGGCGACGATCGTCGCCAACACGACCAGCACGCTGGCGATCACCATCGCCTTGCCGAAACGCCGCCATAGGGCCTGGTAACGCTCGCGGCGTATGTCCTCTTCGATTTCCCGTATCAGTTCGCTCATTTTATTCCCATTCGATTGTGCCGGGAGGCTTGCTGGTAATGTCGTAGACTACGCGGTTGATGCCTTTGGCTTCGTTGGTGATGCGCGTCGAGACGCGGCTTAGAAACTCGTGGCTGAAATGATAATAATCGGCGGTCATGCCGTCGGTCGAGGTCACCGCGCGTAGCGCGCAGACATAATCGTAGCTGCGGCTGTCGCCCATGACGCCGACCGTGCGCACCGGCAGCAGCACGGCAAAGGCCTGCCAGATTTCGGCGTATAGCCCGGCCTTGCGGATTTCGTCGATATAGATCGCGTCGGCCTTGCGCAGCAGCTGGATTTTTTCCGGCGACAGCTCGCCGGGAATGCGGATGGCAAGGCCGGGGCCGGGGAACGGATGGCGGCCGACCATCGCGTCGTGCATGCCGAGCTCGCGGCCGAGCGCGCGCACTTCGTCCTTGAACAGCTCGCGCAGCGGCTCGACGAGCGCCATCTTCATGTGCGCGGGCAGGCCGCCGACATTGTGGTGCGACTTGATGGTCTCGCTCGGCCCGCCGGAGAACGACACCGATTCGATGATGTCGGGATAGAGCGTGCCCTGCGCCAGGAAATCCGCGCCGCCGGCCATCTCGGCCTCTTTCTCGAACACCTCGATGAAGGTCTCGCCGATGATCTTGCGCTTGCGCTCCGGGTCGGCGACGCCGGCGAGGCGCAGCAGGAACAGCGCGCCGGCATCGACATGGATGAGCGGAATCTTGAAATGGTCCTTGAACATTTTTTCCACCTGCTCCGGCTCGCCTTCGCGCAGCAGGCCGGTATTGATGAAAATACAGATAAGCCGGTCGCCGATCGCCTCGTGTAAGAGCGCCGCCACCACCGACGAATCGACGCCGCCCGAAACGGCGCATAATATTTTTTTGCCGCCGACCTGCGCGCGGACCTTGGCGATGGCCGATTGGCGGAACGCCGCCATCGTCCAGTCGCTCTTGCAGCCGGCGATGAGGTGGGTGAAATTTTTGAGCAGCCTGGCGCCGTCGGGCGTATGCATCACTTCCGGGTGGAACTGTACGCCGTAATAGCGGCGCGACTCGTCGGCGATAGCGGCAAACGGCGCCGCGCTCGTATGGGCGACGACGCGGAAACCCAGCGGCAAGGTGGTGACGCGGTCGCCGTGGCTCATCCATACTTGCCGCTGGTCGCCCTTTTTCCAGACATCCTTGAACAGCAGGCAATCGTCGCTGACATCGACCAGCGCGCGGCCGAATTCGCGGTGCGAGGACGGCTCGACCTTACCGCCGAGCTTCTGGCATAAAAGCTGCTCGCCATAGCAAATGCCGAGCACCGGCACGCCGAGCTGGAAGACTTTATCGCTGGCTTTGGGCGAAAATTCCTGATGCACCGAGGCGGGTCCGCCGGAGAGAATGATGCCGCGGGCGCTAAACGCCGCGATGTCGGCGTCTTTCATCGTATAAGGATGGATTTCGCAATAGACGCCGCACTCGCGCACGCGCCTGGCGATGAGCTGCGTATATTGGGCGCCAAAATCGAGAATGAGGATGCGGTCGGTCATAAAACTAGTGTGTAGTATTGAGTAGTAAGTATTGAGTGCTTAGGTCATAGCGTCACAAAGCACAAAGCACAAGACACACCTAATCCTATTCCCCCAAAAAAATCTCCACCCGGCGGTTGAGCGGCTCCTGCTTGTTGTCGGGCGTTTTTACCGCCAGGTCGGACTCGCCATAGGAGAAAATCTTGATCGCCGACGGCTCGATGCCACCTTCGACCAGCCGTTTTTCCACCGCCTCGGCGCGCCGCTGCGCCAGCTTCAGGTTATAGGTCTCGCCGCCGGTCGTATCGGTATGGCCGTTAAGCGTGATGTCGTAAGACGCTTCCGGCTCCAGCGCTGCCACCACCTCGTCGATAATCTGCTGGCCTTCCGGCGTGATCTGCACCTGGCCCCATTGGAAATAGACCATGTAGCGTTCCTGGAGTTTCGCTTCCGGCGGGGCGGAAAGCTCGGCCAGCGCCGTCATGAAGGCATCGCGGCATTCGTCGATGCGCTCCTGCTGCCAGTTCGGCGCGGCGTAATTCACCCAGCAATCATAGTTAAACTGCGCCTGGGCGGCGAGATCGGGCTTGTTTTGGATATTGTCCGGCGTCAGCACCGCAAGCAAATCGGCGCGGGCTTTTTCCAGCTCCGGCAGCTGCTCGGCGGGCACGTCCCAGTCTTTCAAATCTTCCGGGCCGACCTCGTTGCCATAGGCGGCGAGCAGGCCCTTATCGGCGAAATGCTGGACGGAATACCAGTCATAGCGCGTTTCCTTGAGCTCGGCGAAATCGAGGTAATGATGCGACAGCGCATTTTGGAACGGGCTGCCTTTAGGCGTGGTCTGGCGCAGTTCCTCGAGGCTGTAAGTAGTGCAGCCGGCCAGCCATAACGCCGCTGCCATCCATACCGTCCGTGCCATCATCGCGCGCATATTACCTCACCATGCAAAAGTTCGTATTACTACCTGTAGCGCATCTTTATCGGGTTTGTCATCATCGCTGCTTAAATAAACGGCGTGACCGTCATCCTTGGTTTTTATAATGACATTCTCGGCGGGCACGCGCTTGGCGATGAAGGCGGCGCGCAGCGCCTGGGCGCGTTTTTGCATGAGCGGCGCCGGGGATTTCTTGCCGCCCTGATGCGCCTGGATTTCGAGCTTATAGTTGGCGATGCACGAGGCACGGTCGATAATCTCGGTAAGCGCCGTGCGCCCGCGCGGGGTCAGCTTGGCGCTGCCGGGCGCGAATTTCACCGCATGCTCGGTTTCCTGCCCGTAGATGAACGAGTCGGCGATGACCTGCAAATCGGCGATGACCGAGCGAAATTCCTCGCCGCACGGGGCGACTTCGTTTTCGACGGTCGCCGCCTGCTGCTCCCAGCAATCATAAAGGATCTGCGCACGCGCGACTTTCTGGGCGGCTACCCGCTTCATATCCTCGGTCTGGACGGCAAACAGGTCGCGCCTTGCCGCCATCAGCGCGTCGTAGCGGGCTTTCGGCAGGGTTTCCGGGGGGATTTCCGGCGGCGGCGGCTCGCCCTTATGCGAGCGCATGCCCTTATCGGCGAAACGCTCGGCGGCGGTGATGTGCCCCTGCTCGAGCTCGGAGGTGGCATAAGCGAGATATTCGGCGGCCAGCGCGCTGGGATAATCGTTCGCCTGCGGGTCGATGGCTTTAAGCTGGATAAACGCGCTGTTGCACCCGCTAAGCGCAAGCAGCGCGGCCATAAGCAGGAAGGGCGTATGCGGACGGTTCATAGGCGGCAACTTTTATGTCGCCCCCACCATAATCGATTTATGCCAATTGTATAGGGGCTTCGCGCGTTAACCAATTATTCTATAGTTGCATTTACCGATGATTGCCCTTATAAGCTGCGGCAAATTAACGTTAGGCACTGTTAACTGGATATTGATATGACTGCGACGAGGCGATTTTTTGAAATGGCTAGGAAGAAGGCGCCGCCCATAGTTTACGCTACGGGCAAGCCTTATGACGCAGCCATTTCAAAAAAGCGACCGTCCCTAAAG
>JAGVLW010000035.1 GCA_020054105.1 Alphaproteobacteria bacterium | reverse complement strand
TGACGGGCGGAACCGCTCGATGACCGAGCGCACATAGGGGCGGATGGCGGGGCTGGTGAGCAGCACCGGCATTTCGCCCTGCATGGAGAATTTGTCGAAGGTCGCGCGCACGGCGGTGATGAATTCCTGAATGCGGCTGGGCGCCATCGACAAGACGCGCTCCTCGCCGGCGCTGGAAAGCGACTCGATGAAGGTCTGCTCCCAGCCGGCCGACATGGCGACGATCGGGATGTAGCCTTTGTCGGTGGTGTTGGCGTGGCTGATCTGGCGGGCGAGGCGGGCGCGCACATGCTCGGAGATCATGTTGATGTTGCTGGTGGCGCGTACGGCTTCGGAGATAGCCTCGATGATGGTGGAAAGATCGCGCACCGAAACCTGCTCGCGCAGCAGGTTTTGCAGCACGCGCTGTACGCCGCTGGTGCTGATCTGCACGGGGATGGTCTCGCTGACCAGCTTTTGCTGCGTCTTGCCCAGCTCGTCGAGCAGCTTCTGGGTTTCGGCGTACGACAGCAGGTCGGCCATGTTGTCTTTGATGACTTCAGTCAAATGCGTGGTAATCACCGTCGGCGGATCGACGACCGTGAAGTTGCGGAACATTGCTTCCTCGCGGTGGGCTTCGGCGATCCACATGGCGGGCAGGCCGAAGGTCGGCTCGACCGTTTCCTCGCCGGGCAGGGTGATCTGGTCGCCGCTGGGGTTCATCACCAGCAGCATGTCGGGGCGGATGTCGCCGCGCCCGGCCTCGATCTCCTTGATCTTGAGCACATAGGTGTTGGCGGGCAATTGCATGTTGTCTTGGATGCGCACCGAGGGAATCACGAAGCCGAGCTCGCGCGCCATCTGCTTGCGCAGCGCCTTGATTTGCTCGGTCAGGCGGTGGCCTTTCTGGTAGTTGATGAGCGGCAGCAGCCCGTAACCTAGCTCCAGGCGCAGCGCATCGATCTGCAGGAAGTCGCTGGCCTGTTCTTCGGCGGGCCGGCCTTCGGGCTGCGCCGTTTGCCCTTCGAGCAATTTAGTTCCAGGAGCGCCCGGCAAAAGCGGCTTTCCGTCTTCACCCACGGCTTTTTTCCCCAGCGGATTTTTAGTCATGTACCAGGCGAGATAGCCGGAAACACCGGCCATGAATAAAAACGGCAGCACAGGAATACCCGGCAGCATCGCCATCATGACCATGAAGCCGCTGGTGACGGCGAAGGCGCTGGGGTTGTTAGACATCTGGTCGAGGACGGCTTTTTCGGTAGAGCCGGATACGCCGGATTTAGTGACCAGGATACCGGCGGCGGTGGAGACGATCAGTGCCGGAACCTGGGTGGCCAGCCCGTCGCCGACGGTGAGCATCGAGTAGGTATGCATTGCCTGGTCGAAAGTCAGGCCGTTTTGCACCATACCGATGATGATGCCGGCGATGAAATTGATGAAGGTGATGAGCAACCCCGCAATCGCGTCGCCGCGCACGAATTTGCTGGCGCCGTCCATCGAGCCGAAGAAATTGCTCTCGTCTTCGATTTCCTTGCGCCGCGCCCTGGCGGCTTCCTCGGTGATCATGCCCGCCGACAGGTCGGCGTCGATGGCCATCTGCTTGCCGGGCATGGCGTCGAGGGAGAAACGCGCCGAAACTTCGGCGATGCGTACCGAGCCTTTGGTGATGACCACGAAATTGATGATGGTCAGGATGGCAAAAATAATCACGCCGATGACCACCGAGCCGCCCATAACGAAACCGCCGAACGCCTCGATGACATGGCCGGCGGCGTCGGTGCCTTCATGGCCATTGCTAAGGATGAGGCGGGTGGAGGCGATGTTAAGCGACAGGCGCAGCATGGTGACGATCAGCAATATCGTCGGGAAGGAGCTCAGATGCAGCGGTTTTTCGATGAACATCACGGTCATCAGCACCATGACCGAGATGGTAAGCGATACGCACAACAACAGATCCAGCAGGAAGGGCGGCAGCGGTGTAATCAGCACCATCAGTATGGCAATGACGCCGATCGCGAAGAACACGTCCCGGCGCTTGCGCAGCAGCCAGGTCTGCGAGAATAGATTGCCCGCGCTGAAGCCGGCAGGTGGAGGTGCGGTGGTGGTGTTGGCGTCAGCCATAGGCACCTCCGGTGCAGTCGTTAGTCATGAGTCGATAGTCGTTAGTAAGCATCATGAAAAAATGCTTTTTTGCTAACGACTGACGACTTATGACTAACGACTTCATTCTGTTCCCGTCGGTGCCGGCGGCACGTTGAGGCCCTGCTCATTATATTGCTTGAGCTTGTTGCGCAGGGTGCGGATGGAGATGCCGAGAATATTGGCGGCATGGGTGCGGTTGCCGAGGCAATGGCTGAGCGTGTCGAGGATGAGCTGCTGCTCCACCGACTCCACCGTGCGCCCGACCATGCTGCCGCTCTGGCTGCCGGCGGAGCGCGTCATGGTCGGCCCGGCATTGGTGGCCAGCTCGGGCTTGCCGGCCGGCGCGTCCGGCGCGGCTTGCAATAAGATGCTGTCGGGCTCGATCTCGGCGCCGGTGGAAAGCAAGACGCAGCGATGCATGGCATTTTCCAGTTCACGCACGTTGCCCGGCCAATGATAACCGGTAAGCTTGACCAGCGCCGCATCGCTGAGTTTCTTGGCGTCGACGCCGTTGGCCTTGGCGTATTTCTCGATGAAATGCTCGCTCAAAGGCTTGATGTCCTCGCGGCGCTCGCGCAGCGCCGGCATCGCCAGCGCGATCACGTTGAGGCGGAAATAGAGATCTTCGCGGAACGTGCCTTTCTTGACTTCGTCGGGCAGGTTGCGGTTGGAGGTGGCCAGCACGCGGATATTGACCTTGACCGGCTTGGCGCCGCCGATGCGATCGACCTCGCGCTCCTGCAATACGCGCAGCAGCTTGGCTTGCAGGCGCATGTCCATCTCGCTGATTTCGTCGAGCAAAATCGTGCCGCCCTCGGCTTCCTCGAACTTGCCGATGCGCCGCGCCACCGCGCCGGTGAAGGCGCCTTTCTCGTAGCCGAACAGTTCTGCCTCGAGCAGGTTTTCCGGGATGGCGGCGCAGTTGACCGAGATCATCGTATGGCCGCTGCGCTTGCTCTTTTTGTGGATGTGACGGGCGATGACTTCCTTGCCGGTGCCCGATTCGCCGGTGATGAGCACGCTGGCTTCGGAAGGCGCGATCTGGTCGGCCAACGCGAGAATCTTCGCCATAGCCGCCGAGGCGAAAATCACCGAATGCGCTTCCTCGGTGATGGCTTCGAGCACGGCGGCGATCAGCTCTTCGTCGGGCGGCAGCGGGATATATTCTTTTGCGCCGGATTTGATCGCCTTGACGGCGGCGTCCTTGTCGTTATCGACGCCGCAGGCGACCACCGGCAGGTTGAAGCGTTCGCGCATGAGCAGCGTGACCAGTTTTTCAATGTCCTCGCGCACCTCGATCATGATGAGATCCGAGCCCTGGCCGCCGCGCAGGGCGTTCATGGCGGCGTCGATGTCGGCGACATGCGCCACTTTCGCGCCGCGCGAGCGGGCGATGGCGCTGGCGGCGCCGATTTGCCCGTAGAGGTCTCCGATTATCAATAATCTCATGTGTGCTCCATACGTCAATAAGGTGACAGGTGACGGGTTACAGGTGTCGGAAACTTATGTCCGTTACCTGTTGCCTGGGCTCTGTCACCTCCTAATGTTTATCCGTCTTGATAATCTCCGTCATGGTGATGCCGATGCGCTCTTCAAACACCACCACCTCGCCGCGGGCGACGAGCCGGTTATTGACGAAAATATCGATCGGCTCGCCGACTTTTTTGTCGAGCTCGATCACCGCACCGCGACCCAGCTTGAGCAGCTGATTCACCTGCATGCTGGTGCGCCCGAGCACGACGGTGATCTGTACGGGAATGTCGTACACCGTCTCCAGGCTCAGATTGTCGGGATTTGTCGCTTCCGCCATGCCTGCGGCTGCTTCTTGCATCTCTGCCATAACTTACTCCTTGTGCTGACTTATATTGGTTACGTTTGGTTCGTCTTGTGTGCCGGTCAATTCCGCCAATATCGCCTGCAGATTCTCCATTTGTACGCTGACTGTATGGTCGACGCCGGCGCTCATATTCTCGATCGTGCGCTCGATCTGCTGCCACAGCTCCTGCGCGTTGCGCTCCAGGGCGCCGTGCTTCCATTCGATGCGGCAGTCGCCCGGCACTATCTGCGCGTCGGGCATGACCACGATGTCGCCGGCCGATTGCAGCCGCGCGGCCATATCCTGCAGTTTTTTTTCCAGCGTGGCGGCGAGGCTCGTATGCACGGTGACCAGCAGCTTCGGCTCGGTTATCATCGTCTCGACGCAGGCCAGGGCGACGCTCTCCACCGCCACGCCCGCGTTTTTTCCCAGCGCGTCGCCGGCGATTTTCTTGGACACCGCCAATGCGACTTTCGGCATCTCTCCGCGCAGGTGCCAGATTGTCCGCCGGTAATCTTCCAGCAGCGGCGCAACGGTTTCAACGAAACGCTCGGTTGCCTGCGATAGCTTGCGGTCGACTTCCGCCTGCTCGCTTTCGGCTTGCATACGGCCTTCCTTGATGCCTTCGACAAAGCCGTTTTTGTAGGCTTCGCTTTGCGCGGCCGCCAGGTCGGCTTCCGTGTAGCTTGGCGGCGGCGGTGGCTGAAGAAGAAGCTCTTCTTGATGCCTTTCCGCCGCATTGGATTTGAAACTGCCGCGCGGCTTGGCGGCAAACGCCACGCTTGTGTCCAATTCCTTGAAGCTGAAGGGCGATATGCGCATCGGTTGCGTCCCTAATAGATAAGTTGTTCGTCGGCGCTGTCGCTGGCGATGACGATTTCGCCTTTGGCCTGCAGGTCCTTGGCGACGATCACGATCGACATCTGCGCCTCGTCGACATCCTTGATGCGCACGGGGCCGAGCGACTCCATATCTTCCTTGAGGATTTTCGCGGCGCGCTCCGACATGTTGCTGAAGAACAGCTCCTTGATTTTGTCCGACGCGCCTTTGAGCGCGATGGGCAGTTTCTCTTTGTCGACGCCGCGCATGAGCGTCTGGATGCCTTTGGCGTCGATCTTGGCGAGATCCTCGAAGGTGAACATCAGGGCGCGCACGCGCTCGGCGGATTCGGTGCTGCGCTCTTCCAGCTTGGCCATGAATTTCGTCTCGGCGTTGCGGTCGAAATTGTTGAAGATTTCGGCGATCAGCTCGTGGCTGTCGCGGGTCTGGCGCTTGGCGAGGTTGCTCATGAATTCCATGCGCAGGGTTTTTTCGATGCCGTCCATCACGTCTTTCTTGACCGCTTCCATCGACAGCATCCGCATCATCACCTCGACGCTGAGCTCTTCCGGCAGGTTCATCAGCACGCGCGCCGCGTGGTCGGATTTGATTTTCGACAGTACCACGGCGATGGTTTGCGGATATTCGTTCTTGAGGAAGTTGGCGAGAATTTCCTCACTGACATTGCCCAGCTTGTCCCAGGTGGTGCGGCCGGCGGGGCCGCGTATCTCTTCCATGATCGAATCGACGCGGCCTTTGCCCAGCGCCTTGACCAGCAGCCGCTCGGTCGAATCGTGGTTGCCGACGATGGCGCCCGACGCCGAGACCTGCTCGGCAAAATCATGGAACAGCCGTTCCACCAGGTCGGATTTGACCTGGCCGAGGCTCGACATGATGCTCGACATTTCGCGGATCTCTTCGTCTTCCATCAAGGCGAACAGCTTGACGGCGTTTTCTTCGCCGATGGCCATCAGGAACATCGCCGCCTTTTGCGCGCCGGACATTTTCCGATAGTCATCCTTATTGTCTTTTTGCGGTGGGGCCGGGGGCATGGTAAGTCAATCCGAGTGTTGTTAAGTTATGAATATTAGATGATTGGATAACTGGATGAATGGATGATTAAGTGTAATATTCTTTCTTAGTCATCTAATCATCCAATTATCTCCTCATCTCCTCATCAGCTCTGCCTGAGCGCCCACTGGCGCAATACGCCCATGGTCTCTTCAGGGTATTTATCGACGATTTCGTTGATCTTAGTCATAGAGGACGACTTGATGCCGCCTTTGATATTGGCGACGTCGACCAGTATCTCCGAGCCGCCTTCTTCAGCGATGCCGCCGCCGATAGTATCGCCGCCCGCGAGCCTTGCCGAACCGGCGCTGCCCGGCGGGCCGCTGATGGCGGCCAGTTCACCCGAGACGCGCTCGCTGGGGCCTTGCGACTGGCGGATAAGCTGCGTCACCGCCGGGCGCAGCACCAGCAAGATAGCAAGAATTGCTACCACCGCGATGATGGCCGTCTGGATGATTGACTGCATCTCGACCTTGAACTGTTCGAAGAAAGAGGCTTGCTCTATCTCATCGGTGTTTTGCGAGAAGCGCATATTGACGACCTCGATCTTGTCGCCACGTTTTTCGTCGAAGCCGATGGCGGAGGCGAGCAGGGTTTTGATCTGGGCGATCTCGGCTTCGCTGCGCGGCGCATAGGTTTGGGTTTCGTCGGCGGCGGTAGTATAAGTGCCGTCCACCAGCACGGCGACCGACAGCTTATTGACGGTGCCGCCTTCGCGTATCTGGTTTTGCACGGTCTTGGAAATTTCAAAGTTGGTGGTTTCGTTGGCGTGCTCGACGAGCTTGTTGCTGCTGGTGCCGCCTTCGCCGCCGCCTTCCGC
>JAGVLW010000041.1 GCA_020054105.1 Alphaproteobacteria bacterium | reverse complement strand
TATAGGAGAAGGTTTATGAAGACTACATCCAAAGTTCTCACTGTTGCCGCAGTTGCTATGAGCATGCTGACTTCTGCTGCTTATGCTGGCTCCGACCTGCAACAGCAGCGTCTTGCAGAAGAAAATGCTGCCTATTTCCAGCAGAGAAATGGCAAAGGCACATCCGGCATGAGCGCGCATCGCTCTGAATATGATTTTGCCGTTACGCCCCAGCAACGGATGGCAAAGCGTAATGCCGAGTATTGGACGCAAAAAGGCTCCAGTGCCGCACAATCGCAAGGCCATTCTGGTGTTTCCCAGTATCCTTGCGCCTCATGTGTCTATGACGCGCAGCAAGGAGGATATGTCGCTAAGCCCCACAGAAGGTAAGGCGATAATTTGTTAACCATTATATAAAGGTATTTAATATGAAAAAACTATTTACTGTACTTCTACTTAGCTTTGCATTGCTCGGCGGCGTGGCTTACGCCGCCGATGCTCCCAGCCCGCTAACCGAACAGCAAGCCGTTCAGTTGCTGCAGGAAGGCAAGCCGGTTTATTCCTGCCCTATGCATACGCATATTTTCTCTGACCATGAGGAAAAATGCCCCATCTGCGGCATGAAGCTGAAAAAGGTGAAGGAGATCAAAGACGGCAAACCCGTGTTCGAGGAAAATAAAGGCTCCACGAATATGGATATGAAAGGCATGGACATGAAAAATATGCCGATGAAGGACATGCCCATGAAAGACATGAATATGATGGAGAAAAAGTAAATGAAACGCTCACCGCTGCCGCTTCTGATGGGTGTCGTTATCGGCACCCAGGCATTGCTGAACGGGGTAAGCCTTGTGCTGCCTCCGAAGGCACACAGCGCCTTGGAAAATCTATCCAAGGCGACAAGCTTTATCTCGTCGGCTCATGCCGAAGAAGCGGCGGCGGTGAAATATACCTGCCCGATGCACCCGCAGATCATTTCCGACAAGCCGGGGCAATGCCCTATCTGCGGCATGGATTTAGTGGCTATTGACCATGGCCACGGTCAAAGCCAGGAAGAAGCGCCCAGCAATGTCGTGCAGGATAAGTCAGGGCGCAAAGTGCTCTACTGGCATGATCCGATGGTGCCGGGAAAGAAATTCGACAAGCCTGGTAAATCGCCGTTCATGGATATGGAACTGGTGCCGAAATATGCCGATGAAGCGGGCGCGGAGGAAAGCGGCGGAAAGCCGATTGTGTCTATCAGCGCCGAAAACGTGCAAAAGATGGGTGTTCGTACCGAGAAAGTGGGCAAGAGCAGCTTCGGCCAGGGCATCCGCGCCACCGGCATCATCATGGAAAACGAGCGCAAACGCTGGGATATGTTCAGCCAGGTTGAAGGCCGCGTGACGGATTTGAGGGTAAGCGCCGTGGGCGACCAAGTAAAGAAAGGCCAGCCCTTTTATTCGCTCTACAGCCCGGAGCTGCTGGCGCTGCAGAATGATTACATCGCGGCCATGAGCAGCGGCATAAAGGATTTAGCCGCCGCTGCGCGCAAGCGCATGAAGCTGCTCGGCGTGGATGAGAGCGTTCTGAATACTCTGGCTAAAACACGCAAAGCGTATGACGAAGTGCCGTTCTTCATTCCCGCCGACGGCGTGCTGGCGAAGCTGGAAATCCGCAACGGGCATTACCTGATGACCAATGGTGAGATCGGTCATATTCAGGACTTGTCGCAAGTATGGGTGGAAGCCGCTGTGCCGGAGGGCGATCTGCCGCAAATCAAGCAAGGTGATGCCGCCACCGTCACCTTCACCGGCACTACCACGCCTTACGAAGCCAAGGTGGATTATGTCTATCCCACGATCACGCCGGAAGCGCGCACCGGCAAGGTGCGGCTGGTGGTCGATAACAAGGACGGTGCCTTAAAGCCCGCCGGTTATGCCACGGTCAGCTTCGTTGCCGCCAGCGCACAGGAAAAAGTAGCGGTGCCATCGGAAGCGGTATTGCGCGGCAGCACCGGTGATCATGTGATTGTGGCGCTGGGCGAAGGGAAATTCCAGGCGCGCCCGGTCAAAACGGGTGCTGCCAGCGGCGGGAAAACAGAAATCCTCGACGGTTTGAAAGAAGGCGAAGATGTGGTGATCAGCGCCCAGTTCCTGATTGATTCGGAATCGTCCTTGCGCGAATCGCTGCAAAAAATTTCGGGGGGAAAGTAATGGCAAACCTCTCGCACGATCCGACGCAAACCACCGTCGCCAAGGTCATCGAATGGTCGGTGAACAACGCTTTGCTGGTGTCCATATTGGCGCTGGTAATCCTGGTGGGCGGCATTTTCGCGGTAAACCGCACACCACTTGATGCCATTCCTGATCTATCGGATACGCAAGTTATTATCCGCACTGATTTTGAAGGCCAGGCACCACAGATTATCGAGAATCTTGTCACCTATCCGCTTTCCACCGCCATGCTTGGTTTGCCGAAAGCCAAGATAGTGCGTGGTTTTTCGATGTTCGGCGCGTCGTTCGTCTATGTGATTTTCAAGGATGGCACCGACCAATACTGGGCGCGCTCGCGCGTACTAGAGGCGCTGTCAAAGATTCAATCCAGTATGCCGCCGGGCGCTAAAGTGCAAATGGGGCCGGATGCCACCGGCGTCGGCTGGGTATTTCAATACGCGCTGGTGGATAAAAGCGGCAAGCATGACCTGGCGCAGCTACGCAGCTTGCAGGATTGGTTCCTGCGCTTTGAGCTTGCCACCGTGCCCGGCGTATCGGAGGTAGCGAGCGTCGGCGGTTTCGTGAAGGAATATCAGGTGCTGGCCGATCCGGTAAAACTGCGTGCTTACGGCATTCCGCTGATGCGCCTGGAGGAAGCGATCAAAGCCTCCAGCCAGGAAACGGGCGGGCGCGTCATCGAGCAGGCGGAAACCGAGTTTGTGGTGCGCTCCAAAGGTTATGTGACCAAGACAGCGGACTTGGAAAAGCTGGTGCTGAAAGCCGAAGGCGGCACGCCAGTCTATTTATCAGATGTCGCGCGCGTTATCGAAGGACCGGAGTTGCGGCGCGGCGTGACCGAGCTTAATGGCGAGGGTGAAGTGGTATCAGGCATTGTCATTATGCGCCCCGGCAATAACGCGCTCGATGTGATTAAAGCGATTAAGGAAAAAATCGAAGCGCTGAAACCCGGCCTGCCGGAAGGCGTGGAGATTGTGCCGGTCTATGACCGCAGCACGCTGATCGAAGGCTCGGTGGAATATCTAAATACCAAGCTGATCGAGGAAGCGATCGTGGTCGGGCTGGTGTGTCTCATTTTCCTGCTGCATGTGCGCTCTGCCTTTGTCGCTATTGTCACGCTGCCGCTAGGTGTGTTGGCGGCATTCATTATCATGTCCTGGCAGGGCATCACCGCCAATATCATGTCGCTGGGCGGCATCGCCATAGCCATCGGCGCGATGGTGGACGCCAGCATTGTTATGGTGGAAAACGCGCACCGTAAATTATCCGAGCTTCCAATCGATGCTAATGAAGCCACCAAGCGCGCTGCGCTGCTGCTGGCGGCAAAGGAAGTTGGGCCTGGATTGTTTTTCTCGCTATTGATTATCACCGTATCCTTCCTGCCCGTATTCGCGCTTACCGGCCAGTCGGAACGGCTATTCACGCCGCTGGCCTTTACTAAAACCTATTCGATGGCAGCGGCTTCCCTGCTTTCCATTACGGTGGTGCCGCTTTTAATGCTCTGGCTAATCCGTGGGCGCATCCGCCCGGAGGAAGCCAATCCCATCAACCGCTTTTTCATCACGCTCTATCAACCGATTCTAGCACTGGCACTGAAAGCTAAATGGCTGACCTTGGCCTTGGCGGGCGTGTTACTTATCAGCATGGCAATTCCCATCTGGCGCACCGGCTCGGAATTCATGCCTGCGCTTTATGAAGGCGATTTGCTTTATATGCCAACCACGCTGCCCGGCGTTTCGATCACCAAGGCAAAGGAAATCCTGCAAGTGACCAATCGCGCCATTAAAAAGACGCCGGAGGTGGAGTTGGTGTTCGGCAAAGCGGGGCAAGCTGAAACCGCCACTGATCCCGCGCCGATTTCCATGATCGAAACTTGGGTGAAGTTGAAACCGCGCAGTGAGTGGCGAGATGGTCTTACCACAGAGATGCTGATTAAGGAGATGGATTTCAATACAAAAATGCCCGGCTTGGTGAACAGCTGGGGCTATCCGATTAAAATCCGTCTGGACATGGTAACAACCGGGATTCGCACACCAGTGGGCGTGAAAATTTCCGGCGCAGACTTGAACACCATCGGTGATATTGCCGTGCAGGTGGAACAGGCGGTGAAGGATATTCCCGGCACGCGCTCGGCCTTCGCTGATCGTGTTGTCGGCGCGAAATACCTGGAAATCGAGCCAAAACGCGAAGCCATTGCCCGCTATGGCATTGATTTAGGCACGGTGCAGGAGGTGATTGCCACGGCGCTCGGCGGCATGAAAATCGCCGAGTCAGTGCAAGGCCGCGAGCGCTATGGGATCATGCTGCGCTATGACCGGCCTTTCCGCGAATCTATCGAGGATGTGAGCAATATCCTGGTTGCAGCGCCCGGCATGGCGCAAATCCCGCTGGGCGAGTTGGCGGATATTAAGCTGGCTCCAGGCCCGCAGATGATCGTGTCCGAAAACGCGCGGCTTAACGGCTGGGTGTTCGTGGACATCACCGGGCGCGATATCGGCGGCTATGTGAAAGAGGCGCAGAAGATCGTGGCTGAAAAAGTAAAGCTGCCTGCGGGCTATTCCATTGGCTGGTCAGGCCAGTTTGAACAGATGCTAGAAGCGCGCGCGCGGCTTAACATCGCCATCCCCGCCACCATCGCCATCATCTTTGTGCTGCTGATCCTGCATTTCGGCAGGCTCGACCACACGTTGATGGTGATGCTGTCATTACCCTTTGGTTTGATCGGTGGCGTATGGACGCTTTACCTCGCCAATTATAATTTCTCCGTCGCGGTGGCGGTGGGTTTTATAGCCCTGGCCGGTATCGCGGTGGAAACGGCGGTGGTGATGCTGATCTATCTCGACCACCAGGTACGCCATCACCCACCGCAAAACCGGCAACAACTATTCGATGCCGTGATGCACGGTGCAGTGCTACGCGTGCGGCCTAAGCTGATGACGGTATCGGTGATCATTGCCGGTCTTTTGCCGATCTTCTTTACTGAAGGTTTCGGTTCGGACGTCATGCGCCGTATTGCGCTTCCAATGGTCGGAGGCATGGTTACCACTACCTTACTGACATTAATCGTAATTCCAGTAGTATATTATCTTTATGAAGGAAGGAGACTTAGGTAAATCTATGAAAAGCCATCACGCACACAAGCCGTCGCCATCGATCTTGCTAGTCGAAGATAGCGAGGACGATTATGAGGCCACGACACGCGCCTTTAAGAAGGCGAATTTACACCATCCCGTTGCCTGGTGCCAGTCGGGTCAGGAGGCGCTTGATTTTCTGCGTCAGGAAGGCGATTACAAAAAAGAGGTAAAAGCGCAGCATCCAGACCTTGTTCTGCTCGATCTCAATATGCCCGGCATGGATGGGCGAAAAACGCTCCAGCTTATCAAAGAGGATAACAATCTTAAGAAAATTCCTGTGATCATTCTCACCACGTCAGGCGATGAGCGCGATATCGAAACCTGCTACCGGATGGGTGCCAATACCTATGTCCAGAAGCCCGTTAATTTTGACGGATTGATTGAGGCTATACGAGGACTCAAGGAATACTGGTTCGACACCGCCTTGCTGCCTAGGCAATAACTACTAATTTGTTCCCTGTTTAGTTTCAGTTACAGCAAAAAAGAGGAAATAACATGAAAAATATTCTAATCTTTATTGTGCTGGTGATCGCCGCTCTTGGTGCTGGCCTCTATTTCTTCTCGCCGGAATTCCGCACCCAATCTGTGCCGGAGGAACAATCCACCGGTAAAGCTGATATTGGCGGCAGTTTCACGCTTACTGATCAAAACAACCAGCAAGTCAGCGACAGCCAATTTCGCGGTAAATATATGTTGGTGTTTTTCGGCTTTACCAGCTGCCCCAGCATTTGCCCGGTAGGAATGGCGACTATGACGCAGGTCATGGAACAGCTGGGCGATGATGGCAAGAAAGTTCAGCCGGTTTTTATCTCTGTTGACCCGGAAACGGATACGCCAAAACGCCTGAAAGAATTTCTAGCGAATTTCCATCCCTCTATTATCGGGCTCACCGGCACGCCTGAGCAAATCAAGGCGGTGGAAAGC
>JAGVLW010000055.1 GCA_020054105.1 Alphaproteobacteria bacterium | reverse complement strand
TTTCCGTCTTCCATTAATTCATTAAATGCTTCGATAAGCTTATCCGCTGGGATGATTTCGCCCGAAATTGCTGCGATGATGAATAAATCCTGTTTCGCGGAATATGGCTGGGGCAGATTCATCAATGATTGTGTCTCAGGCCGTTGTACCCCATAGGACATGCCTAAGCCGATTTTCGCCAGCTTTAATGCGTGATGCTGTTCCTCTTTACTCATTTCCGGCTTGCCTAAATCCCGAACCACCTCAAATATCGCTTCTGCATTCTCGCTGCTTGAGGGCTTATTTTCCTCATCTTGCATGCGGGCTCGGCGCTCCTTCACATCAGAATAATCATACCAGCCGCCAAACCGCCGATCTTTGCCAGAGGGATGATCGCGGTTCCAAATATCCAGCAATACGCAAGCGGCTTCAAATCCAAATCGTATATCCGGCAGGTAACTTTTCATTAAAGCGATCACACTATCATCGCCAATCGCGGAAAACGTATATCGATATTGTGTATGATAGCACATGCAAACATCCGAACTTTGATGCCCGCCGCCTGATTTCAACCATTCCTCACGCGCCCGCGTGCGATCGGCAATATCGCGTTCCAGCATTTGATGAACGGCGGGAACGAATTGCGGCAGTGGTAAACGGCGGATGGCTTGCATCACTTCGGAAAGCTGATGCCGGTTTGTTTTATCAGATGCTAATAGCGTTTCGCTCCACTTAGTAAGCACTGCGGCCAAGCGCTTTTGCTCATCCTCGCTTAAAATCATCGGCTTTTGCTCGGTATCCTTGCCATGAAGGAACAAAAGTTCGGCTAGTACCGCGATGCGGTGCGGTTCATCCGTTTTCGCCCGTGCGAATAATGCTTGAAAAAATGAAGATTGCGGCGATGTGAGAATAGCATCCCGAATACGGAAATGCTCTTTGCTTGCCGCCTCATTATAGGGCTGGCCTTTATTTTTAGTTCCTAAATTGATAAATTCATCAATGAGCTTTCCTACTGTTACCGGCCCGATCAGCTTGGTAGCAACCCGCGCAATGCGCTCTTGGGTAGTTTTACTCAGCACTGCATCGACAATCGGCCCTTCATCTACCAGCGGTGCATTTTCCAGCATTTCATCAACGCCGTATGGCAGGGCCTGACTATTGACTAGACGCTGAACCAAAGCCAAAGCGGTCATTGCCGGGTATTTCTTATGCACCTCGTAAACAATTGAGCGGGCATGATCGTTCTTGTCAGGGTAATCGGCAGCGGTAAGAACCTGGAAAATGCGTTCTTCGACGTTAATGCCTTCGATATCGGTATGCAGCAAGAGATTGATAAGTCTGATGTGGTCACGCTCGTTTTCTATTTCGGCGCGGCGCAACTCGGCATACCGCGCTGCGTGTGATTCATCAGAGAATTCCTCAAAATGTCCACTATGCGCGATTTTCTGCCAAACTGCATCGGCAGCATTTTTAAGGATATCACCCACATGACGTATTGAGTGCCGGAATTGAAGCGATTGCAAGATTTCGAACACTACATTTGGGTTTTTATCCCTTTCAGCAATGTTGGCGGCCAGTTCCATTCCGTCATAGCCGCTGTGATGAGCGATTTCTGCAACGACATGGCTTCGCTGGTCGTCTGGTAGTGCGGCCAAGCGCTTCGCTGCATCCGGCCCAAGCACAGAAGGCCGGAATCGATCAGCTGCCCGTAATGCTTCCAAGTAAACCTGGTTATTGGGATTTTCGATAAGAGGCCAAACCTGATCGGCAAACTCCGGGCGGCCTGTGGTAATCATAAATCGATAAGCGCGGTCAACTTTACCGCTTTGATGCCAGCGTTGGCCGAATGCAATCACCTTATCGTTAATGTGCGCCCAAACTTCCGGGGCCGAACGGTAGATCATTTCCGCTGCCAGCATGGGGTCAATACCCAGCGTTTCCACGATTGCTGCCGCTACTGCTACCTTACTCGCGTTATCCTTCCGCGATAAGCGTTCGCATGCGAACAAAATGGATTCCTCCCAGGGAAGCCAATTCAGCACTTCGGTACGCAGTCTATTTTTAGCCTCTGCATTGCCTTGCGTCGCATCGAGCATCAACTGCTCAACTTCGAAGGAAGCATACCATTCCTGAAATTGTTGGTGTTGAAACGAAACGATGCCATCACTCGATAGGCGGGTAAGTAAGTGCGTATTCACCAGCACATCTAAAACGGTAGTTGGCTGCAAACCAGGGGCAAGCTGTTGGCGTGTCTCTAGCGCTGTAATGGCTTGGGTGATGGCGGGACGTGCTTCATCATCAAGAAGTGTGGGGCTGGCTGCTTTATTTGCAGCTGCTGCCAATGCAACAAACATTTCCTTGTGAAACCCAAAGAGTTGAGTTCGCAAAATTTCGGCCTTTTTCTCGTCGTTTTCATGTTTAGTAACGAAATTGCTCAAGATCGCTTCTTTGGTTTGTGGAAAGGCCGCACCAGCTGCGCTGTATAACAAGGCAGAGAGATAGAGGGGAATGGATATGAGATCGCGCACACCAGGATTTCGCCAAGCCTGATCTATCAGCGCTTCGCCATCCTTACCGCGAAGCTGCCGTGCAAGTTCCAACTGCTGATCTCCATTTAATCCTTCGATTCGCACTACAGCACCGTTAATAGGCCGCGCTTGTTGCCGCGTGCCAACGACAATGCCAAGCTGTGGAAAATCGCGCTTAAGAGCTTTTAATTCATTGTGGGCTTGTAAACTGGCGGAAGGGCTTAACTCATTCCAACCGTCGAGCAGCAATACCAAGCGGCCATCATAGGCCAGCTGCATGAAATGCTCCGGCTTAAATGACCGATAGGCATTCCGTCGTCTCAAGAATTCAAACCAGCTTCCTTGGCCCGCCCATTCGCCCAAGGGGATATACGCCGCAACAGTTTCTTTCGTACCAAGGATTGATTCAGCGAGTTGAATAATGGTGGTGGTTTTGCCGGTTCCTGGCGCTGATACTAGATTCACCGCCTCAGAGACACCAACGCCTTGCCTTAATCCGTCCAACGCGATGCTAGTATCTTCACTCTTACCAACCAGGGTGAGGTTCAGGGGAATTACATAATCGGGCCAAGCTCTATTGCTGATAAAAGTTTCGATATTCTTTTCTGCCGCAGCGATCATGCGGGGCAATATGGTTTCCGTGGTTTCTTCGACAGGAAGCGCAAGATTTCGGAAAAATTCTCTATCTTCCTCATCCAACTCAATAACGATCTTACCCCTTGGCGGTGCCTGGGTGGTGAAAGCCTCAATGCGGGCGCGTTCTTCGGCTTCTTCCTTCCACTTTCTTAGTAGATCAACGGAAAACTCCTTTTCGTCTTTATCCACCAATTCTGCATGTAACCCGCACATCCAAATGCCGTTGGTGATAGATTTGCGTTCCACTTTGCTAAGGGTGACATCGTGGCGCGGGCCATCGGGAGCAGCAGCGGTAATATGCGCTGCCTTACCGAGATTCACCGATTTATCGGGGTCGGAATGCGGGCCGAGCGTGGGCTTCCAGCAATCAGGCTTGGAACAATGATAGTTAACCCGTTTTCCGAGTTCCCTAATCGTTGGTTTGGAAAAATCATCACGTTTCGTCATTATCATCCATTGGCGCATACACGCTTTTTATTCTGCTTCTCAATATAGGGCTACCTGCTGATTTTACAAAGCATTATAAGGTTGTATTATCTTCGAAGCCTAAATTATAGCGTTCGCTCTTTCGCCCTCCATTTCGTTTTCTCAGATGCTTAAACCAAGCATTGCCAACGTATTGCATGTGCAAAAACGAAACGAAATCGATTTATAGGCGCTGGCGCTAGGAAAATGTCGGGCCTTGCGTCCCCGTATAGCATTCGCACCGGAAGGACCCGCGAGTCTCAGCGGGGTAGCAGTAGTAGCAAGGTAGCAACCACTATCGGCATCATAAAGATTGGGTTTCTGTGTGGCGCGCTGTAGCGGCGTGTTGCCGGTAATGTCACGCATTTTGCAAATGCTACCCGCTACCTTGCTACCTTTGCTACTTTTGGCTGATAATCGGGGTAGCGGCGATAGCAGGGTAGCGGGTAGCTGTGCATGAATTTTGCTCTTTTGTGCACCTAAAATCCGATTTTGTGCCATACTTTGCCTCAGCTGTGCACGTGATAGGTCGTGCGCTTTCCATCCTGCTGCTCGATCAGGTAGCCATGCTCCACCAGCTTGCGCAGCGCCATATCGCGCTTGGCAACATCACGCAGCCGCGATGGGCCGTACTGGAGAATCTCTTTTAGCGAAATGGTCGTAAGCTCTTTGGTTACGATCCAATCCCATAGCGCCTGCGCCAGTGTGATGTCCTGCGGCTGCTCCAGGCGAAGGAAAATACGGCGCGTTTCGTTGAGGTGCCAGCGCGCCAGCATGGTCGCCCGCCGCATGGTATCGGCACTGATCTCGCCGTGCGGGCCGTGGCAGAATACATGAAAGTTTCCAGCCAGGCGCGCGGCGTTCTCGGCTGACTTGGAAGCGAAATCCTTTACCGTTTCGTAATCGCCCAGCTTGCCCAGCTGCTTCTCCACTGCATTATAATACTCCACCCATTGCACATGCGCTTCGGCAGACAAATACAATGTCGGCAGCTGCAATTCGAGGGAATCTTCCTTAAGCGGCAGCGGGGTATCAAGCAACCGGCGGATGCGCGCGTTAAAAGCATCGAGATATGGATCGTACAGCGGCGGCGTCTTATAAAGTCGCGTACCCATCGTGCTTTCCGGCTCGGCGAATAGGGAGCGCGCGAGATAGCCGATGCCTCGGCTCTGCCCGTCGCCCAGCAACTGCCGCAGCACCGATGCCTGCATCATGAGATAGCAGGAGAGCCGACGGCCATAGAGATGAAAACTGGCGGCGTCGGCGCGCGTGCGCATGTAAGGGTTGCCGTCCCACAGGCGGTTCATGCAAGCATAAAACTGTGTTGCTTTTTCTTCGCGGAGGCTATGCCCGCCCACCACCAGCCCGCCTTCATCACTGGCCACCGCCGCCGTCGGCCAATCATTCGCCAAACCTTTCAGCATGCCTTCCTGCGTCAAATCTTCATAGAACAGGCATGGTTGCGGCGGCACTTTCGGTGCCGTCAGTTCCAATTGCTCCAGCTGGCGCTTCAACTCCTCAACCTGGCTTATGCGGCCTTTTTTCATGAACGCGCCAATCTGCGACAGCAATCCGTTCTTCTGCGATTCGAACATTTTGACCGCCACTTCCGCCAGCTTCACCCGGTCGCGCATTTCTTCACGCTTTTCCTTTTGCCATCCGCGCGCGCCGGAGAAAAACATCCGGTCGCCCGACGTCTTGCGCTCGCCGCTTTCGGCGGAAACGATCATGCTCAATGAAAGCGGGCTTATCAGCTGGCGGTCGCGCGCCACATTCGCCAAGCCTTGGCAGGCCAGCGCCGTGCAAGCGATGGCCGACATCGCCACCATCTCCACCGGCTGCTGGCCGTAATCCTGGTAGGAGCACACAGCATCGCGGATTTCGTCGGGCAAGGCGTTCACTGGATAGGGCGCGGATTTTTCCGGGCCAGCAACAAGCGGGATAGGCTTTGTGTTATCGGCGGAGGCCATGAAAGGCTTTGCCTCCGCCATGATGGATTTCAGGTTTTCATGCATAAAATCTCCTTACCGCTTCCGCCAGCATGTCGGCGGCATCCCAGCCCGGCGCTCTGTCGGCAGGCGGCATCATGATCCTGACAGAGTTTTGCTTAACGAGCAGTTCCGCCACAACCTGGGCGTATTTTCTACCCGCCTCGTCGTTATCCGGCCAGATATAGACCTTCCGGCCAGAAACCGATGCCCAGCAAGCCTTATGCGCGGCGTTGCTGCCGCCCGGCGACGTGATGCAGACGAAATCCGGCAGCGGCAACATTTCCTGCGCGGCGCACGCGGCCTTTTCTCCTTCGCATACCACGACGATGGCATTTGGATAGGCCGCCAGCAGGTCGAGCCGGAAAAGTGGTCGCGGCGCTGGCCATCCGCGCCATAGCCATTCCCCGTCGGGCATTCTTGCCGTGCTCCACAAGGTACGCGGTAGGATTTCTTTGCCTTCCGGCGTATCGAAACGACAGATGAATCCCAGCAAATTGGTATCATCGTCATGATATGGCCATATGAGCGCCGGAACGCCGAATCTCGGATGCCAGAAATTCGGCTCGCAATCCGCCGACGGAAGCAGGAGTTGATCGTCATGCATGACCCCCTCCTATCGCTTCCATTACCAACCGTGCAGCTTCCAACTGGGCGACGTTCTGCACATAGGCGACCAGGCTGATGATGTCGCCTCCGGCGTCGCCGGTGGCGAAGTCGGCCCAGCGACCGCTCTGCATGTTGATCTTGAAACTTCCCAGGTGGCGATCAGGCCGAGTGGGATTGCGAGCGATATATTCCTGCCCGCGCACTAAGCCGCCGGGCAGGAATTTCATGAGCACGGCGGGCAGCTTTTGCACTGCCCGCCTGTTCAGCGCCGCAAAATCGATGCTAGCGCTTTTCATTTTGCTCCTCCACCCAGGCGAAGAAAGCATCTTCGTCGATCAATACGCGCCGACCGACGCGCTTGATGACTTTCTCGAAGCCGTTCGTCTTGGCATGGAAGGCAAGATGCCGCAGCCCGCCGACGGGAGGCCATGCGTGCGGCCACCTGTTGAGCGGGATATAACGCTTCTGCGGTTTGGGGTTGGTATCGTCAGTCATTGTTAGCTCCATTTTGAACAGTTACAGCGCTCCGCTGACATGCGTGACGCTGTAATGGATGCTAACTGGTGGAGTTTCCCGCGACTTTCCCCAGCGGGAACAGGGAAGCTACGCGGGAATCTTTTTTACAAGTAATTGTTTTCCATATTTTTTATTGAGTTCCCATATACGGTTCTGCAACGCTTTCCTTCCCATGCTTGTTCCTTCCTCGCCATCTGTGCGGCTCCAGGAAATGCGTTTATCTTTAATCTCGCGGATAATTGCATCTTCGTCGAATTCTTCTCTGCGATGCTTCAATGCAATCAGCACCTCATCGGTATCAGGCGATCTTCTTAATTCCGATCTAAGCGCCAAAAATACTTTTTCAAGCAACGCATGCAGTTCGTTTTTCCGTTTAGGTTTCGCCTGAACCGGCTTTTCATTTTTGACCGGCGGCGCTATTTTTTCCGCCTCCGGATTGGGCCGCATTTCGGGGAACAGGAATTTAGGTTTCTGGCCGCGCGCCTCCGCCCAGCGTTTTAGATCATCGCGCCATATTTCCGCGCGCGACCAATCCGTATAATCCGTGGTAGCCGATTCCCAATCGATCCAGTTTTTCCTGATATCGCGCTTTATGCGGGAGGGGAGATAATTGCCTTTCACGTCTCGCTCCAGCTCGGCATAAATCGCCTGATATGCTTTCTGCATGTTCTCCGGCTCGTGCTCCGTCTCCGCCCAGGCCAGCGCGGTCTCGTGAACGGTGAAGCTCTTTTTGAAATCGTAAATGCTGTAATCGACGGCCATGTGCTACCCGAAGATTTTCTTGTTCATGCGCTCCACCACTCCGGCCGTGTGCGCTTCAGAGAGATGGCTATAGCGCTTCACCATCGCCAGCGTCTTATGGCCAAGCACTTCGGCAATTTCGGCCAACGACGCGCCGTTCATGGCAAGGTAACTGGCGGCGCTGTGGCGTAGATCATGGAAACGGAAATCCTTGAGCTTGGCTTTTTTCGTCGCCGCAAGCCAGGCGGAACGACTTGCCCATGCATCTTTCGGCTTGCGCGGCGCGGGAAATACCAGATCGGAAGCAACGTCGCGCGATGTGTATTTTTCCTCTATCAGCTCCAGCGCATGGTGCGCCAGCGGCAGGACGCGGCGTTCCTTGTTCTTCGTGTCATGCAGGACAATCGCTTTGCGCTTTAGATCAACATCCTGCCAGCGCAGATTGATCAGCTCGCCGTGGCGCGCGCCGGTGGACAGCGCCAGCACCACCAGCATGTAAAGATTCTCCGCGCCTCGCACTTCCTGGCAGGCATTCAGAAGATTTTTTCGTTCCGTATCGTTTAGAAAACGCACGCGGCCGCGCGGCTCCGGCAGCTTGGCAATTTTCTTCATGGGATGATCCTGCACCCATTCCCACTCATTAATGGCGATGGTGAAGGCATGGCTGAATACCGTCATATAGCGGTTGATGGTGGCGGGGGCGCGTTTTTCGATGTTGCGGCCTGGGCTGGTAAGCAGCAGATCGCGCTTTTCGATGATGAGCGTTTTCGTGATTTCGGAGAGCGAATAATCCCCCAGCTGCTCCACCCACCAGTCGAGGTACATTCTCACCCATTTATGGCGCTTGGGGTTGCGCTGTTTCACATATTCCGCGTAGCGGTCGGCCAGCTCCTTGACCGTGTGCTTCTTGGCTTCCGCCGTTTTGAAATATTTGCCTTCTTTGATGGAGATTTCCGTCTGCTTCGCCCATTCCTTGGCATCGGTGCGGCGCTCAAACGTTGCCGACTGCGCGGGGAAGCCTTTGATGCGCACTTTCGCGCGGTAGGACGTGCTTCCATCAGCGTTTCTGCGGGTTTCGATCATTGCCATGCGGTATCTCCAAACAACGGCAAAACACTACCGCCAAGCGCGGGAAATGGCAAGCTGGTTTCAAACACCAATGATGAATTATAAATATATCGTTATTACAAAGCATTATAATGTCCCATGTGCAGATATGGGACATTCGCGGGACATTGGCATGGATGATCGCTGGAAATCCCTATAAACAGGCCATCCCATAACGTTGCTGCTTAAAGCAGAATATCGCGTTACATCGTAGATTTTCGTTTTGAAATGTCCCGCCAGTGTCCCATGCGGGAGCTTGCGGCTCTAAGGTCTGGCGGAGAGGGTGGGATTCGAACCCACGGAAGACTTTGAATCTTCGACGGTTTTCAAGACCGTTGCCATAGACCACTCGGCCACCTCTCCATACCTTTCGCACCAGTTTTCAAGACTGCTGCCTTAAACCACTCGGCCATTCCTCCATGTCCTCAGCCTCAGTATCAATTATTGGCTATCAGTCAAGGATAGTATAGTAATGCTGAATGTTCAAAGGGGATGCACACCTGAGCAAACCCGCCGCCGATGCAAATCCCGGCCCGATTGGCCGCCTCAGGCGGCGCGCAGCAGCATGTAGCCTTCTTTTCCCTCGCGCAGGCGCACGCTGGAAAGCTGGTCGAGCACCGGCTTGAGCTTGGCCATGTCGGCCGGCTTGTTCACATACCCCACCGCGCCCAGCGCCTTCGCCCTTTCCATGTCCTTGTCGTAGGTCGAGGTCGTGCACATCACCACCGGTATGCGGCGCAACGCCGTTTCCTCGCCCATCTTCTTGAGCAGGTCGAACCCGTCCATGCCCGGCATGTTGATGTCGAGCAGCATAAGGTCGATCCCGCGCTGCTCGCTCTCGGCGGCGCGCAGCATGGTCAGCGCCTCCGCCCCGTCATGCGCCACCAACAAGTGACAGCCCAGATGCCCCTGCTCGATCAGCAATATTTTTGTAAGCTCGATATCGGCCTCGCTGTCTTCCACGAGCATGATGCTGGCAATATCCTTATGGGTGCTTTCCGCCGGCTTCTCCACGGATTTCACTACCGCCGGTGCCGAAACCGCAGGCGCCGGCGTGTCCTTGGCTTGCGGCATCTGCCGCGGCAGGGTGAACAGGAACACCGCGCCGCGCTGTGGCGCCGGCTCGTACCATATCTTGCCGCCGTAAGATTCGACGATCTTCTTGCAGATGGCAAGCCCGAGGCCCAGCCCCTGCTCCTTGTGGCGGACGGCGCGCTTGAACGGCTCGAAAATCTGGCCGCTATACCCCGCCTCGATGCCGGGCCCGTTATCGGTGACATAGATCAGCCATTCCTCCGGGCGCGAGACGGCATGGATATGGATCGCCGGATCCTTGTCGCTATGGCGGATGGCGTTGCATAGCAGGTTTTGCAGGATCTGCAGCAGGTGCATGCGGTTGATATAGACTTCCGGCAGCGGATCGTTGGTAATCACCGCGCCGCGCTCCGAAGTCAGCTGGCGGATATTTTCCTTCGCCTCCTCCAGCACCGCCGCCACGTCGCATTTTTCCCTGGTGACCTGCTCGGGCGACCCGTCGAGCCGCGTGTAGAAATAGACGGTGTCGATCAGCGTGCTCATGCGGTCGGCGGCGTTTTGAATATAGGTGAGATAGCCCTGTTCCTTCTCGGAAAAACCTTTATGCGCAGAGAATAAATCGAGGAACGACTTGATCGTGCGCACCGGCTCCTTGAGGTCGTGCGCCAGGGCGCGCGTGAAAATCTCGAGCGCGGTGCGCTGCTCGTGAATGCGCCTTTCCATGATGCAATGCTCGATGGCGACGCGGATGATGCGCTGGATGGCTTCCGGCGTGATGGTGGCTTTGTTGATGTAATTCTGCGCGCCTTCATGGATGGCGGTCACGGCGATGGACTCATTGCCCTGCCCGGTCAGCATCACCACCGGCAGGAAAGGATGCCGGCTGCGGATGCGCTTGAGCACCTCGATGCCGTTGCGGCCCGGCAGCGAATAATCGAGCAAAACGCATTGCGGGGATTCCTCCTCGATGACCTGCATACCGCCCTCGCCGTTCTCGGCCTCGACAATATCGTAGGTATTTTCGCCGTCTCCGCGCAACGATCGGCGATAGAGCAGGCGGTCATCCTCGCTATCGTCAATGATGAGTATTTTCATAGGCTATTCTCCTCCCATATCTTTCGGAAGCAGCGCGATCTCGAACCAGTAGCCCTTGAGGCGCTTCATTGCCTCGATCAGCCCGTCGAAATCCACCGGCTTTTGGATGTAGGTGTTGGCGCCCAGCGTGTAGCAGGTCTGCACGTCGCGCTCGTCGTCGGAAGTGGTCAATATGACCACCGGAATCGTTTTTAGCATGCTATCGCCTTTGATGATCTCCAGCGTCTTGCGGCCGTCGATCCCCGGCATGTTGAGGTCGAGCAAGATCAGCCCCGGCCGGTTGCCGGTCCGCGATTGCAGCATGGTAAGCGCCGCCTCCCCGGAAGAGGCGCGCTCGATCGGGTTGCGAAGGTTCGCTTTCGTCAGCGCCCGTTGGGCGGCGTAAAAATCGTCCTCGCTATCGTCGATAATGAGAATGGGTTGCGCCTCATGCAGCTTTGACAGTGTCATAATATGCTCCTTCCAATGTAAAATAAAAAATGGTGCCTTGGCCCGGCCGGGATTCCAGCCAGATTTTTCCACCGTGGCGTTCGACGATTTTCTTCACGAAGGTAAGCCCGACGCCGGTGCCTTCCTCGATGCCGTCCTTGGCGCCTTGCAGGCGCTTGAAAATGCGGAAAATCTCTTCATGGAATTCGGGCGCGATGCCGTTGCCGTCATCCTTCACATAAAAGACATTCTTGTAGGTTACGCCTTGCCCGGAAGCGTGCTGCGCCAGCCAGCCGACCTCCACCATCTTCTCCGGCTTGTCGTTATATTTGATCGCGTTGGTGATGAGATTGCGAAACAACTCGGTCACGCGCGGCTTGTCGCAGGTAACGGTCGGCAGCGACTTAGGAATGACGATCCGCGCCTGGCGCTCGGCCAGGAAGATGTCGAGCGTGTTTTCGATATCGTGGATGACTGCATTCATGTCGGTCGGCCCAATGGCCAGCTCCTGCCTGCCCAGGCGCGAGAAATAGAGCAGGTCGTTGACCAGGCGTTCCATGCGCTGGCTGAGATAAACCAGGCGGTTAAGCTTCTTCGTGCTTTCCTCGTCGAGCTTGTCCTGATTGTCTTCCAGCAGGAAGCGCGAATGATTGTGAATGCCGCGCAGCGGTTCTTTAAGGTCGTGCGAGGCGATGTAGGCGAAATCGTCGAGCTCCTTGTTGCTGCGCTCCAGCGCCTGCGTATAGGCCCGAAGCCCTTCCTCCGCCTCCTTGCGCGCGGTGACGTCATTGAGCGAGCCGATGAATTCGCGCACTGAACCGTCGGCCGCGTGCAGCGCCACGCCTTTGACCGCCACATGCAGATAATGGCCGTCCTGCGCGCGCAGGCGGTATTCCATGTCGAAATTCGCGCCCTTGGCCATAGCGTCTTCCCAGATTTTGCGCACATGATCGCGATCGTCGGGATGGACGACATCCAGCCAGCCGAAAGTAGCGATCGTTTCGGAAGGCAGCCCCGTCGTCGCTTCCCACCATTGGCTCAGCGGCGACGCTTTATCGATGGCACCCTCTTTCCACGTCCATATAATCTGGGCGCTGGATTCGACAAGGGCGCGGTAGCGTTCCCGGCTCTCGCGTATCTCGGCGGCGCTCTGCTGGATCGCATCCATATTGCGTTGGAAAGCGTGCAATATCTGCGCCAGCTTGCCGATCTCGTCGCCCAGGTCGGCAGGCGGCACGACGCGCGATTGCTCCCCGCGCATGGCCGCCAGCAGCGCCTCGATCATCCGCTCGACGGGAAGCAGCACCCGCCGGACGATCAACTGAAAGCCCCAGGCGCAGAAAATAAGCGCGAAAAGCAAAAACAACCCTTGCTGGGTAATGGTGCGCCAGGCTTCTTTTTCCAGCGTGCCGATATAATGCTGCGCACCTTTCACCGAGGCCGCTTTCAGGGCATCGAGCGACTCGGTCGCCTGGGTGGAAAGCTCCAGCCACAGATCGGCGCTAATAGGATAGGTTTCGCCGTGACGCGCGTTCGGCAGGTAGAAAATATCGCGCACCATGCCGTATAAATTCTGGTAATGGCTCTGCGCATCCTTGTAATAAGATTCCACCAAGGGATAAAGCCCGCTCTGATCGGCCAGCAGGCGATTGATCCGCCAGCTCAGCTCGATGATGCCCTGCCCGCGCAGCAGCTCGGCGAATTCCTCCGGCGTCGGGTCGGCATTCTCGGCGATCAGCCGGCCGATGATGGCGCGCTCGCGGCCGGTATAGTCGGTGATGATGCGCAGGAAGTGCTTATAGCGCAGATGCTGGGTGACTATGGGATTAATGTCGGTAAAATGCCCGACGAACTTTATCCATAGTTCCTGCGTTTGCGCGATAAGCGACGAGGTTTCGTCCTGCCAGCGCGCTGCCAATTGCTCATCGCGCTCTGCCAACGGTTGCAGCAGCGACCGGTCGATTTCGGTCCTGAGCGTTTGAATAACGGCTAAGCGTTCGATAATATTTTGCTGTAGCGGCGCAAGCTCGTCGAAGGCGTAAAGCCGCAGCATCCACATGGCCATCTGCATGGCGGCGTCGGTTGCTTCCCGGCTTTCCAGCAGGCGCTGGCGCAGGCTTTCGACCATATCTGCTTCGGAAGCATGCAGCAACGCCACAGAAACGTCGCGCTCCACGGACAGATGCTCGGTCGCAGAAAACAGCGTGTCGCTCAGGCGCGAGGCCTGCGTCAGCGATTCCACCCTGGCCAGGCGTTGCCATTCCACATACACCGAACGGCCGGCCTGAATGGCGATCAGCAGCGTCAGCACGCCAAATGTCAGCAGCAGGATATGGCGGATGGACAAGACGCGCTTTTTCATGGCTGCCCGCCTTGCACTACGGTGACCAATCGGAGCAGCCGGTCCTCCACGCGCAATCCGGCAGCGGCGACGGCGTCGATGTTGAGGCTGGCGGTGATATGGTGATCCTTGCGGCCGAATTCGATCATGCCGCCGGACGACGAGAAATCGTCAAAATCGCTGACGGTCAGGATGTTTTTTCCGGCCAGGTAGGTGCGCAGGGCCGGCCAATGTTCCTTTTGCCCGGCATTGACGAAGAGAAGATGGCAGCCGTCGATCTCACGCGCTTCGCTGACCTGGCGAACGGCGATCTCGCGCTGGTTGACCGACCGGCCTTCCATGGGCTTCAGGCTGCCGCCGAACGGATCGCCGCCGAAAATGCAGACATTGACGGAAGCGGATTGCGCGAAGCTCGCGGCGGGCCACTGGGTGTATTTGAGGAAGTTGTAAAGCAGGCCCGCCTTGATCTGCTGCTCGCCGAGCTTAAGCGTATCCTCGGCCTGCGCACGCGAGGAAAATAATGCCACGAGACACGCCGCTACCAGCCACGACCGGCGTTTTAAAACGTCCATGTGAATTTACCGTAGAAGCTGCGCTCGATTTTAGCGGCGGGCGTAAAAGGATCGCTCGCGGAAGTGAATTCGCGATGCACGCCGCTCAGCAAATCCTGGCCGACCAGATTGAACTGCAGCCCGTCATCGATTTTCCAGCCCAGCCCGATATCCAGCCGCCAGTAATCCTTCACATTGAATTTCGGCAACGCATCAACGTAATAAAGCATGGTGTCGAAGGACAGATCTTCGCGGATGTTCCATTGCGAGCGGGCGTTGAATTGCTGCTGCGGCGACTGCCCCTCGCCCGCCTCGGGATCGCTGGCGCCGAGCGGGCCGTGCAGCTGTATGCTCAGCAAACTATAGGCGGCGGAAAGATTGAGCGTATCGTTTGCCCGCCAGTCAAGCACGACTTCGCCGCCATAGGTTTCGGCGGTAGTGCCGTTGGTGGCGGTGGTATTGACGATGAATGGCCCTCCCGCCACCACGCTAGTCGCTGACAGCTTATCGTAATCGTTATAAAAGGCGGCAACGTCGAGCATCAGCGACGACGTGAGCTGCCGGCGGTAGCCCAGCTCATAAGCGATCAACTCCTCGCTTTCGAATTGTGGATTGGGCAACAGCCCGAAAAAATCGACCACCGATATAAATGCTATGCGCAGGTCATGCTCCAATGGGCTGGGCGTGCGCACGGCGCGCGCCACCGACGCCCAGGCCATCTGCTTATCGTCGATATGCCATTGCAAGCGCGCATTGGGTTGTACCTCGAACCCGCTATAGTCGTTATGCTCGAACTTGGAACCGAGCGTCAAAAACCAGTCTTGCGGCATCAGCGTGATCTTATCCTGCACGAAACCGCTGAAAAGCTGGTCGTTGCGCGAGTTATGGGTTGCCACCACGAAGGGCGAGGTCGTCAATTCGTCCATGCTCAGGCGATAACGGCCGCCGATCATGGGCTTATGGCGGCCGATGGGCGAAAACTCATATTGCACGTCGGTATCGAAAGACGTGCGCTGGTCGGCAAGCAAGAGCTGGTCGCGGTAGGTATAATCGATATAGCTTTGCGCCGTCAGGCGCGAATCCTCCGGCAACTCGCGCGTCCAACGGCCAAGCAGGTTCCAGCCGGTGGCATGGATATCTTCTATCGTCAGCGCCCTGGAGACCCCGTCAGGCGGCGCTACGCGAAATTGATGAACGTCATTGCGCACCATGTCGCCTTGCAGCGTGAAATCATCCTTGCCGCCCTCATTTTTCCAGTCGGCGCGGAAGCCGCTGCGATAGGCCTGTTGCGGGTCCTGCGCGCCGGCGCCCGTGAGGGTACGCTGCTCATCGCGGTAGAGATATTTGGCATAGGCCGCGGTAATAGATTTTATCGTCCCATTTCCCGCCGTAACGGCCGGTGGTGATGGCACGGTCCTGGTTGCCGGTAATGGCGCTTGCCAGCCCTCCTTGCGTATCTTGCGCCTTCTTGGTGAGGATGTTGATGACGCCGTTGACGGCATTGGCGCCCCACAGGCTGGCGCCGGGACCGCGTACCACCTCAATGCGCTCGATATCTTCCAGCACCGTATCCTGCACGTCCCAATAGACGCCGGAAAAGAGCTGGTCATAGACTTCGCGCCCGTCCATCAGCACCAACAGCTTATTGCCCAAGCCGGTATTGGCAAACCCGCGCACGGTGATCGCCCAGCCACCGCCATGCGTGCGCGCCACCTGCACGCCCGGCACCAGCCGTAACATTTCGGGAATCGAGGTGGCGCCGGAGCGCCGGATGTCTTCGCCGGTCAGCACATATATCGCCGCCGGCGCGTCCATCAATTTCTCCGATGTCTTGGAAACGGACATTACCGTCGCGCCGAACAGCAGCTCGGGCGAAAGCGCGAAACTATCGATAGGCTCCGTCGCACCGGCAACGGATACGGAAGACAGGCCGCTTATCAGAAAACATGTAACAAAAAGAAGGGGGTTATTTACCGTCCGGCGCTGCATCTGCGTCATTTTTGGATATGGACGGGGCAGTCTGCTCATATTCCAGCACACAGTTGAACTTAACTAGAATATTATTTATCTTACTCAACTCTTGATTGCAATAGAAAAACTAAAGCGATTTACCCTGCCAAGAGGCATATAAAATCTCCATGCTTAAAAAGAGCGCAGCTTACAGCGTAAAAGGAAGGACTTTGCGCATGTCGCTTTCGAGGCGCTCCAGCTCCTGCGAAAGCTGCTTGACGGTCTGCGCATCGGCGGGCTCGCCGTGCGGCAGGGAAGCGATCGCCTTCTTGACGTTATCGGCGGTCAAGTAGGCGGCGTCGCGGAAGCGATGCTCGGTAAAAAACGCCAGCAGGCGAAACTGGATACGGATCGTGTCTTGCGGCGGCAGCGCATCGGCCTTGGCAAGCAAGTGCTTTTCCTGCCGGTCGAGCACCGCCTCGATGTCCGCCTCGGGTACTGCAAGGCTCTTATCGGGCGCAAGCCTCGCCGCGACTATGCGCATATCATGCAAGGTGGCATGATTGGCGGCTAGCTGGTTCATGATGTCGAGCAGGTCGGGAAATTCTCTGCTTTTCCCGGCTACCGCTATTGGCGCCACCACTTGTTGCATCGCAGCATCGCCGCCGCTTTTATAATCGAGCACGAGCAGCGCCTGGGATTGTGGTTTTTTTGCTTTCTGCTTCGCGTAGGCCCTGATGGCATCCAGATTGACGTCCTTATCCTGCGGTGCAAGCTGGGCCAGGGCCAGGTGCTTGACGTAATCGCTAGCCGCATAGCGCGCTTTCGCCGGCTTGCCGCGTTTTGCCGCACGGTCGGAATCCGAAAATAGCTGGCAGGAAGCCAGGGCGCTAATCAGCAACGCTCCCACGGCGCAACGGGCGATGGTGTGACAGGAAAACAGGCGCATAATCGGTTCCGGTTTTAGGTGCTATCGGCGGCAAGAAAGGCTATAACATCTTCAGGGACTAGGCAAGAAATTAGCTCACAAACGAAACAAAAAATGAGAAAAACCAATTACCTGTCAACGCGAAGCCTATGGATTTTTTATACCGCATATTTCATGCTTCGTTGTTAACCCCATGAGAATCAGATGGCAGCCAGCAGCAATACTCAGGTTTCTCACCGGCAACTGATTATCGCCTGTGTCGAAGATCATCCCAAAGCGATCATGTTGCTGCGCACGGCGCAGCGGCGGGCGCAGCAACAACAATGCAAATGGCGCGCCGTGTTTATCGAAACGCCGACGGATGCGCGGCAAATGGAAGACGCCCCGCGCGAGCGCATATTGCGGCTGCTGACGCTGGCCGAGCAGATGGGCGGCGAAACCGCCCATATCGAGGCGCAAACGCTGGAAAAAGGCCTGGAGTCGCTGCTGGAAAAAGAAAAGCAGCGCCTGGCGCTGGTCATTGTCGGCAGCGCCGAGCTCGAAGGGCATAAATACCGGTTTCGCAGCCCGTCGTGGATAATAGCGGCACGCGTGGCCAGCCAGTACACGCAGGTGGAAATTGTGCCGCTTTCCGGCCACCCCTATCATCGCAGCCTCGCCGAAAAACTGCATTTACGTTCTATGCATCCGCAGGACGCTCTCTATGCAATAGCAGCGGTGTCTATCGCTTACATGGGCGCGCTGCTGCTGCAATGGCTGCTGCCGCCGGCGTTGTTTCGCATCAACGACCAGAATATCGGGCTGCTGTTCATGATCGCCTGCGCTTTCGTCGCCGGGCGTTACGGGCTGCTGCCGGGACTGGTGGCGTCGATCGCCAGCTTCCTTACGGTGAATTATTATTTCACCCTGCCCTACCACGTTCTCAAAGTCAGCACCGTCACCGATTTCATCAATATGGGGCTGTTTCTTTCCGCCGCCCTGCTGATCTCGCTCTTTACCAGCCAGGCCCGCAACTACGCCCAGAACGCCGCGCGGCGCGAGCGCAGCACGCAGGCGCTGTTCACCTTGTACCGCATCGCCTCCGAGGCGCATTCGCGCGACCAGGCGCTGGAGACGTTGCAGCGGCGGCTCGAGCGCATGCTCGAAGTCAATGTCGCCTTCTTCCTGCCCGTCCTTATGCATCCAAGCCGCATCGAGCCGGCATTCCCGTCCGGGCTGGAGCTGGAAGCCGCCGACCGCAACGCCTTGACCGCCGCCTGGAGCGAAATGAAGACCACCGGTGTCGGCTCGCCTTTCAATCCCGGCACGGCGTGGCGCTTCGAGCCGATGATCTCGGCGGCGGGCGAAGTGGGCGTGCTCGGCGTCAAGCCCTACGGCAAAACGAAGCTGGATCCCTGGTTCGGCCGGCTGCTGACGGCCATCGCCGACCAGACGGCAACGGTGCTGCAGCATATCGGGCTGGAACGCTCGATGGAAGAGACGCGCCTGCGCGAGGAGCGCGAGAAACTGCGCTCGATGCTGCTGTCCAGCGTATCGCATGATTTCAAGACGCCGCTGGCCGGCATCGTCGGCGCGCTTAGCGTTTATCGCAGCCTCGGCAAGCGGCTGACCCAGCAAAAGCGCGACGAGCTGATCGAAACCGCCATCGACGAAGCGCAGCGGCTCGATAATTTTATCACCAACATTCTCGACATGACGCGTCTGGAAAGCGGCAACATCCAGTTCCGCAAGGAATGGCACGATGCCGAGGACATGATCGAAAACGTGGTGCGGCGAATGCAGCCGCGCGCCAAGCAGCATGCGCTGATCGTTATTCCCTGCCCGGCCAGCATCGATGTCTGCATGGATTTGCTGATGATCGAGCAGGTTCTCCAGAACATCATCGACAATGCCTGCAAATACACGCCGCCGGGCACGCGCATCGAAGTGCGCAGCCATATCGATAAGGACAAAGGCTTCCTGTGCGAGATACGCGATTTCGGCCCCGGCATCCCCAGCGAAAAGCTGGAGCTGATTTTCGACAAATATACGCGCCTGCACAAGAAAGACACGCAGATCGCCGGCACCGGCCTTGGGCTGGCCATCGCCAAGGCGGTCATGGAAGCGCAGGGCGGCTGGATTTCCGCCGCCAACCACCCAGACGGCGGCGGCTTGTTCACGCTGTGCCTGCCGCAATGGCGCCCCAGCGCCCGCCCGATCAACCGCAAACCGGAGGACGAAAAAGATGATGCTTTCCAACAAGCACATCGTCGCTATTGACGATACGCATTCCATCCTGACCTTCCTGCGCATTTCGCTGGAAGCACTGGGGGCGACGTTCAACGGCGCGGCGACCGCTTCCGGCGGCATGGCCCTGTGCGAAACCGAACATCCCGACCTGGTGATCCTCGATCTCGGGCTCCCCGATCATGGCGGGCTCGATATTCTGCCGCGGCTCAAGCGCCTGAAGAAGGATAACGACCTGCCGATTATCGTGCTGACCGTGCGCAAAGAGCAGGAATCGCGCGACCTGGCCGAGAAGCTCGGCGCCGACGCCTACATTACCAAGCCCTTTATCATGGACGATCTGATCGCCGTCATTAATGAAAAGCTGGGCGTAAAACCCAATCGCTCGCGAAATTCCGGTTAGGCGAATTCCATCCGGTAGCCGATGCCCGGCTCGGTGATAATGAAGCGCGGCTGCGTGGGAATGGGCTCGATCTTCTCGCGCAGCTGGCGCACATAGACGCGCAGATACTGCATGTCGTCGGTATGGGCGTTGCCCCAGACGTCTTTTAAGATCTGCTTATGGGTAAGCATTTTGCCGCGATGGATGAGAAAATAACGCAGCAGCTCGTATTCCTTCGGCGTGAACGTGGCCTTCGCGCCGCCTAGGAACACCTCGTGGCGCACCAAATCCATGCGGATGTTGCCGTTGGTAAGTTCGGGATCGCCGGCTTCCTGCGTCGCCGCCTTGCGCAGGTTGGTGTGAATGCGCGCCAGCAGCACATCCGGGTTGAAGGGCTTTACGACATAATCGTCGGCGCCGGCCGAAAGCGCATGGATAATTTCCTCGTCGGTGTTGCGCACGGAACAGACGATGATCGGCACTTGCGACCATTCGCGCACGCTGGCGATGACTTCCTTGCCGTCAATATCGGGCAGGCCGAGATCGAGCAAAATCAATTCCGGCTTGATCGAGGCGGCAAGCCTCGCGCCTTCGCGGCCGTTATCGCACTCGACGACTTTATAGTCGGCGCTTTCGAGCGAAATGCTGAGCACTTTGCGTATCGGCAACTCGTCTTCAATTACCAGTATGGTGTTTTTCTTTTTGGTCATAAAATAATTTTAGTGAAGATCAGCGCATTATACCAGCGGTTTTGCGGCACCTTTATGCCATGTTTATATTCGCTCCGCCAAACCATATAGAGGTTTTAGGCATGTTTCGATAGGCTGAAATCATAGCGTGCCATTCAGGAGGAATCATGCAACAGGCATTACAGAGCAGAACTTTCGAATATCACTATCAGCCGGTATATAGTGACGACCACATCGTGTGCGATTGGACGGCGCTGCGCGAGCAGCTATTGCATCAGTGGGAACGGCTTTCGCCAGTCGAAATGGACCATGCCGGCCCGCACCGCAGAAAAATCGCGCAGCTTGTCGAGCGTAAATACGGCATCGCGGCGCCGTGCATCGAAAATTACCTGCATAATTTCGAGCGGACCATGCCGCTATAGGTTTCATTGCGACTCCCCCGTTTGGCCGCCTGTAAAAGGGCGGCCTCTTTTTTCCGTGTTCAATGCAGCCAACCAAGGAGAAGTGTTATGCAATCCACCAAAGTAAAATCCGTCATGACCGAAAATCCCGCCATCATCTCCCCCGACACCAGCCTCAAGCAAGCCGCTGCCAGCATGGATGCGCTTAATTGCGGCGTCCTGCCGGTAGGGAAGGAAGGCAAGCTCGAAGGCATCATCACCGACCGCGACATCGTCATCCGCGCCGTATCCCAAGGCAAGGACGTCAATGCCGAGATAGTCCGGGACTATATGACGCCCGAGCTGTTTTACTGCAAAGCGGAAGACGGGCTGGACCACGCCGCCGCGCTGATGCACCAATACCAGGTCAACCGGCTGCTGGTGCAGGGTGAAGACGGCAGGGTATGCGGCATCATTTCCTTCGGATGCATCCTGCGCAAGGACAACGACCCCGGCGAAATCAGCGACATCGTGGAATGCGCTCTCGGCAGAAAAGCGGCCTGACGGAGTCCGCCGGGCCGCTTTGTCTCCACCTTTAACGAAGGCTCAACCCTTAACCAGGGTTGGGCCCGCGTGCGTATGCCCTTTTGGATTGCCCTTTTCCGGCACATGTTCCGGCGTTTGGGGACGGCCCGGCACCTCCACCGGCGGCACATGCTCGTCGGGCTTCTCCCCGGGAGGATTGGGGTTGGGGACATTTTCCACGCCCTGTGCCGATGCATCGGGCAGATGGATGGTCTTAGGCGTCTGGTTGGTGTCGGGGTTCACATTATTGGGCATAGCTGCCTCCATGCATTGCATTAGTCTACGATCCGCCATGTGCCGTCTTCCTCGCGGCAAGCCGTTCCGTGCCCGGAATGTTTCTGGCCGTCGACGGTAATGGTCTGGGTGTATTCGCGGCAATACTGGCCTTCGTCGTTGCGATAGCGCTTGCGCGGATGGATAGTACCGTAATTGCCGCTGCGTGAATTCTTCCACGACTTGCTGCGTCCCGTTTCCATGGCATTTTGCGAGGCGCGGTCGTAGGTATCACGGTCATTATCATCCATGTTGCTGCCGATGGCATCGCCAAGGATGCCGCCCAGCAGTGCGCCGCCGATGGTGGCCGCAACCTGGCCGGCGCCGGAGCCGATCGTGCTGCCGATGACGCCGCCGCCGATAACGCCGGCGGCCGTGCCGATATCCGACTTGCTGAGCGCGCCGCCATGCATGACGCCCCGGCCCGGCGAGCCGTCGGCCTCGGTACAGGCCGCAAGCATGGAAGCGATGACGGCAAGGGAAAGTAGTTTGGAATGTGGCATGGCGAGTCTCCTTTTGTTGATGGAACGTGGTTAGCATTGCCGGAAAAAAGATAAAGAAACGAGCGGACGCTGCCTTGCTTTCAATCAAATACCCATAAAATTATGCGCCTTCTTATATTTTAGGCGCCGGCGGCATATGGCTTCCTGATGCGGCCTTGCCTACACTGCAAGTAAGGCCGTTCCACTCAATTCATAGAAAGGACAGAGTTATGAAAACAGTTGCAGGTATTTTCGACAGCGAGATCACCGCCGACCGGGCGGTATCGTCGCTGCTCGACGAAGGATTCAGCAAGGACGATATCAGCCTTATCATGTCGAGCAAAACGCGCGACTCGCTTTTTTCCAGCACCGATGACGAAGCCAATCGCGTCGCCAAGGGCGGCATATTCGGCGCGGCGCTCGGCGGCACGCTCGGGGCATTGGTCGCCGGGCTGACCACGGTGGGCATCGTCGTGCTGCCGGGTGGTGGACTACTTGCCGTCGGCCCTGTCATCGCCGCCTTATCGGGCGCCGGCGCCGGCGGCGTTTTCGGCGGATTGAGCGGCGCGCTCATCAGCGCCGGCTTCGCCGCTGACGAGGCAAGCCGCTATGAAGAGGAAATCAAGCGCGGCAAGGTCATCGTCATCGTCCATGCCCCCAACGAGCAGAAGGCAATCGTGGCGGAAGCGGCGCTGGCCATGTCAGGAGCCTCCATCAAGGCTGCATGAGAAAGGATTTAGGGAAGTTTTATACCTCTGCGCGTGGCTACGCATCGCTTCTTAAGGCAGCTATCGCTAGGGTGGAATTCTCAAGAAAGGAGGTAAGAAACCATGCCAAACAACCCAAACCAGAACCAACCGGACAAAAACCAACCCCGGAAGGATCAGGACCAATCGGGCAAAAAAAGCCAGCAAGGTCGTGAGGAGTACCCCAGCAAGGACCGTAACGAAGACAAGCGTAGCGGTAACTACTAATGGATCCGCAAACCGGGCAGCCGAACGTTGCCCGGTTTGCGGCCATTCCCCAGGAGGAAACTATGCCGTTCAAGCAACGCGGTAAAAAAGCCGGAAAATCGAAACGCCCGCGCAAATCCGCCGCCGGTAAAAAACGCCGGCCAAAAGAACAGGTGATATTGGTGCGCCTCGAGCCGCACCTCATCTAAGGAGAAATTTTATGAATAGCCGGGTATTGTCACTGGTCGGCGGATTGCATATCCCTTCGCCGACGCAGAAACGAAAACAGCCCGTTCTCGAGGCGCTCGAACATATCGAACGCGGGCACCTCACCCTGATCACGCCGGAAGGCAAAAGATGCGAATTTTCGGGCCGGGGCGCAAGCCCATCCGCTTATCTGAAACTGTACGATTGGTACGTCCTCGACGATCTGATGACGCGCGGAGAGATGGGGCTTCTCGATGCCTATCTCCAGGGCCGCTGGACAAGCGAAAACCTTGCCGATTTTCT
>JAGVLW010000098.1 GCA_020054105.1 Alphaproteobacteria bacterium | reverse complement strand
TGCCGCCAGCGTTCCGGCCAGATGGCGGCAGATTTCCAGCGGGTCAACGGCAGCGGTGGTCGGCGAGTAGAGCGCCTGCTTGTGCGTGCGTGCGTGCGGCTCGATCTCGGCCATTTCTTTTTCATCGACAATGCGCAGCTCGACGCCATTGGCATCGCCGCGGCGTTTTAATTCATGCAGCATCTCCTGCTCGGCTTCGTTTTTGGCGACGACGACCTTGGCGCATTCGCTCATTCGCAAATTATGCTTACGCACATAGGCTTTCATGGCGGCGTTGCCTTCGCGGCAGAAACGCGCTTTCAGCGAATCGGCGCCGTAATAAAATCCGGCATGCAGCACGCCGGAATTGCGCCCGCTCGCATGCTCGCCGACATGCGATTCTTTTTCGATGATGGTGATGGTCGCCGCCGGATATTTCGCGCGCAAGCTGTGGGCGATGGTGAGTCCCATGATGCCGCCGCCGATGATGAGGTAGTCGGCTTTCCGGCTTGCTGGAAAACTATTCATGCTATTTAAATTTGACGTCGAGTATTTCGTAGCTGCGCGTGCCGCCGGGCGTCCGCACTTCAACGGCATCGCCCTTTTGCTTGCCGATCAGGGCTTTGGCCAGCGGTGCGGTCATGGAGATTTTTTTGTTGGCCATATCGGCCTCGTATTCGCCGACGATCTGGTAGGCGGTTTTTTCTTCGCTGTCTTCGTCGAGCAGCGTGACGGTCGCACCAAATTTAATCGTGTCGCCGGACAGGGCTTTCACGTCGATGACGTTGGCGCGCGAGATCACTGCTTCGAGCTCCTTGACGCGGCCTTCGTTGAAGGATTGTTTTTCCTTGGCGGCGTGGTACTCGGCGTTTTCCGACAGATCGCCATGCGCGCGCGCTTCCGAGATCGCCTCGATGATGGCCGGGCGGTCGATCGATTTGCGTTGCTTGAGCTCGGCTTCCAGGCGGGCGTAGCCTTCGGCGGTGAGGGGGAATTTTTCCATAGTGAGTGACCAGAGTTCAGAGTTCAGAGTTCAGCAAAAAAATCCACGTCAGCTTACACCGAACTCTGAACTCTAATCACTGAGCACTGATTAAGCGGCAAAATACGATTGAATCGAGCGCACGTCAAGCCCCCCGCCGCTTTTGATGGCGGCGATGGCCTGGGCGGTGGCGTTGGCGCCGGCGATGGTGGTGTAGTAGGGGATTTTGTTCAATAGCGCGGTGCGGCGGATCGAGAAGGAATCGGCGATTGCCTGCGCGCCCTCGGTGGTGTTGATAACGAGCGCGACCTTGCCGTCTTTGAGCTGGTCGACGATGTGCGGCCGGCCTTCGCGTACTTTATTGACCACCGCCACCGCCAGGCCCGCCGCCTGCAGATGCATGGCCGTGCCGCGCGTGGCGACGATGGAAAAACCCATGGCGATGAGCTGCTGGATCGCCGGCGTGACGGCTTCCTTGTCGGATTCCTTAACCGAGACGAACACCGTGCCTTGCATCGGGATCGTGCTGCCGGCTGAAAGCTGCGACTTGGCAAACGCGCGCGGGAAATCGGCGTCGATGCCCATCGCCTCGCCGGTCGATTTCATCTCCGGCCCGAGCACGACGTCGACGCCGGGAAAACGCGCGAAGGGGAAGACGGATTCTTTGACGGAAACATGATTTGTGATTCGCGGTTTGCGATCTGCGATTAAGTCTTTCAATTTTTCTCCTGCCATGATCCGCGCCGCTATTTTTGCTATCGGCAGGCCGGTGGATTTTGCGACAAACGGAACCGTTCTGCTTGCGCGCGGGTTGACTTCGATGAGGTAGATTTCTTTATCCTTGATGGCGAATTGGATGTTCATCAGCCCGATCACTTTCAGTTCCAGCGCCAGTTTTTTCGCCTGGATGCGCACTTGCTCGAGCAATGGCTCGTCCAGCGAATAGGCGGGCAGGGAGCAGGCCGAGTCGCCGGAATGAATGCCGGCCTCTTCGATATGCTGCATGATGCCGGCGATGAAAACGTCGCTGCCGTCGCTTAAGGCATCGACATCGAGCTCAATGGCGTCTTTGAGGAACGAGTCGATGAGGATCGGCCCGTCGCCGAACATATGGATGATCTCTCCGACATAGTTTTCCAGCGCCGGCTTGTCGTGGATGATCGCCATCGCGCGGCCGCCCAGCACATAGGAAGGGCGCACCAGCAGCGGAAAACCGATATGATCGGAGGCGCTCAGCACCTCGTCGATGCTGCGGCCGATGGCGCTGCTGGGCTGTTTTAAGCCCAGCTTTTCCACCAGCGCGCGGAAGCGGTCGCGGTCCTCGGCGAGGTCAATGGAATCCGGCGAGGTGCCGATGATAATGCCCTTGCCGAATTCCTTTTCCAGCGCGCGCGCAAGCTTAAGCGGCGTCTGTCCTCCAAACTGCACGATGACGCCTTTAAGCGTGCCATTGCTTTTTTCCTTATGGATGATCTCGAACACGTCTTCTGCGGTCAGCGGCTCGAAATAGAGCCGGTCGGACGTGTCGTAATCGGTCGATACCGTTTCGGGATTGCAGTTGACCATGATGGTTTCATAGCCGGCGTCGCGCAGCGCGTAGCAGGCATGGACGCAGCAATAATCGAACTCGATGCCCTGGCCGATGCGGTTCGGTCCGCCGCCCAGGATAATGACTTTTTTCTTGTCTGTGGGTTCTGATTCGCACTCGGCATTGGGGCCTTCATAGGTGGAATACATATACGGCGTTACCGAATCGAATTCGCCGGCGCAGGTATCGACGCGCTTATAGACGGGGTGGATGTTGTGCTGCTGGCGCAAGCGGCGTATGTCGGCGGCATCGATGCCGGCGAGCTTGGCGATGCGGGCGTCGCTGAAACCATTTCTTTTGAGTTTGCAGAGGAAATCATAGTCGTAAGTCGTGAGTCGTGAGTCGTTAGCTTTTTTACTATCGACTAAGGACTTACGACTAACGACTTCTTTCTCCATCTCCACAATCTCTTCTACCTGCCGCACAAACCACGGGTCGTATTTGGTGATGGCGCAGATTTCTTCGACGCTCATGCCCAGGCGGAGCGCTTGCGCGGCAACCAGCAGCCGGTCGGGGGTGGGCAGGCCGAGCTTCGCGCGCGCATCGTCGAGATTTTTAAGCTCCACCTCGTCGAGCCCGGTAAGCCCGGTTTCCAGCGAGCGCAGGCATTTTTGCAGGCTTTCGGCAAAATTGCGGCCCATCGCCATCGCCTCGCCGACCGATTTCATGGCGGTGGTCAGCAGCGGATCGGTGCCGGGAAATTTCTCGAAAGTAAAGCGCGGGATTTTGGTGACGACATAATCGATGGTCGGCTCGAAACTCGCCGGCGTGGTTTTGGTCACGTCGTTTTGGATCTCATCAAGCGTATAACCTACCGCCAGTTTCGCGGCGACCTTGGCGATGGGAAAGCCGGTGGCCTTCGAGGCCAGCGCCGAGCTGCGCGACACGCGCGGGTTCATCTCGATGACCACCATGCGGCCGTCTTTCGGGTTCACCGCGAACTGCACGTTGGAGCCGCCGGTATCGACGCCGATCTCGCGCAGCACCGCGAAGCTCGCGTTGCGCATGATCTGGAATTCCTTGTCGGTCAGCGTCAGCGCCGGGGCGACGGTGATCGAGTCGCCGGTATGCACGCCCATCGGGTCGACGTTTTCGATGGAGCAGACGATGATGCAGTTATCGGCTTTGTCGCGCACCACTTCCATCTCGTATTCTTTCCAGCCGAGCACCGACTCGTCGATCATCACTTCGCCGACCGGCGAGGCGTCGAGGCCGGAAAACACGATCTGCTCGAATTCTTCCTTGTTGTAAGCGATGCCGCCGCCGCTGCCGCCCATAGTGAAGGACGGGCGGATGACGGCCGGCAGGCCGGTGATTTCCAGTGCCGCGCGTGCCTCTTCGAGCGACTTCACGACGGCGTTTTTTGGCACTTCCAGGCCGATTTTTTTCATCGCCTGGCCGAACAGCAATCTATCTTCCGCCTTGTTGATCGATTCGAGCTTGGCGCCGATCAGCTCGACGTTATGTTTGGCGAGCACGCCCGATTCGGCGAGCGCCTTGGCGCAGTTGAGCGCTGTCTGCCCGCCCATGGTCGGCAGTAGCGCATCGGGTTTTTCCTTGGCGATGATTTTTTCCACGAACTCCGGCGTGATCGGTTCGATATAGGTCGCATCGGCGAATTCCGGGTCGGTCATGATGGTGGCCGGGTTGGAATTGACCAGCACGACGCGGTAGCCTTCGTCCTTCAGCACTTTGCAGGCCTGTGTCCCCGAATAGTCGAACTCGCACGCCTGCCCGATGACGATCGGCCCGGCGCCGATGATGAGGATGGATTTTATGTCAGTGCGTTTGGGCATGCGTCCTCCTGCTCCCCTCTTGGGGGGGAGCGGCTGAGATGGAGCCGGAGGCGAACGTCGAAGCGTGGGGGGTGTTTAAAGCGGCAGTGATGGATTCTAACACGGCGTGCATGTTTTGCAGCACCTCATTATTCCAAAAGCGCAAAACACGATAGCCTTCATATTCAAGAAAATCTGTGCGCCTGCCGTCATGCTTCTTACGTATTTCCAGGTGCTGGCTGCCATCGAGTTCAATAATCAGTTTTTTCTCCAGACAGATAAAATCAGCAATAAACTGTTTGCCCATCGGATGCTGTCTGCGGAAGCGGTAACCAGTTTGGTTACGCGATAATTTGTTCCACAGTTTTCTTTCGGCATCTGTCGGCGCTTTTCGCATCTGTCTTGCAAGACGCGTAAGTTTACCCCCCACGTCTCGACCCTTGTGCTGCGCACGCGGTCTCGACTGCTCCCCCCCAAGGGGGGAGCTTACATTCGGGATTTCTTTGACTATGCGCTTAGGCATCTTTTGTTTTTCTTCCGTTCATATCGCCGTTTTTGAGCTCCAGGTCGCCGTCCTTATCCATGGAAAGGATGATGCCGGTCTTGTCGCTTTCGTCCATCTTGGCGATGGCTTTGGCGACGCTTTCGGTGGAGACGATGCCGGGGAAAGAGTTGGGCGCAAGCGCGTTGACGCGCACGCCCCACTGCGCGAATTCCTCGGCCATGTGCAGCGTCAGGAAATTCAGCGCCGCTTTGCTGGCGGAGTAGATGCCCTGGCGCGCATGCTTATAGACTTTGAGGCCGCCGATGCTGGAGATGTTGACGACGTTGCCGCCGGCTTTGCGGTTGGCTTCGGCGGGCTGGTGGCGCCAATATTGCAGTACGGCCTGCTGCGCCAGCGCCAGCGGTGCGGCGAGGTTGATCTGGAATTGCCGCTGCAGGTCGGCGCCGGCGCGTTCGCTGAGCAAATCGCAGGGCAGGTACGTTCCGGCGTTATTGACCAGGCAGTCGATGCGGCCGAATTTTGCCAGCGTCGTCTCGACCACGCGCGCGACATCCTTGGCGTCGGTCAGCTCGGCTTTGATGGCGAATACCGGATAGACATTTTCCGGCAGTTTTTTCTTCGGCTCCAGCGGATCGACGAATTGCAATTCCTGCGAGGCGAGCGTCGGTATCGCCTGGTGATAGACGGCGGCGATGTCGTAGCGGTCGGCGAATTGCGCGCAAAACGCGCTGCCGAGCCTGCCGCCGGCGCCGGTAATCAGGCATACGCGTTTGCTGCTCTTCATTGGTTGTTCCCCCAATAGACGATTGAGTGATTGCCCCAGCGCGCCAGCACTTCCTCTTTCGGGCGGTGCAGCCACATGATGATGCTGTTGCGCGGGTTTTTACGATTATGGATGAAGCTGTGGTAGGAATAAGGCGTGCATTCGAAGGCGAGCAGCGAATTATTGATCGGCGGAATGGCGACGGTGGGATTCTCCACCCCGTCTTGGGGGCTGACATACAGGCCGGTTTCGCCGCCGTCGCCTTTGGCCCAGGGCGGGTTTGCCAGATAGAAAAGCACGGCGACGGCGCGGACCGTTTCGCGCGGTGGCGTGGTGCTGCGCAACGGTTTTCCGGTGCCGTAGGTGCAGCTTTCGCGGTTGCCGACCGTGATGCCGTCGGCTTTCGGCGCGTCGCAGAACCAGCCGGGATTTAAATCGTTATGCGGCCAGCCGCTGCCGTTGGCGCGCGGGTGGTGATGCATCTCAAGCTGGATGTCGCGCGTGGCGTCGATGCCGAAAAGCTCGGCCAGCATGTCGTGCCACTCGCGCGAAAGGAAAACGGATAGCGGCCCGTCCAGCCGGCTATCGACATAGAGGCTGCGCGCCTGGTAATGGCTGGTGCCGAAGCCGAACTGGTAATTGGCGGCGTTGCCGAATCCCTTGGCGAGAAACGCCTCGAACTGCGCCGCCAGCGATTCGTAGAAGGGCTGGGTAAACACATTTTGCGCCCGCATAAAAGCGAAGGGATGGCGCTGCTTTACCCAGCGGCGGTTAACGATGAGCTTGGAAAGATCGGGCGTGGTCATGCGGCCTCCTTCGCTCTTTTTTGCATGAGGCGGACGAACGCATCGAACAAATAGCCGCTATCGTGCGGCCCCGGCGAGGCTTCCGGGTGGCCTTGCACGCAGAAGATGGGCTTGGTTTTGTGGCGCAGGCCCTGAATCGTGCCGTCGAACAGCGACAGGTGAGTGATTTCGACGTCGGCGGGCAATCCATCTGCGCTTACGGCGAAGCCGTGATTCTGGCTGGTGATTTCGACGCGACCGGTTTGCAGGTTTTTCACCGGATGGTTGGCGCCGCGATGGCCTTGCTGCATTTTTTCGGTCTTGCCGCCAAGCGCGATGCCAAGCAGCTGATGGCCGAGGCAGATGCCGAAAATCGGCAGGCCGGATTCGATCAGTGTTTTAATCACGGGAATGGCGTATTTACCGGTCGCCGCCGGGTCGCCGGGGCCGTTGGATAAAAATATGCCGTCCGGTTTCATTTTCAAGATCTCTTCGGCGGAGGCCTGCGCGGAAACGAGGGTGACTTTGCAGCCGCGCTGCGCCAGATGGCGCAGGATGTTGTGCTTGGCGCCGTAATCGATGGCGACGACGTGGAATCGGGAATCGGGAATCGGGAATCGGGAATCGGAAGAAAGATGCCATAATCCCTCTGACCATTCGTAAGAACTTTGAGTAGTGACATCTTTCGCTAGATCCAGTCCTTTCATATGGGGTGCATTTTGTAATTTTTTACGCGCTTCTTCTATGTCCTGATTCCTGATTCCCGATTCCCGATTCCCGACTATCACCGCATTCTGCGCCCCGTGTTTTCTGATATGTCGCGTTAGCGCGCGCGTGTCGATGCCGCAGATGCCGGCGATGTTGTTTTTCACCAGCCAGTCATTCAGGCCGACCTTGTGGCGGAAATTCGAGGGCAGGGTGGGGCGCTCACGCAGGATAAGGCCGGCGCAGCGCGGCGTCTTGGATTCGATATCTTCGTCGTTGCAGCCGACATTGCCGATATGGGGGAAGGTGAAGGTGATGATCTGTCCGGCATAGGAAGGATCGGTGAGCACTTCCTGGTAGCCGGTCATGGCGGTGTTGAAGCAGAGTTCGCCGACGGTGGTTTGGGCGGCGCCGATGGATTCACCGAAAAACACCGTCCCGTCCGCCAGCATCAGGCAGGCATCGGCGTTCGGTGGTATCGGCAATTGGGACATCGATCAGGGCGCCTCCGGGCAAATTGCCGGGAGATTAAAGAAACGCGCCCTTTACGTCAAGAATTTAAGTGGTTTTGCGGCAGGAGATCCCCGCCTTCGCGGGGATAACGGGAATCTAAGCTCGCAAGCGAGCTAAGATTTACCGTTACTTTTCGTTCTTTTCGATGAAATCGACGATGATGGGGGCGACGAAATCGCGGAATTTACGGCCGTTGAAGATGCCGTAATGGCCGACGCCCTTTTGCATGTGGTGCTTACGCTTGGCGGCCGGCAGGTTGCTGCACAGCTTGTGCGCCGCTTCGGTCTGGCCGACGCCGGAGATGTCGTCAAGCTCGCCTTCGAGCGTGAGCAGGGCGGTTTTGGTGATAGCGGCCGGCTTCACTTTCTTGCCTTTATAGACGAATTCGCCTTCCGGCAGCAGGTGGCGCTGGAACACCTGGTCGATGCAGTCAAGATAGAAATCGGCGGGCAGGTCGGTCACCGACAGATATTCGTCGTAGAATTTCTTGTGGGCGCGCGCCGATTCGCCGTCGCCTTCGATCAGATGCTTGAACAGGTCTTTATGGGCGTTGACGTGGCGGTCGATGTCGAGCGACATGAAGCTGGTAAGCTGCAAAAAGCCCGGATAGACGCGGCGCATGAAGCCCGGATAGTTGAACGGCACGCGGGTAACGACGTGCTGCTCGAACCAGGAAAGCGGCTTTTCGCTGGCGGTCGCGTTGACCTTGGTTGGGTTGATGCGGGTGTCGATCGGGCCGCCGATGAGGGTCATCGAGCGCGGCAATGTCGGGTCTTTGCGCTCGGCCATGACTGAGGCGGCGATGAGCACCGGCACCGACGGCTGGCAGACGGCCATGACATGCACGTCCGGGCCGAGCTGCTGGATGAATTCGATCGTGTAGCTGATATAGTCTTCGAGCGAGAAGGTGCCGTGATACATCGGCACGGTGCGCGCATCCTGCCAGTCGGTGATATAGACATCGAGGTTGGGCAGCAACGCTTCGACGGTGCCGCGCAGCAGCGTGGCATGGTGGCCGGACATGGGTGCGACGAGAAGCAGGCGCGGCTGCTGTTTAATGGTTTTACGCGCTACCGCTTCGCTGCTTGAGCGCGGCATCTCCTTGCGGAAATGCAGCAGGCGGCAAAAGGGTTTCGTGGCGACGACTTCCTCGATTATATCGACGTTCTTGCCGTCGACCTTGGCGTGCTTGATGCCGAATTCGGGTTTGCCGTAGCGGTGGGTGATGCGGGCGAAGAGCTCCGAGGCGGCGGCGACATGGCGGCCGAGGCCGGTATAGGCGATCGGGCTCAGCGGATGGCGGTGCATGGCCTTGCTGGCATGGGCCATCAAGTTCAAAGGCGCGAGCGCCGCATAATGCATCTCATGCAGGTTATATAAATGGCTGTTTTCACGAATGATCATTTTTTTAGCCTTTCCAACAGGTGACAATACGCTATGTATGTGCTTGATACGCTCATTGTAAGGGATTTGCGTATAAAGAAATGTTAATTTTATCGGGCATGCCATCTAAAAACAAGACGGTGTGACATTTACTCGCAACAAGCTGAAAAATAACCGTATGGAAGAGAGTGATTACCATAAAAAAAGTGAAGATTGTATTAACGCCATTGAGAATGTTCTGGAAGCGGCCGATCAGGATGGCCGCCTCGAGGTGGAATCGCAAGGCGGCATACTGACTATCGCTTTTCCTTCCGGCAAGCAACTGCTTGTCAGCAAGCATGCAACCAGCCGGCAAATCTGGCTGTCGTCGCCCATAAGCGGCGGGCTGCATTTTTCGTATCGCGACGGCGCATGGGCGCTGCCCGATGGACGCAGGCTCGGCGAAGTGCTATCGCAGGAACTGAAACAACTGGCGGGTATCGATCTCGTTTTTTAATCTATGACAACCGCATGAACCCGCATTCGCACAACGCACCGTCTTTACCGAATTTGCCCAAAGGCGCCATCAAAAGCCTGTGGCCGATTTTGCGCTATCTGCGCCCGTATCGCTGGCAGGTATTGATTGCGTGCGTGGCGCTGGTATTTACCTCGTCGGCGGTGCTGGGCATGGGCAGCGGCCCGCGCTACCTGATCGACGAGGGGCTGGCCAAGGGCGATGCGCGGCTGCTCGACCGCTCGTTCGAAATCCTCATGGCCGTGACGCTGCTGCTGGCGGCGGCCTCCTATGTTCGGTTTTATTATGTGTCCTCCATCGGCGAGCGCGTCGTCGCCGACATACGCAACGACGTCTACCGCCATCTCATCCACATGCATATCGGGTTTTTCGAGTCGACGCGCACCGGCGAGCTGCTATCGCGCCTGACCACCGATACGGCGCTGCTGCAAACCGTCATCGGCAGCTCGGTGTCGATCGCCGCGCGCAACAGCCTGCTGCTGGTGGGCGGGTTTGCGCTGCTGCTGGCGACGAGCGCGCAGCTTACCAGCTATCTGTTTTTCATGGTGCCGCTGGTGGTGGTGCCGATCATCCTGCTCGGGCGCCGGGTGCGCGTTTTGGCGCGGCAGTCGCAGGAAAAGATCGCCGACATCAGCGCCCATGCCGAGGAATCGCTGGGCGCGATCCGCACGGTGCAGTCGCTGGCTTTGGAAGCGTACGATAAGCAGCGTTTCGCGGGCCATGTCGAAAGCGCGCTGGCGACGGCGCTCGGGCGCATCCGCATGCGGGCGCTCTTGACGGCGCTGGTGATCGTCATGGTGTTCGGCGCCATCGTCACCGTGCTGTGGTTCGGCGGCAAAGACGTGCTGGCCGGGCGGATTTCGGCCGGCGATTTGTCGGCCTTCGTGTTTTATTCGGTGGTGGTGGCCGGCGCGGTCGGAGCGATCAGCGAGGTGATTACCGATTTGCAGCGCGCCGCCGGCGCCGCCGAGCGGCTGGGCGAGCTGCTTAGCGTCATGCCGGAGATACAAGACAAGATTCAGGATTCTGGATTCGGGATTCAGGAAGAAAAACGGACGCCTTCGGAAATCCGCTTCGACCATGTGAGCTTCACCTATCCCGCCCGCCCCGATAAACCAGCCATAACCGATTTCACGCTCGACGTCGCCAGCGGTCGTCGGATTGCGCTGGTCGGCCCGTCGGGCGCCGGCAAGACGACGCTGTTCCAGCTGGCGCTGCGTTTTTACGACCCGCAGCGCGGCGCGATTTATGTCGACGGCAAAAACATCAAGGAGTGGAAACTTGAAGTATTGCGCGGCATGATCGGCATTGTGCCGCAGGACCCGATGATTTTTTCCGATACGGCGCGGGCGAATATCCGCCTGGGTAATATCGACGCCAGCGACGAGGAGATTATCGCGGCAGCGAAAGCGGCTTCGGCCTATGAGTTCATCGAAAAACTGCCGCAGGGGCTGGACACGCATCTGGGTGAAAAAGGCGTGCAGCTTTCCGGCGGCCAGCGCCAGCGCCTCGCCATCGCCCGCGCCATCGTCCGCAACCCTAGGATATTACTTCTCGACGAGGCCACCAGCGCGCTCGATTCCGAAAACGAATTTTATATTCAAAAGGCGCTGGAGCATGTGATGCAGGGGCGCACGACTTTCGTGATCGCCCACCGGCTTTCGACCATTATGCAGGCGGACCAGATTGTGCTTTTAAATGAAGGGCATATCGAGGCGACGGGCACGCATGGTGAATTGCTGGCCAAAAGCCCCCTTTATGCGCGCCTGGCCGAGCTTCAATTCAAGAATGCGGCGTAAAAGTAGTTTTAATCAAATAGTAACAAAGCCATGTTAGTTTTGTTGCCTGAATCCTGCATAGCATTCGTCGAGCTTTCATGTCCACAGCGCAATCTAAACATTTCAATCTGCATTGGCAGCGTTTCGATCACTATTGGATCGCGGTATTTGCCGCGTCGGGCACTTTTCCGCCGCCGGTGAAAACGGCGCTGGAATCGCTTGGCATGCGCGAGGCGGCGCCAGGCGCAATGGCGATCAAGGTGCCGCGGCAATGGAAGCTGGCCTGGGACACGGTGTATGCGACGCTGCAAAAATCGAACCTGCTTGACGGTATCGAGGCGGCGGTGATGCCCAGCGAGAAAGATGAGAAGCTGGAGCTGATCGCCATGGACCGTCGGCCGGTGGCGGCGATCAAGGCGATTGCCGACAGTTTGTGGCTGGGCGATGCGCTGATTGCCGACCAGCTGATGTGTTATTTACAGCCGGTGTTCAGCGGCCGCGACAAGATCTTCGGCTATGAATCGTTCGCGCGCGCGAAAGCGGCGGACGGCAGCATCATCGGCGGCGATAAAATCATCGCCGCCAGCCGCGTGCTCAATATCGAATATATGATCGACCGGCATCTGCATGTCGAGGCGATCAAGACCTTCGTGTCGAGCGAGTTCAACGGTTTCCTGTTCATCAATTTCTTCCCCGACTTCATCATGCGCCCGGCGGTCTATCTCGAAGGCCTCGGCGAGACGGCCAAAAGCCTGGGGATGGTCGCCAAGAACCTGGTGCTCGACTTTACCAAGTCGGAAATGCAGCGCGATCTCTCCCACCTTAAAAGCGTCTGCGAATATGGGCGCTCGCGCGGCTATTCGCTGGCGCTTGACGACATCGAGTCATTCGAGTCGGCGCGCAAGCTGCTGCCGGAGATTCGACCGGATTTTGTGAAAATCGACATGCAGCTGGTGCATAAGATGGCCGATGCCGACGTGCGCGCGACAATCCGCCAGATCGTCGAGCTGGCGCATACCACGGGTGCGAGCGTCATCGGCGAGGGGATCGAAGACGACGAGATGTTCCAGCAGCTCAAAACCCTGGGCGTCGATTTGTTCCAGGGCTATTATTTCTCGCCGCCGCTGCCGGTGGAGAAAATTTTCCAGAAAGCCTCGGTGGCGGGGTAAAAGTCCAGGCTTCGCTCTTTGAGCTATGCCTGGCACTCCTTCGCCTAAGAACGGCGTTCGCGTGGCGTAAGCCACCCGAAGCCGTAGGCGTAGGGTGGTGCCGCTTGTCTAAATCGAACAGACGACCTACCGCTTACAAGGCGGTTGCTCTACCCCTGAGCTAAAGCGGCATAGACGGTGCGCCATGATAATTACGGGAAAGAATAGCAACAATCAACGGATGTTTAGAGAGCTGTTTTGCCGTTTTGCTCTTTGTCGTGCTTGGCGAACAAGTCGAGCATGCCGCGGTTGTTGGCGATCATCAACAAGCCACCGGCAACCATCGTGGCGGCGGTGAAGGCGAGCACGCCGGTTTCGATCTTCTGGTTGTGCGTCATCACTTTATATAATTTGCGCTGGCTGTTAATGCCCATCTCATTGAAGAACGGCCTGAGTTCCTTGGAGCGATAATTTTCAATAATATCTTCGAGTTTGTCGGCGATTTCCAAACTGCCTTCGGCGCGCACTTTCTGGACGGTGTTCTGCCAGTCTTTTTTGTGTTTTTTCTGGAGATCGGTGAGAAAACCGCGGCTGGCGAAGTTTTTATAGACAAAATTGCGCGCGGACGCATCCCAGGCATAGTAGCCGGTAATCGCGCCAGCGGGCACGGCGGCCAGTTTGAGCACATTGCTCAAGGCCTGCATGACTTTGGAATCGTGCTCGGTGTAGGTCTTGGGATCCATGCGCCAATAATAGCATGGGCCTTTGCGAGGGGTCAATTGAGAGTGGTTAACTAGTTTATGAATCTTTTGTGACAGGGTTTTTGTAACCAATTGTGTTTAATTGATAATTATTGCCAGCCAAAAGCTGCAATATGGATATGTGCCGTATGATTCACGGAACAAAGCACGGTTGTCATAAATATTTAACGATTATAGCAGGCGACATTGGTTATACTGGCTTGGTATGAATGAAGACACATCACAATCGAACAAACCGAGCCTATTAAGCAGGGTACTCAAAGTGGCGGCGTATCCGATCGCGGCCGTAACCGGCTATTGGTTCACCAAGACCAGCATTCGCGGCAGTGTTTACGATAACGTCCGCAATCATCAAGTGCTCGATGACCTGCGCGATCCGGTCATGGAAGAAATGCGCGTCCGGGGTCGGGACGCGGCCCAGAAGGCGAAGCGCGGGGAGCATGTCGATTTTTTCAAGGAAGTGGAAGCCATTCACGTCAATTATGCCGCGAAAGTCGATGAGCGGTTGGAAAAACTTACGCTGGGAACATTAGGCCAGCAATGGAAGTTCACTCAGAAACACCAGAAGCAGCAGGCGCTGATGAATGGCTTTACCGCCGCAGCGATTACCATTGGCGCGCTGCTTTCTATTGCTCACAGCAAAACGATTTCCCAAACGCTTAATCACCGGGATGACGTAAAGCCAGATAATCAGATTTCCTGATTACTCGCTCTTATATTCGCCTTCGTTGAGCCAGGTGCGGTGGTTTTCCGGCTTGCCGAAATAATAGCCCTGCATCGAATCGACGCCCATCTGCATCAGCGTCTTGGCGATTTCGCCGGTCTCGACGAACTCGGCGACGGTATGCAGGCCGAAGCCCTGCGCGAAATCGAGCAGGGTTTTGACGAAGAACTGGTTGTCGGTGCTGTGCGCCAAATCCTTGATGAACACGCCGTCGATTTTCACCATGTCGACCGACAGCGCCTTGAGCTGGCGGAAGGAAGTATATCCGGAGCCGAAATCGTCGAGCGCCACCAGGCATCCCATCGATTGCAGGCTGGCGACGAAAAAAGCGGTGCGCCGCAGGTCGCGGTGCATGGCGGTTTCGGTGATCTCGACGATCAGCCGGCTGGCGACGTCGGGCGCGTCCTTGAGATGCTGGGTGATGCCGTCGAGCCAGACGGGGTTTTCGGTCGTCCAGTTGGAGACGTTGAAGGCGAGGCTGACATGCGGGTCGCGCTTCAGCTCCTCGATGACCATTTCCATCACCATCGTGTCGATGATGTCGATCAGCCCCATTTTTTCCGCGACCGGAATGAGCGCGCCGGCCGAGCTGATCTTGCCGGTCTGGCTGATGAGGCGCAGCAGCGCCTCGTAATGCAGCGTCTTGCCGGTCTTACTTTCGATGATGGGCTGGTAGGCCAGGCGCAGGCGCTTTTCCTTGAAGGCCTTGAGCAGATAGTTGGCAAGGCCCATCTGCTGGCGGCTGTTGTCGGCTTCGCGCTTGGTGGTCTCGAAGGTGCGCACCGGCGCGCTTTGCATGGAGTTGACGGCGACGTACACTTTGTCGAGCGCGTCGTGGGCGGTGGCGGTTTCCAGCGGGAAATTCACGCTGCCGACGACGCCGATGAGATGCAAGGCGGCGGTGGCGAAATTATCGCGCCCGAAATTCTGGACGATGTGGATGATGCGTGTAGCGATGGTGGCGGTGTCTTCCGGGTAGCTGCTGCTTAGGATGATGCCCAGCTGGTCGCGCTGCAGTCGCTGCACAATGTCGTTTTTGGTGAGGATCGCCTCGATCATCTTGGTCAGGTCGTGCATGACGATTTCCGACGTGTCGTGGCCGTAGGCGTTGATGATCATCGCCAGGTTGGAAATCGACACCAGCAGGAGCGAGCCGGAGGCGTGTTCCTTGATGACGCTTTGGATGGTGGTTTCGAGCAGGTTGATGAAATCCTGCGGGTAGAAATTGCAGCCCGGGTAGCTTGGGATGTTATCCTGCAAGGCCAGCGGATTGTCCAATGCCGAGCCGCCGACCAGCGATGAGGCCTGGGCGCGCAGCGGCGGCGTGGGCGGCTGTGGGGTATCCTGGTACAGCATTGCTTCCCGAGGTGTTTTCAAAATGATTACGAGCTCTCAAGCGTTAGTATGGCACAAAAAGGTAAATTATTGTTAAAATCCCATACAGATGATTAGCATCTAACCCGCTGCTGCCGGGACTTTCTGACAGTATCAGCCAAAGGTAAAGTTTGCGTTTACGCGAACGCCGGGCAAAACAATGAAATAACTTTATATATCAGATATTTATTCTTTTCACAGGCCGATATTTCCGGCCAAAAACGCCATAAATACCCACCCGCCCAGCCAGCAGTTGGAAACGAAGGCCCGCCGGCAGGACAGCGGATTGTCGAGGTCGACCGACCGCAATTGCCAGAAAAAATGTGCAAAAACGCCTAGCATCAGCGCATAAAACAGGCCCGGCAAACCGGCAAACCAACCTGCCGCAATCCAGGCAGAGACGGCTGCCGCATAACATAATCCGACAAAAACCGGCGTGCGGTCGCCCAGCCGCAAGGCGGTGGATTTGACGCCGATGCGCGCATCGTCTTCCTTGTCCTGGTGGGCATAGATCGTATCGTAGCCGAGCGTCCAGAAAATGCCGCCGACATAGAGCGCGATGGCCGGCCATTCGACCGCGCCGCGCACCGCCGCATAGCCCATCAGCGCGCCCCAGTTGAAGGTTAGCCCGAGAAACAATTGCGGCCACCAGCTGATGCGCTTCATCCAGGGGTAAATCGCTACCGGAATCAGCGAAAGCAGCGCCCACATCACCACCGCCGGGCCGAGCGTGAGGGCAATGGAAAGTGCGCCCGCCAGCAAAACGAGCAGCAGCATGACAGCCTGCGCGACGCGAAGCTCGCCGCTGGCAAGCGGACGCGTGCGCGTGCGCTCCACCTCGCGGTCGATATGGCGGTCGGCGATGTCGTTGACGATGCAGCCGGCCCCGCGCATCAGCACCGCGCCCAGCGCAAACAGCAACAGCAGCGCCGGCGACGGCCAACCGCTCGATGCCAGCGCGATGGCCCACCAGCATGGCCACAGCAACAGCCAGATGCCGGTCGGCTGGTGCAGGCGCATGAGACGCAGGTAGGGGGATTTGAATAGCATGGATAACTTATATGATATTCGTCATTCCGGCGAAAGCCGGAATCCAGTTTCCTTCTTCCGGGAATGGCAGTATGAAAGTGCCATGAACCATCCCAAACCACACATCCGCCTCTACATTCCCGGCGAATATGCGCCGGGACACATGTTGGCGCCCTCTCCAAACCAGGCGCATTACCTGGCGCAGGTCATGCGCCTGCGCGAAGGCGACAGCATTGCCGTCTTCAACGGCAGCGACGGGCAGTGGCTGGCGGAGATCGCGCAAGTCACCAAGAAATCGGTAATGCTTGCCTTGAAAAATCGCCAGATGGCGCAGATATATAGCCCCGATCTGTGGCTCGCCTTTGCGCCGATCAAAAACAAAACCGAGCTGGTGGTGGAGAAAGCCACCGAACTGGGCGTCAGCAAAATCCTGCCGGTATTCATGAAGCATAATGTGGTGACCAAGGTGAATAAAGAAAAGTTGGAAGCGCATGCGATCGAGGCGGCCGAGCAGTGCGAGCGCCACGACGTGCCCGTCATCGAAGAACATAAAAACCTGGCCGCGCTTATCGCCTCCTGGCCGAAAGACCGCCTGTTGTTTTTTGGCGATGAGAGTGGCGGCGGCCAGCCGCTTGGCGAAACACTTCAACCGATGCTTTGGGGAAAATACGGCATTGTCATCGGTCCGGAAGGCGGCTTTTCCTCCGATGAGCGTCAGATACTGCGCCAGCCATTCGTCAAACCCTTCAGCATGGGCCCGCGCATTTTGCGGGCCGACACGGCGGCAGTGGCGGCGCTTGCTTGCATCATGATGCAGCTGGGCGATTGGGACAGGAAACCCCATTTTGTGAGGAATGAGGCATCATGTTAAAAAAAATCAGAGCAGCAGTGCTTGGTGAAACCGAGGGTCCGCAATTTACGCAGGAGGAAAAACGCCTCCTCTATTTGCTGACGGCCGGGTTCGATCTTGAAAGAGCAATAGAAGATATCCAGGCTGACGCACATGACATGCTCGATGAATATGAAAAAAAGAAAACAGGCGGTAAAGGCGATGAATTATGGATAAGGTTACAGGCAAAAATAACGGATGCCGCCTTTGAGCGGGCTGATTATATCGCTGACAGCGAAAGGCATCATCACAAGTCTGACGTAGCATTTGAAATTATAACGCAAAGCATTGCCCCTGAAATGGTAGGTGCGATGCTAAGGGATCAGGCTTCTTCTCCAGGCTCGACGCGTTTTACATTGCCATTGCGCGCGGCAGGTGCGTCCCCGAGCCAATCGGCTGCAATTTATCACCCAGATAGCATATCATCAGGCATGTCGCCCTTTGTTGGTAGCTTGACTTCCACCATACATAAATGGTTGGGCCGGGATGGCTATCGCGGAAATACTTCTGACGGCGCTCAGTGGGCAACCTTTAAGCTGTCTCAGAAAGACATCCAGATATTGCAAAAGATTCATAATGAAATGAAAGACAAAATACCTCCGCAAGAAGTCGAAGCATTCAGGAATGAGCAACGCAAGGCCAACTATGATGCGTGGCACGACCCTAAGAGGAATAAGCAGGAGCAGGAGGAAATTAGAAACAGGCAGCAGAAGGGCGTCCCTTTTGTCATATCCACTATCGGCATGCTGAGCCAGAAATGGCATCATCCGCTGGTTGAGCCTCCTGCAATCAAAGCGGTAGTAGGTGAGGATACGAAGTATAGAGACATAGTGGAGAAGGAACCCGTTCCTACAGGCCGGATTGTATAATGACGTCTATTCTCTCCACCTTAAAAACGTTGTACGATACGCGCGGTGAAGAGATCGAGCGCTGGCTGGCCAAGGAGCGCGCGAAAGGCGAGCCGTTTTTTTACAGCTCGGTCGATCTGCGCCATAGCGGCCTGCGGCTGGTGCCGGTCGATACTAATTTGTTTCCGGCGGGCTTCAATAATATTTCGCCGGCGGCGCGTACGCGCGCCTCGCGTTTCATCGCGCGCTATTTGCAGGAGTCGCATCCGAGCGCCAAGCGCATCCTCATCATTCCCGAAAACCACACGCGCAATCTCGGCTATCTCGAAAATCTCGCGACCCTTGCCGGGCTGTTTAGAACGGCGGATGCCGACGTCGCTTTCGGCAGCCTGGCGGCGCCGCCCGGCGCGCCGCTGGAGCTGACGGCGCCTTCGGGCAGCATATTGGTGGAGCACCCGATGCTGCGCGAGGGCGACCGGCTGCTGCTCGAAAACGGCTTCGCGCCCGACCTCATCGTCATGAATAACGACATGACCGCGGGCGCGTCGGCGATTTTGAAAAACCTGTCGCAGCCCATCGTGCCGCCGGTCGGCATGGGCTGGCACCGCCGCCGCAAGAGCGTGCATTTCGACGCCTATAAAAATCTTGCGCAGGATTTCTGCAAGGCGTTCTCACTCGATCCGTGGCTGCTTCGCGCCGAATTTTATAATTGTGGCATGATCGATTTCAAGGAGCGCACCGGGCTCGATAGCCTGGCTCGGGCCATCGACGAGGTGCTGGCGCGCGCGCGCGAAAAACACGCGCAGTACGGCATCGACGCCGAGCCTTATGTCTTCGTCAAGGCCGATTCCGGCACGTACGGCATGGGCATCATGACCGTGCGCTCCGGCGAGGAAATACTCGAGATGAACAAGAAAGAGCGCAACAAGATGCATACCGTCAAGGAAGGCGCGCATGTGTCGGAGGTCATCATCCAGGAAGGCGTGCCGACCATCGACGCCGTCGACGGCAAGCCTGCCGAGCCGGTAGTCTATATGATCGACGGCGTTCCCGTCGGCGGCATGTGGCGCGTCAATGGCAGCCGCGACGCCAATAATAATCTGAACGCGGCGGGTATGGAATTTACCGGCATGTGCGACGAGGTGGAAGACGAATGCGGCCAGTGGAAAGCCGTCGATGACTGCAATTTCCGCTCCTTCGGCCTGGTCGCGGCCCTGGCGGCGCTGGCAGCCGCCCGCGAGAATTACGACAGTTTTATGATAAATATATAATCCTTATCCCCTCCCCCTTGATGGGGGAGGGTTAGGGAGGGGGTGGCTTCTTAAGAAAAGCAAGTAACCCCTCACCTCGGTTTGCCTAAGACTTACTTGCAG
>JAGVLW010000072.1 GCA_020054105.1 Alphaproteobacteria bacterium | reverse complement strand
CCAGGCGCACGGCGCCGCCGGCAAGCTGCTGCACGGCAGCAGAGCGCATTGCCACCGCCTCGGCGGGTTCCTTCGTGCCGAACGTGCGCACGGGCTCACGCACCGCCGGCTTAACCGGCTCGGCTTTCGCTACCGGAGTAAAGCTATAGGGTTTTTTCACCTCATTGCTGACCGGCGAGAATTTCTGGGTGCCAGATTGCGACTGCGCATCGATGCCGGTGGCGACCACCGACACGCGCATCTTGCCTTCCATCGCATCGCTGAAGGTCGAGCCGAAGATGATGTTCGCCTCGGGATCGACTTCCTCGCGCACGCGGTTGGCCGCCTCGTCGACTTCGAACAGCGTCATGTCGGGCCCGCCGGTGATGTTGATGAGCAGGGCGCGCGCGCCTTTGAGCGACACGTCGTCGAGCAGCGGGTTGGAGATCGCCGCCTCGGCCGACTCGACCGCGCGGCGCTCGCCGGTGGCCTCGCCGGTGCCCATCATCGCCTTGCCCATCTCGCGCATGACGGTGCGGATGTCGGCGAAATCGAGGTTGATGAGGCCGGGCTTGACCATGAGATCGGTGACGCCGCGCACGCCGGAATGCAGCACTTCGTCGGCCATTTTGAAAGCGTCGGCGAAAGTGGTGCGCTCGTTGGCGATGCGGAACAGATTCTGGTTGGGGATGACGATGAGCGTATCGACGCATTCCTGCAATTCCTTGAGGCCGGATTCGGCCAGGCGCATGCGGTGGTTGCCTTCGAACTGGAACGGCTTGGTGACGACCGCGATGGTGAGGATGCCCTGCTCCTTGGCGATTTTCGCGACGACGGAAGCCGCACCCGTGCCGGTGCCGCCGCCCATGCCGGCGGTGATGAACACCATGTTGGAGCCTTCGATATAGGCGGCGATTTCCTCGCGCGCCTCTTCGGCGGCAGCGCGACCGACATCGGGATTGGCGCCCGCGCCCAGGCCCTTGGTGATGCCGGCGCCGAGCTGGATGGTGCGCTCGGTCAGCGAATGGTCGAGCGCCTGCGCGTCGGTATTGGCGACCACGAAATTCACACCTTCCAGATTGGCTGCGATCATGTTGTTGACCGCGTTGCCGCCGGCGCCGCCGACGCCGATCACGGTGATCGTCGGACGCAGCATTTCGGTTTTGGTTGGAAGATGCAGATTGATGGTCATAGCGTTCCCCTTATCGCTTATCGCCCCGAGCGTGGCCGAGAAATCCTAAGATTTCACCAGTTTACGTCCAAAACGACATCATTGTAATGTCTTTCTGGAACAGTATATTGACTAATTTTATGGAAATTACCACTAGATTTTGTGGTTAAGCCCAATTTTTTTACATATTTTCCATCGCTAGACGCGGATAAATACAGCAAAAATCGCGCTACGCCTGTCTGGATGCGGCTTGCGCGGCTTTTACCCGTGCTTTATCGACCACTTTAGGGAACAAATTCCAATCAAGCAGCAAGTCGGTAATCGTGCGAAACACGATGGCGGGCAACACAACAAGCGCATGAATCCCCATCGCCAGCGCTACATAAAAATAAAATTCCGCATCTGCTGCAAAACCCACAGATCGTGGGGCGCGGACATCGAGGCATATGGCACGAAGCTCATCAATGGTTGCAAATTTTTTAGCGCCGAGCCCCTCTCGTATCTCACATGCATATAAATTTTTGCAGCGAAGTCCGCGCATAAATGCAATTTTCATGCGCTCATGCGCTAAGAAATACCCTGTCGATAATGCGATCAGATTCATAAAACCAAGCATCGGATGGCGCATCGAGCCCGTACCCAATTCCCACGCGCTCACCTCGCCTTCGCCGATGCGCGCCACACCGTAACCGGTGATGATATGATGCAAATCATGCTGCATGATATAGCGGTGGCGCGTTTCGATATTGGGCAGCGGCACCAACATGCAGCCGACATACACGCCGATCGTCCAGGATTTTTTTCCCGGCTGGAAATTATATTTCCGGTAAAAATCCTCGAGCGCTTGCTGCGGCGTCATCAAAAATTCTCTTTAAACCAGCTCACCACTTTCTCGAAGCCCGCAGTTAAGCCGCCGCGGCGGCGGTAGGCGTCGAGCATCTGCTCTTCCATCGGCTTCTTGACGATATATTCGACCATGCCCAGCGCCGTGGAAAAGGCCGGGCCGCTCATCGATTCGGCGAGCCCCGGCAGCGGCCGCGGGCGGCCCAGGCGCACCTGCTTGCCAAGCAGGTTGGTCGCCATCTCGCGCACGCCCAGAAGCTGGCTGGCGCCGCCGGTGAGCACGACGCGCTTGCCGGCATATTGCCCGGCCCCCGACATCTCGATCTTGCTGCGAATCATCTCGAAAATCTCCTCGATGCGCGGGCGGATGACGCCGACCAGCATCGAGCGCGGCAGCGTGTTGCTGTCGTCGGTTTCTTCCTCGCCCAGCGGCGGCACGTCGACCATCACCTGGTCGTCGCTGGCGGTGGCGATGGCGCTGCCATGCAGGGTTTTGAGGCGCTCGGCGTGGGACAGCGCGGTGGAAAGCCCGCGGGCGATGTCGTTGGTGACGTGCGCGCCGCCGATGGGGATGGCGTCGGTATAGATGTTGCGGCCGGCCACGAACACCGAGAAGCTGGTGACGCCGCCGCCCATGTCGATCAGCGTGACGCCGAGCTGCTTTTCGTCTTCCTCGAGGCAGGAAAGCGCCGAGGCGTAGGGGCTGGCGATATATTCCTCGACGTTGAGATGGCAGCGGCCGACGCAATGCGCCAGGTTGCGTGTGACGCTGGGCAGGCCGGTGATGATGTGCAGGTCGGCGCCGAGTTTTTTGCCGTACATCTTGCGCGGGTCGCTGATGCCGCGGGCGCCGTCGAGATAATACGATACCGGGATGCAGTGGATGATTTCGCTTTCGCTATGCGCGATGGAATTGCGCCCCTCGCCCAATATGTCGACGATGTCGCGGTCGGTCACTTCTTCGCCGGCCATCTGCATTTCGACCGTCACGTTGCGCGAGGTCAGGTTGCCGCCCGACAGGCTGACCATGACGTTTTCGACCGTCTCGCCCGCCATTTGCTCGGCCGCGTGCACCGCCGAAACGATCGACGCCTCGGCCTCGGCGAAATCGGTAATGATGCCGCTGCGGATGCCTTTCGAGAGCTGGTGGCCCATGCCCACCACCTTCACCTCGCCCGCCGAATCGGCATGGACGACGAAGCAGGCGATCTTGGTGGTGCCGATATCGAGGACGGCGACGCTGCCGACGCCGCTTTTGCGCAAGGGTTTTGAACGTTTCATATTATCCGGTTTAGGTATCTTTGGCGCCGCTGGATTTGATAGGCCGATCCTCGGGCTTTACAGTAATAAACAACCTCTCGGGCAAACGCAAGTCAATCACTTTGATATTGCGGTCGAGAAGCTGCTGGCGCGCCTGCAAGTCCGCGAGCTTGTTCCAGGCGGCCAGCGCATCTTTTTCCGGCAGCTTGATTTCGACGCCGCTTTCCAGGCGAATGTTCCAGCGCCGCTCGCCGACGCGCACCGCCGCCGCGAACTGCTTGGCCAGCGCCGGCTGCGCCGCCAGGATCGCCATCAGCTCGCCGACATTCGCCGGCGCGTCGGCCCCGACGATGAGCGGCAGGCGGGCATAGGGCGCCATCTCGATATCGTGCATTACCATGCCGTTATCGTCGACCAGCGCCATTTTGCCCTGATGCTGCCACAGCGCCACCGGCTCGCGCTCGACGATGCGCACAAACAGCGTGCCCGGCAGCTCGCGCTCGACCGCCGCCAGCTTCACGCTTTCGATGGCCTCCAGGCGCTTGCGCGCGTCTTCCAGCGAAAACTGCAAAATCGGCTCGCCGGTCTTGACGGCCAATGCGGCGTTGATTTCCGCCATCGGCGTGCGGCTGCGGCCTTCGAGATAGACGTCGCGCAGCGCGAACCCGGCATCGGCGGTCAGGCTATAAGCCCCGTCCACCGTCGCCTGCAGCGCGCGCGCGGCAACGCCGTTTTTCCACATCCACACGCCCGAGCCGACCAGCGCCACCGACAGCAGGGCGCTGCCCGCCACCAGGCATTTATGGGCGATGGCCTGGCGCTTTTTCTTCGACGCCTTTTCGCGCATGATCCGCTGCGACTGGCGCTGACGCGGCGTGAGTTTTTCGGCTTTGCGTGACATGCTATTTCCCCAGTCTCGCATCATCCACCAAAAGTCTTACCAGTTCATTAAAATCAATGCCGGCATGGGCGGCGATTTCCGGCGACAGCGACAGCGCCGTCATGCCCGGCTGGGTGTTGACCTCAAGCAGGTAAAACACGCCTTCCGGTCCGGTATCGTCATAGCGGAAATCGGCGCGCGACAAGCCCCTACAGCCCAGCGCGCGGTGTGCGCGCAGCGCCAGCTCCATCGCCTCGTCATACGCATTTTTAGGCAGCGGCGCCGGGCAGAGATGCTCGGTTTTGCCGTCGGTATATTTGTTGGTGTAGTCGTAAAACCCGCTTTTGGGGCGGATTTCCGTCACGCCGAGCGGCTTATCGCCCAGCACCGCCACAGTGATTTCGCGGCCGGGAATATATTCCTCAATTAAGTAACGTGGCTCGTGGCTCGTGGCTCGTGGTTCGTGCAATGTTTCTTTGCGAGGCACGAGGCACGAATCACCAGCCACGATCTGACCTAAAGGCCGGCTATCCCCCTGCATGACAATATGCACGCCCACGCTCGACCCCTCCGCCGCCGGCTTTGCCACATAAGGCCGCGCCATCGGCTCCTTGCCCGTCATGATCTGCGCGCGCGTCATCACCTTGCCTTGCGGGCAGCGCAGCCCCGCCGCTGCGAACGCCGCCTTCGCCATCGGCTTGTCCATCGCCAGCGCCGAGGCGAGCACGCCCGAATGGGTATAAGGAATTTTCAGCATCTCCAGCACGCCCTGCATGCCGCCATCCTCGCCGAACGTGCCGTGTAAAGCGTTGAAAGCGATGTCGGGCTTTAGTTTCGCAAGCTGCTCGGCGATGTCGGGCTGCACATCGATCTCGGTCACCTTGTAGCCCAGCTCGCGCAGCGCCTTGGCGCAGGCCGCGCCGGAGTTAAGCGATACTTCCCGCTCCGCCGACCAGCCGCCTCTGAGGACTGCGATATGTTTGGTCATGCGATTTTCCCAATCCGCTTGATTTCCCACTCCAGCGCAATGCCGGTTTTTTCCTTCACGCGGCGGATGACTTCCTCACCGAGATTTTCCAGATCGGCGGCGGTGGCGCTGCCGGTGTTGATGAGGAAGTTACAGTGTTTTTCCGATACTTGCGCACCGCCGACCGTCAAACCGCGGCAGCCGGATTTTTCGATCAGCTCCCAGGCTTTGTGGCCGTCGGGGTTTTTAAACGTGCTGCCGCCGGTTTGCGCGCGGATGGGCTGGGTGTCGCCGCGCGCGGTCGCGATGTCTTGCATGCGTTTTTGAATCTCGTCTTTATCGCCGGGAGATGTTTTGAACACCGCGCCGGTGACAATCGCGCCTTCCGGCAGACCGCTATTGCGATAAACAAATGCCAGCTCGGCGTTGGAAAAAGTTTTTATCGTGCCGTCGCGCAACACCACCTGCGCCTCGATCAATACCTGCGACACGTCGCTGTCATACGCCCCGGCATTCATGCGCACGGCGCCACCGACCGTGCCGGGAATGCCGCTTAGAAATTCCAATCCGGTAACGGAATGATCGAGCGCGAACTGCGCCACATGGATGTCGAGGCAGGCGGCCCCTGCGTGTATCGTGGTTCGTGGTTCGTGGTTCGTGATTCGTGAGATTTCATCGCCAGGCACGAGGCACGAGGCACGAGGCACGATCTTCACTCCCGTAAACCCTCTCCCCAACTTCACCACCACACCGCCAATGCCGCCGTCGCGCACGATGATGTTCGAGCCGACGCCCAGCACCGTCACCGGGATTTCTTGCGGCAATTGCGATAAAAACGCCGCCAGGTCGTTGGCGTCTTCGGGCTTGAACAGCCACTGGGCCTTGCCGCCGACACGGAACCAGTTGGTTTTGGAGAGGTCGGCGTTTTCGCGCAGGCGGTCTTTATATTTCCCTCCCCCTAGCAGGGGGAGGGTTAGGGTGGGGGTCTGGTTTGCCGATAGAAGACCCCCACCTTGATCCTCCCCCTTCCAGGGGGAGGAGATTTTCTGGTTCGCCATCACGATGCGACCTTTTTCTTTTTCAATTTTTCCAATTCCCCCGGCAACGCATAGGCCCATTTGGTGATCGACCCGGCGCCCATGCATACCGCCATGTCGCCCGCCTGCGCGACCGACGCCACCGTTTGCGCCAGCGCCTCCGGCGAAGCGAGCTTCACGACGTGGCGATGGCCGGCGCTGCGCAGCCCCGCGATGAGCGATTCGGCGCTGATGCCGTCGATCGGCTCCTCGCCGGCGCTGTAAATATCGGCGACGATGACCGTGTCGGCATCGTTGAAACAGGTGCAGAATTCGGCGAACAAGTCGCGCAAGCGCGTGTAGCGGTGCGGCTGCACGACGGCGATGACCTTGCCGCCGCTATGATTCTGTGCGTCGCGGGCGGCTTTGAGCGTCGCGGCGATTTCGACCGGGTGGTGGCCGTAATCGTCGATCACCGTGATGCTTAAGCCCTCGCCGGTTTTGGTGAAGCGGCGCTTGACGCCTTCGAAAATCTTGAGTGCACCGACCAGCAGCGCATCCGGCAGCTTCAATTCCTGCGCGATGGCGATGGCGGCGAGCGTATTGCGCACGTTATGCAGCCCGTGCATCGGCAGCAACAGGTCGCGGATGGTTCTTGCCGCCGCGCCGCCGCGCCCGGCGATCTCGACGTCGAACGTCTCGCCCGCCGCAGTCGAGCGAATGTTGACCGCGCGGATGTCGGCCTGCTTGTTGGTGCCGTAAGTGACGATGCGGCGGTCGCTTATGCGCGCCGCCAGCGCCTGCACTTCCGGATGGTCGGTGCACAGCACGGCGAAGCCGTAAAACGGCAGGTTGGTGAGGAAGGTGTGGTAGGCGGCCTTGGCGGCATCGAACGAGCCGTAATGGTCGAGATGCTCGGGGTCGATGTTGGTGACGACGGCAATCGTCGCCGGCAGTTTGGTGAAGCTGCCGTCGGACTCGTCGGCCTCGACCACCATCCATTCGCCGGCGCCGAGATAGGCATTGGTGCCGCGCGCATTGATGATGCCGCCATTAATGACGGTGGGCTTGAGGTCGGCGGCTTCGAGAATGGCGGCAGTCAGCGCCGTCGTCGTGGTTTTGCCGTGCGTGCCGGCCACCGCGATGGCGATTTTAAAGCGCATCAGCTCGGCGAGCATCTCGGCGCGCTTAACCACCGGCAGGCGCGCCTGCCTGGCGGCCAGCAGCTCCGGGTTGTCGGGCTTGATCGCCGACGACACCACCACCACGGCGGCAGTACCGATATGCTGCGCCGCATGGCCGATGAACACCGGTATGCCGGAAGCTTTGAGGCGCTGCGTGTTGTAGCTGTCGGAGGCGTCGGAGCCTTGCACCTTGTAGCCGAGATTATGCAGCACCTCGGCGATGCCGCTCATGCCGATGCCGCCGATGCCGATGAAATGCAGCATGCCGACAGTAAGCGGCAGGCGGTGCGCGATGGGCAGCGCGTTGATCATGCGGCCTCCGAGCGAACGGTAGAATCTTCCTTATGCGCGCGCCATAGGCCGCCGGCGATCGTCAGCACCAGCCCCGCCAGTTTCTCGGCGGCGTCGGGCAGCCCCAGCGCGCGTGCGTTTTCGGCGGCTTTCATCAGGGTGGTCGGGGCAGTGAGAAACGCTTCGAGCCGCGCCGACAGCGAGGCGGGGGTGAAGCCGTCCTGCGCCATCACCCAGCCGCCGCCCGCTTCCTCGAAAGCGTCGGCATTGTGATATTGGTGGTTGTCCATCGAGGTCGGCAACGGCACTAAAATCGCCGGCCTGCCCGCCACCGCCAGCTCGGATACCGTCGAGGCGCCGGCGCGCGCGATCACCAGATGGCAGCCGGCAAGCCGCGCCGGCAGGTCGACGAAGAAACAGGCGAGGTCGGCGCTTACCGCCATATCAGCATATTTCATCTTGGTCGCGCGCAATTCCTCTTCGCTGCGGCATTGTTCGTCGATGCGCACGCGTGCGCGCAGGCTGGGCGGCAATAACCCGATCGCCTCGGGCACCACGTCGCTGAACACCGATGCGCCCTGGCTGCCGCCGGTGACGAGAATCTGCATCTTGCCGTCTTGCGACAGGCTGGAGTAAGGTATGTCGCGCAGCGCACGCACGCTGGCGCGCACCGGGTTTCCGGTCATGAATACTTTGTTCGCATCCTTGTCTTCGAGCATCAGCGTTTGCGGAAAAGAAGTGGCGATGCGGGTGGCGCGTCCGGCCAGCATGCGGTTGGCGCGGCCCAAGACCGAATTTTGCTCATGGATGATGGTGGGAATGCCCAGGCTCGCGGCGGCGAACACCGTCGGGAAAGACGGATAACCGCCAAACCCGACCACGGCTTTCGGGCGCAGCTTGGAAAGCAGCCGGCGCGCCTGGACGATACCGACCACCAGCCCGGCAGCGCCGAGGATCTTTTTATGCAGCCCGCCCGCATCCGTGCCGGAATGGATGGTGCGCTTTTCGATGCCGACGAAAATGCCGGTCTTGAAATTGGCGAAACGCTTATCGGTGACCAGCACCACGCGCTCGCCCATTTTCAGCAAAGTTTCAGCCAGCGCCTCCGCCGGAAAAATATGTCCGCCGGTGCCGCCGGCGGCGAGGATGATCGGGGCGTTATCGGTTGCAGTCGTCATGGTTTGCGTTTCGGCAGATAGATATGTTTATACAAGCCGTACAGTGTAATCATTGCCCACGCCGCTTCAAGCAGAAAGGCCGGGAGGTTCCAATCGACAAGCAGGGAGAGCATGACCAGTAGCGCGCCGGCCAAATTGAGGCTCAGATAATGGCCGCTCGTATGGGTAAGCCTGCCATTTTCCAGCAGAAAATAGGCCGTCAGGAAACAGGCCACGCCGACGGTTCCCACGATATCGGATGCCAGTTCCATGGGCTACCTTTGCTGGCCAAAGCGTTTTCGTGTGAGCGCCAGCATCATCCCCATGCCCAGCGCAATGGCCACGACCGACGAGCCGCCATAGCTTAAAAACGGCAGCGTCATGCCCTTGGCCGGCAGCAAATTCACCGCCACACCCATATTGATGACCGACTGGATACCGAACTGCGTGAGCACGCCGGCGACCGCCAGCACGGCGAATAAATCGTTTTCCTCCCATACGCGCGACAGGCCGCGCAGTACGACGAAGGCGAACAACCCGATGATAATCAGGCAGGCCAGTATGCCGAATTCCTCGCCGGCGACGGCGAAAATAAAATCGGTATGCGAATCGGGCAGGAACTGCTTCACGTCGCCCTCGCCCGGCCCGCGCCCGAAAAATCCGCCATTGCGAAACGCCTCGAGCGATTTGGCGATCTGGTAATTATCGCCGGCCTGCGGGTCGAGAAAGCTGTTGATGCGCTTGGCGACGTGCGGAAACACGTGATAGGCGGCGGCCATGCCGACACCGCCGAGTGCGATCATGATGAACACCCAGAAAAACGGCAGCCCGGCCAGGAAAAGCTGGAACGCCCACATCGCCGACACGGTCAGCGTCATGCCGAAATCGGGCTGGATGATGAGCAGAAATACCACCAGCACATAAAGCGCAATCGCCACGCGGTAGCCGGGGAAATCGATGCGCCGGTGGCTTTCCGCGCAGACCCACGCCATCACCACCGCAAAGCGCGGCTTCATGAATTCCGACGGCTGCAGCGACACGCCGGCAAGCACGATCCAGCGATGCGCGCCCTTGGTTTCCTCGCCCAGGAACGGCACCAGCATCATGAGCGCAATGCTGCAGCAAAAGCCAAGCACGGCCAGGCGGCGGATCATCAGCGGCGGTAATAGCGACACTGCCAGCATCACGACGATACCGATCAGCAGAAACACCTGATGGCGATGCACGAAATAAAAGGCGGGAAGGTCGAGCCGCTTGGCCACCGGCGGGCTGCCCGCCGCCACCAGCACCGAGCCGATGACGATCAGCAGGAAAATAGCCGAGAGATTGAGCCGGTCGATGGTCCACCACCAGCGGCCGATCACCCCGGTATTGGTGCGGTCAAGACGCATGGCGCGCGCCTTCCGTTGTCGTCAATATATCGACCATCTTGCAAAACGCGTCGCCGCGCTGCTCGAAATTCTCCCACTGGTCGAACGAGGCGCAGGCCGGCGAAAGCAGCAGCACCGCGCCCGGGCGATTTTGTGTAAACGCCATCGCCGCCGCTTTTTCCACCGCCACCTGCAGCGTACCACAGCGCGTAAACGCCACGCGGCCGCGCAACGTATCGGCGAATTCCTCTTCGGCCTCGCCGATCAGGAAGGCATGGGCGATCTTCGGAAAATATTCCGCCAGCGCAGCGATGCCGCCGGCTTTCGGCTTACCGCCGACGATCCAGTAAATCGCATCATAAGGCGCCAGCGCGTTGGCGGTGGCGTCGGCGTTGGTCGCCTTGCTGTCGTTGATGAAGCGCACGCCGCGAATGGTGGAAACCAACTGCAGCCGGTGGCGCAGGCCGGGAAAGCTTTGTATCGCCGCAAAAATTACCTCGGACGCAACCCCGCACGCCCGCGCCGCCGCATACGCCGCCGCTGCGTTCTGCCAGTTATGGCGGCCGGTGAGGGTGGGAATGGAAGATAGGTCACAGGTGACAGGTGGCAGGTGGCAGACATCGCGTAATTGCCCGTTCTCAACAAAAATTCCCTTTTCCAGCGCATGGTGAGAAGAAACCCGCATCAACGTTGCTTTTTCCGTCACCCGCCACCCGCCACCCGTCACCTTCTTCGTATGTTCATCATCCACCGCCACCACCGCCACATCGCCCGCACGCTGGCGATCGAAGATATGCATCTTGGCGGCGATGTAGCCTGCCATGTCGCCGTGGCGGTCGAGATGGTCGGGCGTGACGTTGAGCAGCACCGCTACGTTGAAGCGCGCCGTGCGCAGCAAATCGAGCTGATAAGAGGAAAGCTCGAGCACATAGGTGCCGTTTTCACCCAGCGGTTCCAGCGCCAGCGCCGGCGTACCGAGATTGCCGCCGACTTGGATAGTCAGTCCCGCCTGCGCGAGAATATGGCCGATGAGCGTCGTCGTCGTCGATTTGCCGTTCGTGCCGGTAATGGCGACGTAGCGCGCATCCGGGCAGGCGCGGTAGAGCAATTCGACATCGCCGATCACCGGCACATTATGTCGTTTCGCCAGCGTAACGACTTCGTGCGGCTTCGGGTGCGTCAGCGGTACGCCGGGCGAGAGCACCAGTGCCTTAAGTTCCGCCCACGGCCAATGGGCGATAGGTGACAGGTGACAGGTATCAGGTAACGGATTATCTCTTTCTTGTCTGTTACCTGCAACCTGGTATCCGTTACCCTCCACCACCTTATCGTCCCACGCATACACCTCGGCGCCACCGGCAAGCAGCGCATCCACCGAAGCCATGCCGGCCTTGCCCAGGCCGAACACGCCGATCTTTTGGTTTTTATATTCCGCAACCGTAATCATCTGAGCTTCAGCGTCGACAATCCGACCAGCGCGAAAATGCAGGCGATGATCCAGAAACGAATCACGATGGTCGGCTCCGACCAGCCGATTTTTTCGAAATGATGGTGGATCGGCGCCATCTTGAACACGCGCTTTCCCGTCATCTTGAACGAGGCGACCTGGATCATCACCGACAGCGCCTCCATCACGAACAGGCCGCCGATGATTGCCAGCACGAACTCGTGCTTGGTGATGACGCTGATGGCGCCCAGCGAGCCGCCGAAAGCCAGGCTGCCCGTGTCGCCCATGAAGACCTGCGCCGGCGGCGCGTTGAACCACAAAAAGCCGAGGCTGGCGCCGACCAGCGCCGCGCAGAATACCGCCAGCTCGCCGGAGCCGGGCACGAAATGCAATTGCAAATAATTGGCGAATACCGCGTTGCCGACGAGGTAGGTGATGAGCGCGAAACACCCGGCCACGATCATGATCGGCACGATGGCGAGCCCGTCGAGCCCGTCGGTCAGGTTCACGGCGTTGGATGCCCCGACCATGACCACGACGACGAACACGCCGTAAAACAGCCCGGCATCGAGCAGGATATGTTTGAAAAACGGCATGGCGATGTGGCTCGAAAGCGCCGGCGGCGCCACCTGCCCGAT
>JAGVLW010000053.1 GCA_020054105.1 Alphaproteobacteria bacterium | reverse complement strand
GTCGAACAATAACCGTTGCCCGGCATCGATTCCATCGCGGTAGCGCAGTCTCACTTTATGCGTAACGGCGGATTGCAATTTCCCGGCGACCAATCTTTCATTACCGGAAGTAGCAACCATTTCCGCCCAAAGCTCAGCGACAGTGCTCCAGCTTCGCGTATATCCCCCTGCCCCATCGGACGTCTGCATTTCTTCCTGCAAGCTCATTTTATGGCGCAGCCGGGAAGTCGTATTTTTTTTATCGCGCATCATAATTTCATCTCGCGAAAAGGCGCATAAAGCTGGCTGGATTGTTCCGGCAACATGCCATCCGACATCGTGCCGCGGCTGTCATAGAGCGCGGCCATATGGGCGAGCATCCCGAATTTTATCGGTTTAGGCACGGCGGAACTGTCGCCATAACCGGCTGTATAAGTGATTTCAATGCGGCTGCCTATGCCGATATTCAAGGCGAAAAGCGGCGAATTCATCACCAAGGAATCCTTGGCGGCGTTGAGATAATAGCCGACGCTGTCTACAATCTGCGAGCTACCGTCGGGATTGTAAATGGTGACATTGGTAATCGCGATGACCGGCCCCATCGGCAAAAACACGGTATTGGGGATGTAGTCGTTATAGGCCAGTTTCCATGTTTGCGTGATGAGCGACCTGCTCAGATAACTTTCGGCGGCCATGCGCGCGGCAACGATCAAATCGCTGATTAGCGAATCTTCGCTAACCGTATTGATACGCAGATAGAGCTTGGCTTCGGCAAGCGTCATAGGCTCGTAGGCCGGGGCCGTCACGCGTGACAGCAACCGGTTGCGGTATGAGGACATAAGATCTCCTGGAATATTATTGGGAAGGACGTTGCGGGACCGCCCAGCCCAGGCGGATAAACTGCAATGCCAGACTCTCGGCTAAGTCATAGATACGATATGCTTGATAACAGCACACACTATGCCCGTCCTCGCTCCCGCGATGGGTTTCGAGCATGAGGATATGCATAATTGGTTTTGGAAATAAATAGCGGCGGAAAGTATCCAGCCGTTTACATTATAGGGAGGAATCGGGCCGTTTATTTATCGTCGTCTTTTGCGGCGGCATCCGACATGTAGTTCGAGAGATTGCTGGTGATGCTGTGGGCTTTATCAGAGTTGGCGATATCGAGCATGGCATCGTGATTGAAGCCGTATTCGGTGGTCATTTTATGCTTCACCTCGGCGGAAGGCTCGCCTTCGCCGGATTCGATGATAATGCCGAAATCTTCGGGATAGAACGTGCCCTGCTTTTGCGCTTCCATGAACGATTCCAGCTTGTCGGCGCGAATGGCCACATAAGCATAGATTTTGCCGCCGTCGGGATTTTCGCCGCGCACCAATAGAATACAGACGGTCTTCTCAGCGATAATCTGTTCTGTCTTCGTCAGTTTGGTCACGATGCAATCCTGTCAAAGTTATCAAAAGCTTATGCAGACTCGATACTAGGACAAGTGTTTTAAAAAACACTTAATCCTATAGTCACTTAACATAAGTTTTACCCCAGCACAATGGGCCATTTTTTATATGAATAGAGATTATGTATATAATTCAGTCCACTGGTAAGGGATAACGGCTGGAATTACGGGTGTAAAATTGATAATTTGTCAGTAAATGTGTGATTTTAGTAACAAGGAAGGGATGGGATTTCGCCCATCCCTTCACATGCTAAAATGCTATATCACCGGTGCATAAGCGGCGGTATCGCGCAATGCGATGATGCCGATAGGCGTACCGTTGCTATGCGTGCCCGTTGGCGTTGCCACGCCTTTGAGATAACGCTTATTGCCCTGATAGCCAAAGCCGTAAACCGTTTCATCCAGCGAGGAAGAATTGATGACCACGGTAGCGGCGGTGTTATTCAATTCCGCCAACACCACGTCGGTATAGGTGGAATCGTCATCGCTATGCTGGAGTTTCAGCGTCCAGAGTATGCTGCCCGACAGCGTATCGCCGGACAGGCCGATGGAAAACAGCACGTTCGCGCTGTTGAACCCCTGCAGGTCGATGGCGGTGGATGTCTTGGTAGCGGTGGAGACGACAGGGTTCAAATGCTGCGTCACCTTGATATTGTGATATAAGTCTCTCATGTGTTTTTCCTTTCGTTCGACTAGATCAGTTTCATGATCTTGATGGCTTCAAAATTGGTGACATCGCCGCCGACGCGTTTGGTCGCATAGAATTTGACAAACGGTTTTTCGGTGAAGGGATCGCGCAGGATAGTGATGCCTTTGCGGTCGACGATCTGGTAGGCGGATTTAAAATCGGCCACGGCGATGGACAGCGAGCTCGCCGCCGCTACCGGCATGTCCGACGCCATATACACAGGTACCCCCATGAGGGTATCCGGCGCGCCGGTGGCAAGGCCGGGCTGCCACAGGTAATTGTTGGTGGAAGTCTGCTTGAGCAAGCGCACCGCCTGCACCGTGGTGCGGTTCATGAAGAAGCTGGAGCGTCTGGTGTAAGCATCTTTCAGGCTGTAAAACAGCGTGATGATCGCGTCCGCCGTCACTGTGGCGCTGGTGCCGGAATTCACCTGCTCGATCTGTCCCCAGCTGGTGCCGGCCGGATAGGTCAGGATGCCGCGCGGCTGGCCGACGCCGTTGCCGTTGACGAAAGCGGTATTTTCCTTGCGGGCGAAAATATCGGAGATTTTATCCGACAGCCAGCTTTCGATATCGATAGCGGAATCGTCGACCAGTTTCTGCGTCGCTTTCGGCTGCGCATAGAGCTGGTGTGTCGCAATATTGCGCTTGGCTAGCGTCGGGGTCGAGCTTTCGCTGATGGCGCCGGTTTCGGAAGTCCAGCCGGCAGCCGCCTGGTCATGATCGTCAATCAGTTCCAGCGAATCGGTCGAGATCGTCTCGATGGAGGCGACCTGGCGCATCGGCGAGGTTTCGAAAATCGATTTCACGATGTTCGACGACATGGTCGGCGTCACTAGGTAACCGCCGTCAGGATCGGAACCGACCGACAGGGCTTTGGTCTGGAGCGCTTCGAGGCCGGCATCCATCCCCTTGCGAAGATAGTTGCGGAATGCCTTGCCGTACTCGTTTCTCGCCGGATGCGCGTTTTTATGCCCGTCATTTTCGTCGCCGAGAATGGGGCGGTTATAGGCGGTCTCGATCTGGTCGAGGCGGCTTTTGTAGTTATCCAGCGCCGCGCTGATAGTGTTCAAATGCTCGCTATAGAGCGGGTCGGCGTTGCCTTTGCGCTCGATATCGCGCAGGCGGGCATCGTTGACGTTTTTGAATTGTTCCCATGCATGGCCAAGCGAAGCCACGCGATCGGTGATTTCAGAAATACTCATAGTTTTCCTCTGATGGTTGTTGCGATTACATTATTTTTGAAAAAAGACGATCGGCCTGAGTCCAAATGCACTCAGGAAAAGCAGAAAGATAAAAAAGTCGGATTTATGCTTTCAATGTCGAAATGGCCCGATCCAGCGCACTTGACAATTCGATGAGGCCGCCGGCCTGCCTGGCCCGCTCCCATTGTTCGATTTCGTGATTATTCAAGATAGGCTCGAATTGCTTCACCACCGTCACATTGGCGGCGTCATTGGCGGGAAACGTCACCAGGCTGACTTCCCATAATGCGACTTCCGCCAGCATCCGCACGCCGGTGGATGCGTCGATATGGTAGCGCACCGGTGAATAGCCGATGGATAATCCACTGACGACGCCGGCTTTAAGCAGGCTGTAAGCCTCTTTGGCGCGCTGCACTTCGAACAGCAGCTTGCCCTCGACATACAGTCCGTTTTCATCCTCGAACATACCCTCGAAAAAGCCGATCGGCTCTTCCTGCTGGTGCTGCCAGAGCAATTTGATCGCACCGGTGCGGCCTTTGAGCGTATTGGAAAATGCCCCGCGCAAAATGATGTCGCGCTGGTTATCCACCACATCGAATACGCTGGCATAGCCCGCGAAACGGCCGAAGCCATCCAGCGATTTGATGTCCAGATTAAAGCCGAGCTGCTTGCGCTCGCGCATCGTGGCGCTGATTTTTCGTTCACAATACATGATAAAACCCCGTAATGCAGGTTTGGGAAGAATAGGAATAAATGAGAAGTTATTTCTTCTTGGCGACGACGCGGAACTCGACGCGCACTTCGTTTTTAACGACGTCGTCTTTCAGCCATTTGCCCTGACCGACGCCAAAATCTTTTCGTTGCAAAGTGAGATACCCCGTGGCAATCGCCCGGCCTTCGTCCATATGATCGATCTGGAAATTGACGGTCACCGGGACTTTTTTGCCGCGCACCGCCAGCTCCCCGTCGCCATAATAGTTTTCCGTCATCGGAAATTTGGAAAGTTTTTTGACGGTAATGCTGGCCTTGGGAAACGCTGCGGTCGAGAGCCAGTCGGGCGCCTGTATGTCTTTTGCCACATCGGGCTGACTGACGACGACACTACCCGTTGCCACTTCCGCGCTGAAATTGCTCAGCTCGGGTTTTTCCGGGTCGATATTAATATCGGCGCTGAAATCGGTAAACCTGCCTTCCAGCGGTTTGCCGTCAATGATGGCCAGAAACTTCAAGCTGCTTTTTTCTTTCACCAGCGTATAGGAAGCGAGTTCCGCATGAGCCGGCGCGAAAGCCAGGAAGAATCCAACCAGACACGCAAAAAGCAGCCGCATGTTTTACCTCAAATTCACATCGAAAAATTTTGCGTATATTACCGCGTGCATCAAAGGATGCAAGAGCGCGCATTTATTTCGCGGTGGATCTTGGCCCGTAACCGACTGCCGCGCGTTTTTCGTCCTCGGTTAAGAAGGTAGCTTTCTCGACGCGATCCCACATCGCCTGGTTGCGGGTGGCAAGCGTGGAGATGCTATCGATATCGGCAACCAATTCCAGGTTGCCGTCGAACATCGGCATCAGCCAGTTATTGAGCGCGTCGGCCGTGCAATTCACCAGCGGCACGACGGTTTGCTCCCATAACGCCAGTCTCGCCTCCTGCAAATTCGCATAGGTATTGTCACCGGGAATGCCGAGCAATTGCGGCGGAACACCGAACGCCAGGGCGATGTCGCGCGCGGAGGAATGTTTCGCCTCGATGAAATCCATGTCTTTGGGCGTCATGCTCATTTCTTTCCAGTCCAGCCCGCCTTCGAGCAGGATCGGCCGCCCGGCATTGGCAGCGCCGGTGAATTGCTCATCGATCTGGTTCTTGACGCGATTATACTGGTCTTCCGAGAGAGCGCCGCCGCCGGCAGCGTCCGGACGCACTACCAGCGCACCGCTGGGCCGTGCGCCATTTTGCAGCAATGCCTGGTTCCAGGCGCCGGATTGGTTATGCTGGTCGATGCTGTAGGCCGCCGCCTCGACCGGCGAAAGCCCGTACCAATCGTTGAGCGGGTGAAAATTCTTCAAATGCAGGATGCGCGACCGGCCGGTAATGCGGTCGACCGGAAAATCCACCGCCTTTTCGCCCACCGTATAACGATACCCGGCGGGGGTAGTGCCTTTACCGGCGATCACCGCCATGCGGTCGGGCCGCAATAAATAGAGTTCCGTCGGCGGCGAGTCTTTCGGGCCGACCGCCTGAATAAACACATTGCCGCTAATCATGCGATATTGGTAGAGCGCCTGGAAGAATTCTCCCAAAGCCTGGCCGGGGTTCGGCTGCCACAGAATTTCCAGCGCCGGATGAATTTTGATTTCCCGCCGCGTGCCTTTCGGGCCGATCATGTTCAACTTGAGGTTGACCGATGCCGCCGCCACCGCCACGATATTCATCGCTCGATTCGCCACCACGTTTTTAATGTAAGCTTCCTGCGCGAACTGTCCGAAATCGCGATCCATCCAGACGGGCTGGCCGGGCATCACCATATAGGAGCGCATGCTGGCGGCGAACAACTTGTCGGTATACAGGCTTTTCCGGCCGAGCGATTTCGGCTTCATCAGGCGGCGCAGTAAAGCGCCGACAGTGCTTTGTCCTTGGGCGTAATTGGCGTGCGGCATGCGCATGGGCAAATCCTCTCACAGCAAGATGGTTGGGAATGTCGGGGGAAATTCGGACTATTTCGAACTTACATTTATGGTTGTAAGTCGGGATGCATTGTCCAGGAAGTAGGAAAAATAAAAAATCTTTGCTGCAAATAGAAACGCCGCATTTTCTCCTCAGAAATGCGGCGCTGCTACTCTCACAGGGAAACTGATATTTTTAACGTTGCGGGCCTTTCGCGCGGTCATCGCTCAGAGCGTTACATGCGCCTCGCAAACATTCCTGCATTTTATCGGGAGACACTTGCCCCATCATTCCTGCGGGAACGAGCTCTGCCAGATGTTTTTCTAAATCGTTGGGAGTAAGATTCATAAATGCTCCTTAGCTGGCTTTCTTCTGCTGTTCTTTGACGATATTTTGCGCAACGTTCAGAGCGATGCCGCGCACATGCGCGGGCTGAACCAGCAACCCTTCCTCATCGCGCACGCCTTCAAACATTTTGGTCAGCCACGGGCGGATTTTCTCGGCGATATCCATGATCGCACTACCACGGCTCTGCGCCTGGGTACGCTTTATAACTTTAACGCCGGACATTTCTTCTGCAGGCAAAGCGCCCCCCTCGGCATTTTGCTTTGCCTTTTCAATCCAGCTATTGATGGCATCGTTTGACATAAAATCGCTTATTAACTAATTATCTAATATTAGCAATATTATGATATTAAATTTAATAACAAGTTAATGTTGCGAGGGATTTTTCCGGAGCGTCTAAATATGCCGAATCCTCAGCTTTTCCCAGCCTGAGCGGCGAATCCAATCCAGATATTGCGTGAGCGCATCCACCTGATCGTCATGTATGAAATTGGGAAAAGCGAACAATTCGCTTTCAAAATCGGCCAGCCAGGAGGCCTGCTGCGGCAATACCAGCCGCCCGGCCTCGATCATGGCGCAAATGGCGGCAAAGCGCGTGATTTTATTGCCCTGCGGCTTGATGGCGATAAGCGGCAGGCTGGTTTCGCGCTTGCCGTCTTGCAGCAATTGCTGCCCGCTGGCCTTATCCTCGATCAACACCGCCTGCGGTTTCCATTGCTCGGCCAGCCCATACACGGCGCGCTTCAGGTCGGGATATTCCAGCCGGAAACTGCGCGCATCGAGCAAATAACTTTTTCCTTCCGATTCTCCAAACGTCAGGCACACGCTGGCATCGTGATGCGCCTGGTTTTTGATCGCCGTATCCCAGCTTTGCACATGCCGTTCGATTAAAAGCGGCGGCGACACATAACGCCCGAACCACCAGGGCCGCACCATCGCATTTTCATCGCTCAATGGTTTCTGCTGGTATTGGGCGGAGAATGCCTGGCTGCCCAGCTCGATCTTGGCGCGCTCGATCAGCGCCAGGTTTTCGCGCTGCGGATGCAGCAATTCGTCTATCTCGCGCTGCTTGCTCACCTTGCCCATCCGATGCATCTCCGGTTTGGCTGCCACCGCCGGAAGGCACAGATGTTGCCAGCCGCCCTTGGCCAGCAGATAGCCGCTCATATCGTGGGAATGCAATCGCTGCATCACCAGCACGATTACGCCTTTGCGCTTATCGTCGAGCCGGCTGGCAAACGTATGGTCGAACCATTGATTCGCATAATTGCGCCAGAGTTCGTTCATCGCCTGCGCGGGGCTTAGCGGATCGTCAAGAATAAGAAAATTTCCGCCTTCGCCGGTGGTACTGCCGCCAACCGATGTGGCCAGCCGAAATCCGCGTTTGGTCGTCGTGAATTTATGTTTTTCGTTTTGGTCACGGCTTATTTCCACTTCGGGAAAACTATGCCGGTACCAGTCCGATTCGATCACCAGGCGGCAATCGACCGAATGTTTGATGCTCAGCGACGACGCGTAGCTTGCCGCCAGAATCCGGCTTCTCGGATCGTGTCCCAATATCCATGCCGGCCAGGCGACGCTCACGCAAACGGATTTCAGCGAGCGCGGCGGCAGGTTGATAATCAGGCGATTAATCTCCCCTCGCCGCGCCGCCTCCAGATATTCCGCGATCAAATCGATATGCCAGTTCGGCAGATATTCGGCACCAGGGTCGGTCGTGGCCAGGGTTTTGGCGATAAAGGCCGAAAAGTTATTTTTCAGCAGCTGCTGATACCATTGGGGCATAAAAACCGGATAAAATGCTTTTATTTTTTTTAATATTTGCTATGGTGATGCGCATTAATCGGCATGAGTCTGTATGGAACGCCATATCGTAAATACCGCCGTACCAACCGGATTCGAGTATTTCCTCGATCAGACTTCACCGGCGCCGCAAATTCCAACGGCATTGCCGATTCCCGCCAACGAGAACATTAAGCTGAAAGCCGACTGGATGACGCCTGCCGAAGCGCTGCAAACCATTGCGCGCATCAAAAAAAGGCTCAAGTTGGAAAATCTGCAGACCGAAGAATTGCTCTACTCGAACGTGCGCCGCAAAATATGGCAGGAAGTGCTCGCTTGCGAAGCCTGCCTGCGCTGGACCTATTTTCGCTAGATTGACTGGTTGTCGGAAATAGCGGCTTTCCTGATAAATTCTTTGACAATTTCCACATCCTGATCGCTTAGGCGGCCATCGGTGATTTCTGTTGTTTTTGCGATTTTCTTGGATTTTTTTTCTGCCTGCGCCTGCCCGAGCTTCAGCATCAATTCGGAAAGGCTCACCAGCGTCGAAGTCACCGAGCTACGCGCGCCGAACAGCCTTTCAAACCGCTTATCCCCGTCGGTATTTCCCTCACCCAACGACAAGGTTTGCGGCTGCAAAGCGTCTTCCAGTCGATCGATCAATGCCCTGGCCAACGCCTCCAGTCGGCGGAAATCGTTTGGGCGCAGTGTTTTTTGAGTTGTTTTTCTGGCTTTTGGCATGGCGGCACGCTCATAATTTTTTCAATCTACAATATCAGCAATACCGCACCCATCCTCGCTCAGGAAGGGGGAAACTCTGTTTTTCTACCGTAGCGGAACCGTCACAATCCCTGTCATCATTCAGTCACAATCGCTTTCACGGATCTTTCTCCCTGAAAGAAGCGTCTTTTTGTTATGATCCTCACATGGGTTCACACGCCGCCTTTATCGATTGTTCGGAAGCCATGCTGGGTAACCTTGCCTCGCAATGCCTCGGCCATTTTCCCGACCAAAATCATTCTATTATTCCTGATCATCGCAGCGGCGAAGTTGTTATCAACGGCGTCGCCCTACCCCGGCGTGTCGCCGATCAGCTGCGGCTTTTAGGCATCAGCCTGTCGTGGTATAGCGGCAGCGAGCTTGCCGATGCGGTGGAAGCCTGCGCCTATGACAGCGTGCTGGTCGATGACGTAAACGGCGTCAATTTTAATGATAAGCTCACCCTTACCGACCGCGAAAAACAGCAGTTTCAAGTACGCCCCTATTCATTTGCCGAGCGCGTAAAAGATACGCGGGCAAAAAACCTATCGGGTTTTTCCGATAGCCACATGCGCGACACGGAAGATTACTTAGAGAACTCATTCTAAATATCTTCCGATACAGCCGCTTATTTTCCCATCGCACCGCACAATAAAATATTTTTATTTTCTACTTCCGGTAACTGAAATTTGGATATATCACTTATTTAATTGGACTAGTCCAATTTTAGCCTTATTTTGATACAAAAAATTCAGCTTATATTCAACCAATGATAAGTGGGGGAGTCATTATGATACAGGAGCAAATTCATAATCAAGAAACAAAAAACACCATCCCAACATCTCAAGATTCTTCCAAACAGATAAAAAAACCTACGCAAAAAATAAACGGGATAGATTGATTGGTCGAACCGTTCAACCATGCCAGGGGTGAAACCGCCCTGTGGGTCGCCGTCATTACGCAGGCGATGATGGACGCGCTCAGCAAATCGAAAACTCCTGAAATGCGCTATCATAAATACGAGGCCATTCGCTGGCTATCCGACAATAGCAAGGATTTTGTGATGGTGTGCTATTTTGCCGATATGGATCCCGACTATGTGCGCCGCAAAGCGAAAAAATCTTTGCTGAGCCCGACGGCATGGCGCGCGGAAGCCGGCAAGGGCAAACGTTACATGGAGCGCAAATCCTACCGTAACAAACATCAAAAACCGCCCGTACAGCCACCTGCTCCAACTGGCCAGATTATCGATGGCCCGTGGGTAAAAGCCCAGCAACCCGCCACCTAGACTGCTCTTACTCTCTCCCAAAAAAAAGGAATCCCCATGACCATGCCCACCGACCGGGGCACGCCGAACCGTGCCGTTATTCTTCGCTTTCCATCCAGACGTGGCCGGCCGAGAAAATCGCTTCCCAAAAAAGATGGTGGAACGCCGGAGCTGATTAGAAAACGCCACGCCGGCGAAACGATTGAGGCGCTGGATTTATGCCTGGCGCGCGAGATCATCACCAGCGAACAGCATTGGTGCGGCATTCATTTGCGCTGGCTCTATACGCTGCGACATGGCGTTCCCAGCGTGCGCGCGATTGATCCTACGCATCTGGGTGGCATGGAGATCAAGCTCGACGATCCCGAGTGGAAGTCCGCGCGCGAAGCGGAATATCATGAGGCGCTGAACGCATTGCATCGCGGCGGCTGCGCGATTATCACCATGAATCTTTGCATCTACAATGAACGGCCGGATTTTCTGAAACAGTCAAGTTCGCGCAAACTTCTCCACACGAAGGCAACAAAAAATTTCATTGCGGACATTATAAAGGGATTAGATATTTTAGCGGCGCTGTGGATTAAAAGAAGATGAGATACTCTTTTATTTATGAGTAAAAATACATCTGCTGTTAACAAGACAACTCATCAATATTCTTGATATGCTAATTGAATAACATATGCACGACAGATCGCATGATGGAATTTTTAAATTCCACTGCGCATGCATATGAAGTGATATCTCTTGAATTCTGGGCTTCTCATCACTATAATTCATTTCGTCACCCCTGTTCGTACATTGTCTATGGATAGGACAGTCAATATTTTTTCTTTAAGAATATATTGATGATACTGCCTTACAAATTAATCAATTACTCCAAAAACCCCGTTTGTTTTTGGTTAATGAAAATAAGAATATTCTGTAATCTCATCCTCTTACAAATTAGATAAAATTTTATCTAAAATTTACAAAAAACCATTTGATTTTTATCAATAAAAATCGCTTTTCCTGTTGCTTAATAAAGGCAGTTCTGTTAATATCATTCCTAGCTGATGCGTTCAGCGATTTTTTAAACAATAGATTTTAGGAGTTCCCCATGAAAACCATGATTCGTTTATTCAAGAATGAAGAAGGCGCAACCGCTATTGAGTACGGTTTGATCGCCGCGTTGATTTCCGTAGCTGCTATAACTGCAATGGGCGCCCTGGGCACCCCGCTCTCGACGACCTTCAACAACGTAAGCACCAGCTTGACCAACGCTCGCTAATTACTTGAGCCCCATTCTAAACGGGTTCAGCAAAGCCCGCCTTGTTTACAAGGCGGGCTTTTTGCTGTCGGCGATTCGTCGCGCAGACCAAAGCAGAAAATTTCTCTAAACCACTATTAAAAAATACTATATAATTGATACCTATAAAGACTTCGGAAGCACACTGTGGACAGTGTGGATTTGGAACGAAAATGGATATTGAGCAGCTTTTCTACATTATGGTAACCACCTGGCAGGGCTTTCTGCTCTGGCTTGTATTGTTATTTTGCCTTTTTGTACCATTAAGCAAGCTAACCCCATGCAATCCGACACAACCAATTTTTCATAAAGGCCTCGTAACGGATGCTCTTTACGGATTGATCCTGCCGCTTTTCACGCGCTTTATACGCATTGCCTTCATAGTAATCGGCGCATCGGCGATTTTTTATGGCGATTCGCCGGAGACCATTCGCAGCTATCTCGAAAACGGCTTTGGGCCGCTGGGACAATTGCCGCTATGGCTGCAAGCATCGATCGTGTTTATCGTATCCGATTTTATCCTGTACTGGACGCACCGTTGGTTTCATGGGCGGAGCATGTGGCGCTTTCACGCCATCCACCATTCCTCCGAGCATGTGGATTGGCTATCCACCTTTCGTTTTCACCCTGTAAACCTGTGGCTTTCCTTCACGCTGGTGGACACATTGATGTTGCTGGTGGGTTTTTCGCCCGAAGCCGTTGCCCTGATGGCCGGCTTCAACACGATCTATTCCTCGATGGTGCACGCCAACCTCAATTGGACATTCGGCCCCTTTAAATACATTTTTGCCAGCCCGGTTTTTCATCGCTGGCACCATACTTCCCAAGAAGAGGGGATGGACAAGAATTTTGCGCCGACCTTTCCTCTGCTCGACATTGTTTTTGGCACTTTTTACATGCCGGATAACACATTGCCCGCACGCTACGGAGTACCGGGAAGCAATATTCCTAAGACGTTCTTTGGACAAATATTATGGCCGTTCCGGCAATAAATAGCGCAGTTTAAGCAAAACTTAACGGAGATATGGTTTTGTCTCTGGATGAGGATAGTTTTTGTTTTTCCCGATATTGTATCGCGACGCAAAGGTTTCACTCTTCTCGAATTATCTATGGTGCTGCTGGTTATCGGCTTGTTATCCGGGGCGCTCATTCTCGGTAAAGACCTGATAAAGCTTGCCCAGCTGCGCAGCCAGATCAGCCAAATCGAAAAGCTCAACATCACTGTCAATACGTTCAAGGGAAAATACGACTGCCTGCCCGGAGACTGCCCGGATGCCGTGGAGCTCGGTTTCGGCACTGCCTTTGGCGCCGGCGATGACGGCGACGGCAACGGCATCATCGATAGGGGTGATTTGTTCGGAGCGCCTTTCGTTACCTCGTTCAGCGGCATGGAACCACGCAATTTTTGGCAGCACCTGGGCAGGACAAACCTGATTGAGCGCGTGTATCCGTTGGGCGATGTGGCAGGAAAGAATTCCCCTGCCCTGATGTTTCCGACGCCTGGAAATCAGAATGATAATAGCGACGGTAATTTCAATACAACCGGCGGTATGTGGATCGTTTCCACCAGCGCCAATGACACATTAAATACAGCAAGCAGTCATGCTTGGATGCTCACGACGGCAACCCGGCCGCGAATTAACGGCACTTACCTACCCATGGAAGCATATATGCTCGACAGCAAGATCGATGATGGCTTTCCGACAAGCGGCGTCGCCCAGACCGTCTGGCGTGCCGATGGTGGCACCAATACGGTCAATCAATGCGGCTGGAATGGAACAAACGGTCAATCCTGCCATGATATAAGTCACGGCGATTTTCGCACCAGCGACGGTATTGCCAGGGCATGTATCAATGATGGAACAGCGGCGGCGCCGTTATCCCAACCAGTCTATAACATTGAAATGGCGACTGCTAATTATTTTATCTGTACGCCTTATATAGCTGCACAGTTCTAGGTAGGAGTTGCGGCGGGAGGCGACTGTTCGGTCATGGCAGCGGGGTCTGTGGATGCTGCCGTGGCAGCATTTTCCGCCGGCGCTTGGGGGTCTGAAGGAAGCGGCTTGCCCTCGCCGGCAGCATTGAACCATGCTTTTGGGTCGAATACTTTTGTCAGGTCCAGCGAATCGCGTTGAATTTTGTAGGGGCTGCTGATGGCGCTCGATTGCAACGCCTCCAGCGCACTAAGTGCCGTAATCATGACAAAATTCTTGCTATCGCTATAGACCCGGTAATTGCTGATTTCGGCCTGCGGTACATCCTTGCGGGGCAACGGCAGGCTTTCAAAAATACTATGCGAGGTGGTACTGGTCATAGGCTCCAACGTATGTTTCCATTATGACATGGGAATTATTAATTTCTGGTTTATTATTTAATTCATCTTTAAAGTTTATCCGGAAATTCGCTAGGCCGAGGCAAAAAGCAAAGTTTTCGAGAACCGCAGCACAGTGTACGTTCGAGTACATGAGCAGCGGAAGCGCAGAAAACGAAGCGTTTGCTCCGGCATAGTAGAATTTCCGGATAAACTAATAAAGCCGCCAGCGCATACATCCCATAATATGGGATATTTGGCCGTCATCGAAGCCAAGCGGCAGCATGCAGGTACGATATTTCACATGCAGGCCCTTTAAATTGATGAAATCGGACTCATCGAACACCGGTTTCTTGGTTTTCAGCACCTCATCGAGCTTCTGGACGATCGGAATACTGGAGGTGGAAATCGACGTGAGGGCGACATCGGGATTTGTAACGTCATCGCCGTAGGCTTCGATCAGTTGATCGCCCAGATAGCTATAGCGATAGCCGACCTTGCGGGTAACGTCATCAATACTGATCAAGAAGCACGATGGCCAGATTTCTGCTATGGCATCGGGATCAACATCACTTTCTTGGGGAAAATCGTGCCCACCGCGCAGTGTATTCCAATACTGCATAAGCTGTTCGTGCGAACGGTGGTGTAGCTCACTGGTCATCGATAGGTTGCCTGTATTATTATCCGCTACGGAGCTGCCATAAGGGCGATGCATCGTTGCATATAATCCTTAACTTACGATGAAAGCAGCTGCGTGCTTATGCAAGAATATCCAGAAGGCTTTTTTGCAGCCTGTCATTGATTTTGAGGGTTTTCAAATTGGCTTCATAATCGTACGCGGCGATTTTCTGCGCGATCAATTCCTTAGCGACGTCTACATTGCGTGCCTCCGCGAAACCTTCAGGCTGCACCTGTAGCGGCGGTTTATCATCCACCTCATCATCCGGTTTGGCATCGGGCTTGACATCTGACGACTTAGCATCGCGAACGATTGCCTGCACGCCGCCGGTCGACAGCGAAACCTGGTCGACCACTTGCGGTACGAATGGCCTATCGACCACCTTTCCATCGACGCGCGCCTGCGTACTCGCTTGGTTAGCGATATTGTTCGCGCTTACCGCCAAGCGCGTGCTAGCAGCAACCAATCCAGAAACAGCGATATTGACCGGTGAAACCATGCAATCCTCCAACCGTATATTTTACATACTACCACAGACGCATTAATCATCTGTTAATTATGGTGTACTATAATGGTATAATATTGATAAATAGATAAAATTATGCATAAAAACCGTTATTTTTTAACGAGCTATATTCGCTGTGGAGAGATGCCTCTCTACCTGATTTTTTATCAAGATCACCAGGGTCGCGGCGGGCATTCGGTGATGCTCTGCACGCTAAAAAAATTGCAGGAATTGCTCCGACAATTTAAAGGGTTCAACAGCCCGAAACAGTACGGAAAAGTTTTATATCACAGCCGGGAAAACGAGCCCAGCGACACGCTCAGAGCGATTCTAAAAGCGCGCTATAGCTTCGATTTAAGCTACAGTGAAACGACTAGCAGCGCGCGGTTCTGATCGTTAATTTGTATCTTTTCCAAGATAATCTTTACTATAGCGTTGGGCGTATTTCTCGGTAATCAGGTCGGTATTGACGACGATGTTTACGTCCGTGGTATTATACTCGGGATCGACCACCGCTCCGGCGCCGACATAACCGTTTAAGCGCAGATATCCTTTGATAAGCGCCGGCAGCATCGAAAACGCTTTTTTCACATCTATCTGGTCTTTTGGCATTAAATTCATTTCCACATAACGATCGGGAAGCGCACGCGCGCGCAATTCCGGCGGAGCAAGATGATAATGATGCAAATACGACAAAGGGAGGCTATGCGCCTTTGGGTCAATGCCATGAAAGCTGGCGCAGCCGAAAAGCAGCTTGATCTCGAACTTGGCGACATAGGCGCCGATGCCGCGCCACAAAAGCTGCAACACGGCGCGATTACGATATTCGGAGGCCACGCATGAGCGGCCTACTTCCATAATCTCGCCGCTATAATTTTTAATTAGGGAAATATCATATTCGCCGTCGGTATAAAACCTTCCTACCGCCTTCATCGCGTCCCGGCGCAGCAGCCGGTAAGTTCCGACCACCAAATAACTGCCATCCAGCTGGTGCTCAACCACCAAAAGATGGTCGCACACCTGGTCGAACATGTCGAAATCGCGCTTGGTCCTGGCAATCTCGCCAACGGCCGGCGCGCCCATTTCCTCGAAAAACACGCGGTAGCGCAATTCCTGGGCGGCGGCAATATCCTCCGGCCGGTTGGCAATAAACACTTCGAGGCTTCCCGCTTTCAGGTCGCCAAGATTATATAAAGAAGAAAGCTTGGTGAAATTTGGCGTTGATTGATACATAACCTGTGTTTGCTGCATACCATTCCTATGCGTACGCTTCGTTAAAGTAGTTTATAATGGCACGGCGTAAAGTTCCAGGCGGTGGTCTACCAGCTTGTAGCCAAGCTTTTTGGCAATTTCTTTTTGCAGGCGCTCTATCTCATCGTTAGAGAATTCTATGACTTTACCGGTTCTAAGATCGATCAAATGGTCGTGATGGCTGCTGGTGGCCTCTTCGTAGCGCGAGCGCCCGTCGCCGAAATCGTGTTTTTGGGTGATCCCGAGCTCTTCGAATAACTTCACCGTACGGTACACCGTGGCAATACTGATATTAGGATCGATGGCGGCTGACCGCTGATGCAGCATATCGACATCGGGATGATCGCGCGATTCCGCCAGCACTCTTGCTATCACGCGGCGCTGCTCGGTCATCTTCAGGCCTTTTTCCGCACATTTGGCCTCTATGCGCGTCAATTCGTTTGGCAAATAGACCTCCGTCACACTCAATTTGATACACTTTACACATAAATCATGCGAAGGCAAGTTCTGCACTTTATGCAGATATTATTTGTTCTTTAACAATGATTTGTTAACGAACAATTCGTTATAATTCTGTTTTGGCAATGCGTATATTGTATGTATAATAAGCCTTATGTCACACAAGAAATCCGGCTTCACACTGATAGAAATGTCCTTCGTCCTGGTGATTATTGCGCTGATCATCGGGGCGATTTTCGTTGGAAAATCGGTGCTGCATTCGGCGGAGCTGCAATCGGTAGTCACCGATTACACCCGCTATCAGAACGCCATCAAAATATTTCGCGACAAATACAAATATTATCCCGGTGATTTTCCCACCGCGACGACCGTCTGGGGTACCTATCTGGATTGTACATTTGACGATGTTAACTATACCCCCACTACTAATACTTGTAACGGTAATGGCAACGGTAAAATCATCAATGCCCCTGCCGACGATTTCATTTCTGTGCTGAGTAATTTCGCGGAGTCCCACCTCGTTTTCAAACATCTTATGAATGCCGGGCTTATCGAGGGGGGAACCATTATGGGTATGACCTATGATACCGGATCCTTCGGCCGCGCCACCAACAGGCGCGTCGGCGGAATATACAGCATCTATTCTGCACCGCCCGCCGCGGCCAGCGCCAATTATTTCGCCAGTAAAAACGGCGTGCTCATAACCTTAGGGGGAGCCGTTACCAGAGCTACTGCCGCCACTGCCCCCATATTCACGCCTACCGATGCGCTGTCCATCGATCAAAAAATCGACGATGCCTTGCCGGGGACAGGCATATTGATTACCCCCATCATCAACGTAAACGGTGGGCAGGTCGCACGCCTTTGCCCAACTACGGATGACGCTCTTACCGCCACTTACGATACCAGCCGCAGCGACCGCGTATGTTTTCAATATTATCTCACCGGATTTTTTTAAGTGATCATGCATATAACAGCCCACTCGAAGAAAATTATGCGTCATGGCTTTACGCTATTGGAAATGTCCATCGTGCTTGGCATTATTGCGCTCATCGTCGGCGGCATATTGATAGGCAAAAACTTGATACGCGATTCAGAAATTCGCGCCATGATCAGTGAATATGACAGTCAGGTAAAGGCTATAAGGGAATTTCAGGATAAATATCAGGCACTGCCGGGCGACTACTCTTCCGCTGAAGCCAATTGGGGAGCTGCAACCTGCCCTTATGCCGACAGCGTCGGTTCAACCACGGCCACCTGCAATGGCGACGGCAACGGCAGGATCGGCGCCAGCACTACCGCCGGCGTTTTGTCGGCAGCTTCGGAATGGTTTTTGGTGTGGCAGCACCTGACATTCGCCGGCTTCGCAAATGGCCGCTATACCGGAACCTATGGGGCCGGCGGCACCAGCGACGCCGTAGTCGGCAGCAACGTGCCCGCATCGAAATTATCGCCGGGCGGCTGGACGGTTCTCTACTATTTGCAAATTGCCACCGATGTGAATTTATGGGGCGATAATTACGGGCATATCATGACTTTCGGCGGTAACAGCACAAATAGCTATACCTCCGCCGCCATTCTAACGCCTAACGACACGCAAACCACCGACGCCAAAATCGACGACGGCATGCCGGGAACGGGAAAAATGCGCTCCAGAAGAACGGCTGTCTATGCGAATTGCACCATGACCGATAGCTCGCAAACGACCGCCGTCTATAATAACACCACAACGTCGTTGACGGCTTGCGCGCCATTTTTTATACCGGGGTTCTAAGATGATTCGTAAAAAACGCGGTTTCACGTTGCTCGAGCTTTCGATAGTCATGACCATTATCGCCCTGATCATCGGCGGGATTCTGCTTGGAGATGGGTTGATTCGCAATTCCGAGCTGCACGCCATCGCCACGGAACAGCAGCAATATAACCAGGCCGCAAGCGGCTTTCGCGATAAATACCTGGCGCTGCCCGGCGACTTCAATGGCGCGACGGTGCTATGGGACGTCGTTAGCGGTGCCTGCGCCTCGACAACAGGATCAACCCCGGAAGCTACTTGTGACGGCGATGCCAATGGCCTGATCGACCCCGTCACGGCAACCAACGATTTCGAGCAGTTTCGCGCCTGGCAGCACCTGGTCAATGCCAAGCTGCTGGCCGTCGTCGTCAATGGGTTGAAAACCGCTACTTATACACGCCGGCCCGGCGTGAACCTCCCCGAATCCAAATTATCGGGTGCGGGCTGGGCGATTGCTTATGTGACGCAAGCCGCAGCGGCCACGGACGCTTTCGCCACCACCAACGATACGCCGTTTAAGCATGTATTGTGGTTTGGCGGCGTTGGCACTGCAAGTAACTCCAATAAACAAAATGGCGTCCTGACGCCAACGGAAGCTTTGCAAATCGACCAGAAACTCGATGACGGTTCTCCCATAGCCGGCCGCGTCGTTGCGCAAAACGACGCAACCTGCGTGATTAGCAGCCAATATGCGACGCTGTCGGCGGCCGGGTTTAAATGCGCTTTGGTTTTCAAGACCGGGTTTTGATGTCGCCGCTTATATCCGCGGCCGGCGCGGAATGCGTAATGCTTCCCACCGAGATGTAATCCACTCCCGTTTCGGCAATCGCGCGAATCGTCTCAAACGACACGCCGCCTGACGCTTCCAGCGGAATCTTCCCATCGTTCAACTTCACCGCCGACTGCAATTGCGCGATTGTCATGTTGTCGAGCAATATCCGATCCGGCTTAGCGGCCAGCGCCTGCACGACCTGTTCCAGCGTATCGCATTCCACGACCACTTGCAGCCCGGAGCCTTTGCGCGCTTTTTCCACCGCCATCGCAATGCCCCCGCACAAGGCAATGTGGTTATCTTTAATCAGCACCATGTCATCGAGGCGCATCCGGTGGTTCTGCCCGCCGCCTACGCGTACGGCGTATTTATCCAAAGCCCGCAATCCCGGCATGGTTTTGCGCGTATCGAGAATTTTGGCTTTCGTGCCTGCCACGGCTTCGACAAAGCGATGCGTAAGCGTCGCTACGCCGCTCATGCGCTGCATCAAATTGAGCGTTACGCGTTCGGCGCCAAGCAGCGCGCGCGCAGGGCCATTGGCAATCGCGATAACGTCGCCGGGCCGGGTGCGGCTTGCCTCCGGCATTCTCACCTCAACTGCCACCGCCTGCCCCATCGCCGCAAATACCGCCTGGGGGATAAACCCGCCGCATACGACCAACTCTTGTTTAGCGATAAAATGCATCCGCGCCTGCAAATCGGCGGGTACAAGCAGTTGCGAAGTAATATCCCCGTTCCCCACATCTTCCGCCAGCGCGGTGTGAATAATGCGCTTTAATTCGTCGTCGTCCGGCGGGGAAATAGTCTGTATTTGCTGTTTCATACGCTCTGTTAACATAGCCTTTCCACTTGAACAAGATGGCAATTGACATTCGCCGCAAAGCCACTAATCCTCTATTCCTCTGTATCGCAAGGAATAAACATGCCTGTTATCACCCTGCCCGACGGCAATAAAAAAGAATTTCCCGGTCCGGTCACCGGCGAGGAAATCGCCGCCAGTATCGGCGCCGGCCTTGCCAAAGCTGCGCTGGCCATTCGCGTGGACGGCCAATTGCTTGATCTTTACGTCCCCATTGCCAATGATGCCAGCATCCAAATCATCACCGGCAAAGACGCCGACGGGCTGGAGCTCATCCGCCATGACAGCGCGCATCTGCTCGCCGAGGCGGTAAAAGAATTATTCCCCGAAACGCAGGTGACCATCGGCCCCGCGATTGAAAACGGGTTTTATTACGATTTCTCGCGCGCCACGCCTTTTTCCAGCAACGATCTGGAAGCCATCGAACTGCGCATGAAAGACATCGTCGCGCGCAACGAGCAAATCCGCCGCGAAGTTTGGAAACGCGACGACGCCGTCAAATTCTTCCAAAGCATCGGCGAAAAATACAAAGCAGAAATCATCTCGGCCATTCCCGCCGAGCAGGATATTTCGCTCTACCGCCAGGGCGAATTTATCGACCTCTGCCGCGGCCCGCACGCGCCTTCCACAGGCAAGGTCGGCACCGCCTTCAAGCTGATGAAAGTCGCCGGCGCCTACTGGCGCGGCGACCACCGCAACGAAATGCTGCAACGCATTTACGGCACGGCCTGGGCCAGCGACAAGGATCTAAAAAATTATCTCACGCAGCTGGAAGAAGCCGACAAGCGCGACCATCGCAAGCTCGGCAAGGAGCTCGATTTATTCCATATCGAGGAACACACGCCCGGCATGATCTTCTGGCACGAGAAAGGCTGGACGCTCTATCGCGCGCTGGAGGAATTCGTGCGCCGCAAAATCAGCGCCAAGGGTTATGTCGAGGTCAAAACGCCGACGCTGGTCGACCGCACGCTATGGGAGCAATCCGGCCATTGGGAGAAATTCCGTCAGAACATGTTCGTCGCGTTGACCGATGAGGACAAGCATCTCTGCGTCAAGCCGATGAACTGCCCCTGCCATGTACAGATTTTTAAGCAGGGCATGAAAAGCTACCGCGACCTGCCGCTGCGCATGGCTGAGTTTGGCTCCTGCCACCGCAACGAGCCGTCAGGCAGCCTGCACGGCATCATGCGCATCCGCGGCTTCGTGCAGGACGACGCGCATATTTTCTGCACCGAAGACCAGATTACCTCCGAAACGGTGGCCTTCTGCGATCTGCTCAAAGACGTCTATAAGGCGTTCGGCTTCACCGACATCGCCGTCAAATTCTCCGACCGTCCCCCTACCCGCGCCGGAAGCGATGCCACCTGGGATAAGGCCGAAACTGCGCTCAAAGATGCGGTCAACGCCGCCGGCATGGCATGGACGCTCAACCCCGGTGAAGGCGCGTTTTACGGTCCGAAGCTGGAATTCGTGCTGCGCGACGCCATCGGCCGCGACTGGCAGTGCGGCACATTACAAGTAGACTTCGTATTGCCCGAGCGGCTCGATGCGGAATATATCGGCGCTGACGGGGCCAAGCACCGCCCGGTCATGCTCCACCGCGCCATCTTGGGTTCGTTGGAGCGCTTCATCGGTATCCTCATCGAAGAATATGCCGGTAAATTCCCGCTCTGGCTGGCGCCCGTGCAGGTAGTCATTGCCACCATCACCGAAACCGCCGACGGCTACGCCAAATCGCTGCATGAGCGCCTGCGCGCCGCCGGCATCCGCTCGCAGCTCGACCTGCGCAACGAAAAGATCAACTACAAGGTGCGCGACCATTCGATGCATAAAATCCCGGTGATGTTCGTCGTCGGTGGCAAGGAAGCGGAACAAAACACCGTCTCTATCCGCCGTTTAGGCAGCGAACAGCAGCAATCCATGGTGTTCGACGAGGCGCTCAAAACACTGGCTGACGAAGCCAGAATGCCGGTTTAGGCGGTATTTTCGCGTTTATCCCGCTTCGGGAAGCCGGCATTTCCCGCTTGATTTTCCTCCTGTTTTCGGCCATAGAGGATGACCGCCAAGCCTTTGTTAAGGTTTTGGTGTTACTATTATTTTTTCGATAACCTTATTTGGAGGCCTGTTTGACACTGCAAGGAACCGCTCGTTTATGAGCAGAAGCGACGAACCGCGTATCAATCGCGAAATCAATTCCCCCACCATCCGTCTCGTCGACCAAAACGGCAACATGCTGGGCGTAGTCGCCATCGCAGAGGGCCTGAGACTAGCAGAACAGGCAGAGCCCGACCTGGTGGAGATTTCCCCCGGCGCTGCGCCCCCCGTGTGCAAAATCCTCGATTACGGCAAATACCGCTACGAAGCGCAGAAAAAAGCACACGAGGCGCGCCGCAAGCAGAAGGTCATCCAGATCAAGGAAATCAAGCTGCGCCCGACCATCGACAAGCACGACCTCGAAATCAAAATGAAGCATGTGCTCGAATTTCTCGAGGATGGCGACAAGGTGCGCATCACGCTGCGTTTCCGCGGCCGCGAGATGGACCATCAGGATATCGGCTTCCAGGTGCTCGACCGCGTGCAGGAGTTCCTGAAGGATAATTGTAAGATCGAGCAGGCCCCGCGCATGGAAGGCAAGCAGATCGTCATGGCCGTCGGCCCAAAGTGACAATTTTCTTAGCGGCTTCGCCGCTTAGATTCCCGTCATCCGGGCGACTCGCCGCGCTAGCGCTGGCGCAGCGGGAAGCCGGGGATCCAGTCATTATTCCACTCATCCCTGATAACGGATAAAATCCTCGCGCGTCCACTCGGCTTCGATGCCGACCGATTCCATCTCTGGAAAAATATCGGGTTTTTCGAGGGATACTTTGGCATAGGTAATGCGATCGTCCGTGCGGAATATATACTCTAGAAGCTCGTTGATGCGCGTCTCAAGCAGAATGGTATGCGGAAGCTTAGGCCATTCGCGCGTCACCAGGTGATGGATTATGTCATAATTGATGCACTCATCGAGGGATTGCGGTTCAAGAACATACTCACCTTCCATAATCGCATTCACATAAATTCGTTGTGGCTCGCGTTCCTTCGGGTTGCATCCTACGCGCATGCGCGTTTCTAATTTTTTAATGTTAAAACGCCATTTTTGTTTAAGAGACATGCTGACCGCCATCAATATATATAATTTGCCCGGTGATATGTTTTTGCTGACATAGCCAGAACACTGCTTCGGTGATCTCATCCACAGTGGCGTGCTCTTTTAGAGGTAGTGTTTTTTCTACTTCTTTAATATAAGCCGCATCAGAGGCGCTATGAGGCAGCACATATCCCGGGCATACGCCATTCACTCTTATTTCCGGCCCCAACTGCCTCGCCGCCATGACCGTGCATTCCGCTAGCGCTTTCTTGGAAAGCAGATAGATGAAATGGCTGCCGCCTATTTGCGCAATATCGGTATCGAGCAGATTAATCACCACGCCGTTTTTGCACTGCTTGGCAAAGGCCTGGGTAAGGAAAAACGGCGCTTTGAAATTGATATTCATTTGACGGTCGAACAATGCCTCGTCGGTTTCTAAAAACTCCGCGCGCTCGAACACCGAGGCGTTATTGACCAGCACGTCGCAGCGGCCGAACCGACGCACCACATTCGACATAAGCCCCGGCAGGGCCACCGTATCGGCCAGGTCGCAGGCAAATAGCTCGCACGCCGCGCCCAACGCCTCGACCTGCTGTTTCACTGCTGCCGCCTCTTCCTTGGACTGGCGGTAATGCAGCGCAATGTCATAGCCGTTTTTGGCAAAATATAGACATAGCGCCGCCCCTACCCTGCGGGCGCCGCCGGTAATCAAGATGCACGGGCGGGCGCTCACGACGCCTTCTGGTTCAAGAAGCGGCTGCCGGGCTTGATGGCCGGGATCGCCTGCAATTCCGGCGGCAGCGCGTCGGGCTTATAGGCCGGCACGTCGAGCTTCAAAAGCGCAATCAAGGGCAGCGCCAGGCTGGTATCGTTGCTGCCGCGGCGATCGACCAGGCTGGCCACCGCCACCGGCATGCCACCCAGTTTGCGCACGCATTCCACCGCTTCCATCGACGATTTTCCGGTGGTTACCACGTCTTCGACGATAAGCACCTTGTGACCGGGCGCAATATCGAAGCCGCGGCGCAGTTCGAACGCGCCGTCCACTCGCTCGCAAAACATCGAAGGCAGCATAAGCTGCCGGCCCATTTCATAACCGACGACAACGCCGCCCATCGCCGGCGCGACAATACAATCGATAGTCTGCGCGGACTCTTTCATCCATTGCCTGAGCTTACCGGCCAGCGCATTGCAGAGCCGGTCGGCCCGGCTGGCATCCATCAGCACGCGCGCGCATTGCAGGTAGGTCGGGCTATGCAGCCCGGACGACAGAATAAAATGCCCCGATAAAATGGCCCCGGCCGCCTTGAATTCGTCCATGATCTGCTGTTCGTTCACATTCACTCCAACGCAATATTATCAATCAACCGTGTTTTGCCCAGCCAGGCGGCGGCCAATAATCTGGCTGGCTTGGTCAATATATTCATCTCGGCCAACGTATCGGCCGCGCGCAATTCCAGGTAATCTACTTTGAAACCAGCGCCAACCAGCTTGGCTACGCCCTCTTCTAGCGCATTCTTCGGCGCTGTGCCACCGGCAATGGCGCGGGCAGTATGCTGCAACGTGTCATAGAGCGCCGGGGCGATGGCGCGTTCGCCGGCCGTCAGATAGGCATTGCGCGACGACATGGCCAGCCCGTCAGGCTCGCGCACGGTGGGCACGCCGTAAATCTCGATGGGAATGTCCAAATCGGCAATCAGCCTGCCGATAACGCAGAGCTGCTGGTAATCTTTCTCGCCGAAAAGCGCCACATGCGGCAAAACGCGCAGCAGCAGCTTGGCGACGACCGTGGCCACCCCGTCGAAATGGCCGGGGCGGAATTTGCCGCATAATATGTTCGCCAGCGGCCCGACGGACAGGGTCGTGGAAAAACCCTGCGGATACATATCTTGCGCATCGGGAGCGTAAATCAGCGAGGCGCCGGCCTCTTGCGCCTGTTGGACATCCTGCTCTAACATTCTGGGATAAGCGGAAAAATCCTCATTCTTCCCAAACTGCGTGGGGTTGACGAAAATGCTCACCGCCACCACATCCGCAAGCTGCCTGGCTTCTTTTATCAGCGTCAAATGCCCGGCATGAAGCGCGCCCATCGTCGGCACGAGCGCGATGCGCCGGCCGGGTGCTGCGGCCCCGGCCAGGGTTTGCTGAAGCGTCGTCAGGTCGCGCGCGATGGTGAATTGCATGAAAAAACAATCTACGCTATAGGTTTGCAATGCCCCTGGAAGCTAAAAGAATGCCCGATAAAAAGCAAGAAGCCGATAGCCCGAACCAGCCCTCTCTCTTTGCCGCCTACGACGCGCTGGCCAAAAGCGGCGATATCAAGGACGACCCGGCGCAGCGGCAGGTTCTCCAGAAACTTAACCAATTGCTGGAACAGCTCGGAGCGGCGGAGACCGGCGGGGCGCTCACGCGGTTTTTAAAGCCGCAAGCGTCCGTGCAGCCGCAAAAAGCGCTGTATATCTGGGGCGGGGTCGGGCGCGGGAAATCCATGCTGATGGATTTATTCTTCGGCCATGTCGCCCTGGAGAAAAAGCGGCGGGTGCATTTTCATGCTTTCATGCAGGAGGTGCATGGCCGCATCCACCAGCTCCGTCAGAACCCCAGGCAAAATAAAAGCGGCGCCGACCCGGTGATCGTGCTGGCGCAACAGCTGGCGCAGGAAACCGACCTGCTCTGTTTCGACGAATTGCAGGCCACCGACGTCGCCGACGCCACCTTGCTTTACCGCCTGTTCGATCATCTCTTCGAAGACGGCGTCGTGATCGTCAGCACTTCCAACCATCCGCCCATCTCGCTTTATACCGGCGGCGTGCAGCGCGAGCGTTTCGCAAAATTCATTGGATTGATCGAAGAGCATATGAAAGTGCTTCCCCTGGACAGTCTCGGCGATTATCGTCAGCAGCAAGCCGCCGGCCAGGCGCAGGTCTATTTCTATCCACTGGGCGCCCAAGCCGACCGGTTCATTCAGCAATATCTGCAAAACGCGCAACCGCAGCCGGCGACGCTTGAGATACAAGGCCGCATCCTAAATTATATCTCCTACGCCCCTACCACCGGCCGCTTTACCTTCGCCGAGCTATGCGCAACCCCGCTAGGCCCGGCCGATTACCTAGCCATTGCCCATGCGCTCGACACGGTAATTCTTACCGACATTCCCAGGCTGCCGCCGGAGAAACGCAACGAAGCCAAACGCTTCGTCACGCTGATTGACGCGCTTTACGAGCATAAGGTAAAGCTCATCTGCACCGCCGAAGTGCCGCCGGAAGCGATTTACGGCGAAGGCGACGGCGCTTTCGAGTTTGGCCGTACCGTCTCGCGCCTGGTCGAGATGCAATCGGTGAAATGGCAACGTCATGAATAATCCACTACGCATCGTGCTTGCCGAGCCGCGCGGCTTCTGCGCCGGCGTCGACCGCGCCATCGAGATCGTCGAGCGGGCGCTGACGCTGTACGGCGCGCCGGTCTATGTCCGCCATGAAATCGTCCATAATAAATGGGTGGTGGGCGATCTGAAAGCCAAGGGCGTGATCTTCGTCAACGAGGTGGATGAAATACCCGACGGCGCCATCACCGTTTTTTCCGCGCACGGCATATCGGAGAAGATCGAGAATTCCGCGCGGCTGCGCGACTTGCCGGTAATCGACGCCACCTGCCCGCTCGTGACAAAAGTACACCGCGAGGCGCAGCGTTATGAAAAAGAAGGGAAGCAAATCGTCCTGATCGGTCACGAAGGCCATCCGGAAGTGGAAGGCACCAGCGGCCGCGTCAAGCAAGGCGTGCTCTTGGTGCAGAATCTGGAAGATGTGGCAAAGCTCGCAGTCGAAAACCCCGAACAACTGGCCTATGTGACGCAAACCACGCTAAGTGTCGATGACACGAAAGACATTATCGCCGCACTGAAATCGCGCTTTCCCGCCATCGTCGGCCCCGAATTGCGCGACATCTGTTACGCCACGCAAAACCGCCAGAACGCCGTGCGTGACCTGGCAAAACATGTAGAGCTAGTGTTGGTCATCGGCTCTACCAACAGCTCGAATTCCAACCGCCTGCGCGACCTGGCCCAGGAAATCGGCGTCACCGCCTACCTGATCGACAATGCCGACGGCCTGCGGCCCGAATGGTTCGACAGCATCGCGTCGGTGGGCATCACCGCCGGCGCGTCGGCGCCGGAACATCTGGTGCAGGGCGTGGTGCATGCGATCGGCCTGTTGCGGCCGACGCGCACCGAGCAATTGCAAACCGTCACGGAAAATACCCGTTTCAAGCTACCGCCGGAAGTTACCGGCGACCGACCGCTGCGCGCGACGGCTACTTAGAAACCGCTGCGGAATATACTGAAGCACCGCTGGTCGCCACGCCACCGACCATGCCGTAAAGCGCGCTCATTTCATTAACATAGGTCGGCTGGAACTGGCTGGCGCCCGCGTACCGGAAAATGCTCAGCGGCCAATCGGTATCACCGCCACCGCCTATCGGCAATATCAGCGTGCTGGAATCAGGCGAGAATAGTGCGGCTGTCGGAGCACTGCTGCCGCCATTCAATGTATAATCGCTGACAGTCGCGCTATTTGTATATCCCGCAACGAATAATTGCTGGTTAGTAAAATACATTGTATTGGCCGTCGCCGAGTAGGTAGGCTCCACTAAATAGATATTCTCGCTAAATGTCGTCGTAGAATCGCTTGTAGTGATTGCCGCATATTTCCCATCGGGAGAAAACGCTACAGCACTCGGTACTCCCGTCGCATCGCCCACGGGCACCAAACCGGTAAGCAGCGTAAAGCTATTATCCGCTGAATTAATATACCAGATATCATAATCGAAGCCGCTATTATCGCTCGCGACCACCAGGAAGCGATCATCCGGGGAAAATGCAAAGGCTCTGATATTCGCCGCCGAAGACAAACCTGTCGGCGCTGTAATGGGGGTATATTGAATGGGATCATCGCTAATTTTGCGATAAAAATTTATATAAGAGCCGGAGCGAAATAGAATCATGTAATCGGCATTTTTACTCAGGGCCATCGCCGTCGGCGCAAGCGTAAGCTTCGAGCTAATAGGAACAATAAAATTGCCAAGCGGTGAGTTGCCGTATTTATAATTATGCGTGGCAGGCAAGTAATTCCACAGCTCAATAAAGGGATCGTTGGCTTTAATAACTCCCATCATGCCGTTGCCGGGCGCCATGACAAATTTCGCGCTGGCAACGTTGGCATTGCATACGCATGTAGCGCAAGTGCCAGCAGATGGATAACCAGCGATAGTAAGCAGGTTGTCGTAAGTAATCTGTTCGCCGCTACCGCTATTTACCGCCGTGGTGGCGCTGGCGCCGGTGGAATTATAGGTAAGCACACGGCACAGATTTCCCGAGCTATAAGGGTAAATGAACAAGTCGTTCTTGGGCGTGAACTGTGCAGTCAGGTTGGTGTTGGTGTTGCTGAATGCGGGCGTATAAGTGCCGATGGGAATCACCCTGCGCCAATAGCCGCAATGATTGCGATAGAGTTTTACGCTGTCCGGCGATCCGTCCTGATCGATCGTTGCCAGTTGCGGTCCATTATAGTTTTTAAAATTGATCAGGTCGTCTGGCGTCATCAGGTCGGAGCGTTTTTTAAAACGTACGATATAATCGTAAAAGACGCTCAGGTCCGCAGTATCGGTGACATCGGCCTGAACGTAAAAACGGTTGGAGTTCGATCCGGTTGTCGCCAGCGTCACTGCCGTTGCGGTCAGATCGGCATCGACGGTAGCCGTGCTGTCGAACTGATAACCGCCATGCCCGGTCGATCCGTAGCTGAGCAACGCATAGATCGCCCCTTGCGTATCGCGCACCGGGACCGCCGGAGTTGCGGAATTCGTACTGGCATTGACGATGCTGCTGGTATTGGCATTAAGCCCCGAACGCGTCCTAAGATTAGCGTCGAGCACACCGACGCCGCACGATTCGTACGGGCGGATATATTTAAACGCATCCGTTGCCGCCGCGTTGCGATCGACGGTATAGGCGAACTTCGTCCCCCAGCCGTCATACATAAATTCGTCGGGAAGCCCCAGCGCACGCGTCGGCACGAAGCCGCGCACCGCATAATCGCCGACCCTGGTCCCACCGCAAACCGTCGTATTTACGAATGACTCCAGCCCATAGCTGGCGTTGGTACTTGATGTGATGGAGATAGCGGTCGGGCATGGCAGCCGGTTATAGCGCGTGCGAAACGCCATCAGGGCTTTTTCGATTTCGGTGAGCTTGTTTTCCGTGCTGGCGCGCCTGGCCGATTCGAGCGCGCCCAGCCCTGCATACACACCCATAGAAGTAATCAGGGCGATGATAAGCAGAACCACGGAAAGTTCTAATATGGTAAACCCGCCGGATCTCGTCCGCATTTTCATGAAGATATGCTCGGATAAAATAACGCTTTGTATAGAATAAACGGTTTTTATTAAGTATTGATTAATGAATGCGCATTCGCTATAAAACCCGGCAAATCTGGCAAGCAACGGAGCGCATTATGCATAGAATAGTAATGATATTATTGTTGCTGGGCGCAGGCGGCTTGCTGCTGACCGGCTGTTCCTGCATGGATTTTGGCTATTGCCCGGAACTCTTCCCCAAGCCTAACTGAAAATCGGACAAGTACCGCATAAAATGGATGGTGGTCCCTAGGCGATTAACCTCGAACCAGTTTTATCGGTTGAGGGAGGGAATGCAATGGCTAAGTAAAGTCTTTGAAGAATCACCAATATTATATGGAAAACTGGCAGTATAGTGATATTAGTCAGTAATGTAATAATTCGAATATCGTTTTGGCGGGACATATGAGGAAAAGTATAATTGCCCTTCTAATTACTTTGCTGATTGTCGGCATCGAGTTTGGAAATGCAAACGCTGCTACCGTAGAGCGGGCGCGTAATGCTCGTGGGCCTCTTTGGACATTAAAGGTGGAAGGTGACATCGTTCCTGGTGATACCGAAAAACTGCATACTAAACTGTTAGATTATTATTTTATTTACGGCCCGGCTATTCGTTACGTTGATCTAAGATCAAAGGGTGGCGATGTGGATGAGGCAATGAAGATGGGAGCTATGATCCGCCGGCTACGGTTGGGGACAAGCACACCAAATATTTTTGATGGTAAAGACCTCGATCCTGATTATGTGGTTGATAAAGAAAATAATGTCTGCGCTAGCGCATGTTTCTTAGTGTATGCGGGAGGAATCGAGCATCAGGGTTATTACCTCAGTTTACACCGACCATATATTTCTAAAATAGATGCAGAAAGATTATCTGATATTGAGCATGAGGCTAGTGAAAAAAAGGCAATGGATGACGTTCGCAAATACTTACAAGACATGGAGATCAACCAATTTTTTATTGACAAAATGATGTCTAATAATTCTCAAGACTCTTATACGGTTACCATTTCAGATGGCCTTCAATATCATCTTGATGCCATTGTCCCGTCCATTGAAGAAATAGTATTAGCGAAATGTTCTGTCCTTTCCACCCACGAAATCCGCATTCTTGAAACGACAAACGATAAGACGCCAGAAGGGCGAGCAATTCGAGAAAAGTTATTTGCCAAACATGACGCTGAGCGCGAATGTACAGATAAAGCACTCGCCGATATACGAAAAGCGGCGTATGAACGCGAAATTGATGATCTCTATGTCCGTCCCAAATGCAATCTCCTTGATAAGCAAGAATTAGATTTCCTTACAAGGACAGCGAACGGTGCGACACCAAAAGAATCACGGATTAGAGAATCATTGATTCCCAAAATTATTTCTGCGAAAGAGTGCAGAAATAAAGCCTTAGAAGAACCCGAAAAAGTCGCATGGAGACGGCAAAAAAGCGATATTTCTGCCGATTTGTCTACGCATTAGCCTTATATGGAAACGCTACGCCCGTTCTAGCAGGAAATCCCATGTATCTAGCTTCTGGCCGTCTGGAAATACAACTCGTACCAAACGCCCGATGCCAAAAATACGGGGATCACCCTCAATTTCCTCAACCTTCGCAATATGATGAATATCAATCGAAGGATTGTTTATCTGTATCCGATCCCGTGAAGCCAATCTAAATTGAGTGGAATCGCCTTGCTTGAATGAAATACGGGTCATCATGTTCGTCTCCTGTGTTAGAGCTTCTTGTTAAGAGGTCTTTTGCCTCAAGAGCATTATAAATCTACATGGACCAACAAGCAACGACGATGTGCTAAGCAGAACTAGAACCGCTCAAAAATCCTCTGAAATTGGCTCTCTAGCTATACTTTTCAGCGACACTGTCCGAAATCTAGTCGTCTAGGGTGTCAAATTATCTGCAAAACCTAGAACCCCGCAGATTTCCTACTGCTACCGGCTTTGGGGATACCATCCCCGATCTAGTCGGTTATGGTGGGCGGTAGAGGACTCGAACCTCCGACCTCCACGATGTCAACGTGGCGCTCTAACCAACTGAGCTAACCGCCCCAATCCCTTGAAGGGTGGAATAAATACCAGCAAAGCGTTTTGTTTTGCAAGCCTTTATTGCTTTTCCCTTGAATCCCCGGCCCGCCTCGCGTAACTAGGCGTAACGTGCCCGTAGCTCAGGGGATAGAGCAACAGCCTTCTAAGCTGTGGGTCGCAGGTTCGATTCCTGCCGGGCACGCCATTCTTCAATTTTGACCGCATTGACAAACTGGTCAAAGGGCTGTCTCAGGCGGAATGCCAGCTTTTCGCCTTTCAGGGACAGGTTCGAAAACACGAAATTGATAAGCCGCCTTTTGCCTTGGTTGTTCGAACTTACGAACAATTCATGGGCTTTTTTGCTGAGTTCCAGCATATCCACCACGGCGTCGCGGAAGCCGTCATCGGCGCCGTGGTAACTGTTAATCAGGTTGGTCAGATCAACCTGCCTGCTCCGCAGGGCGGCGCGTTTCTCATCATGCTCGGCCTTTTCGATAGCGCCCTCCAGCAGCAAGTCCATCAGCTTATTGAGCTTGCCCTGGATGGCCTCGATTTCGCGGGTGGTTTCCTGCATCTGGCGCTTATGGAAAGCCTTTTCGGTATCGCAGGTGTTGCGGGCATAGGCGACCACGTCCTCGTAAATATCGTCATCAATGCCCATGTTCTTGAATACCTGCTCCACCTCGGCCAGGACGGTATCTTCCCGCACCCACATGCGTTTGTCCGGGTCTTCGGGGTTCCAGCACATCAGGTAGGTATATTCGGCGGTATTGCCGTTCTGGTAACGCTTGGTTTTTGTATCGGCCGTAACCGTCTTGCCGGTAGTGTCGCAGGTAATCAGCCCACGGAAGATGTAATCCTTCCCGGCATAGGCGAATGGCTTCTTATGCCAGCCCAGCCGCACCGCCTGGCATCTATCGTACAGGTCTTTGGTAATCAGCGGCGTATAGACGTGCGGATAGCGCTTACCCTTCACTTCCATCTCGCCGTAGTAAAACGGATTTTGCAGTACCCGGTTTATCTGTGACCGCACCAGCGGCTCCTGCTTGCCGCGGGCATTGCGCAATCCCCATTGCCGAGCCTCTTTTACCATCTGGCCTTGCGTATAGCTGCCGGTGGCATATTCTTCGAACAGCCGCCGCACCAGCAGCGCCCGCGCTTCGTCCACCACTACCGTGCCACGGCCACGGCTATCCTTGGCATTCATATAGCCGACCGGCGCGGTGGCGATCCATTCGCCGGTGCGTATCTTCTGGTCAAAGCTGCGCTTGACGTTATCGCGCAGGGAATCGACGTAGGACTGCGCCATCACCACGCCAATGCTCCACATCAGCCGTTCCTGCGAAACGGATTCGCGGTGGATGATGTAATTTTCGGTATTGAAATGCAGCTCCAGCTTGCCTTCCTGGATCAGCGCATCGAGCATCGGGAATTCCTTGAAGCTGCGCTGAACCCTGTCCACTTTATCCGCTACTAACGCCACACACTCGCGCTGCTTGCGGATGAAGTCGATCATCTGCGCGAAATCCTTGCGGTCACCGTGGGTAGAGGATTCCACCAGCTCGAAAGTGCGAATGATCTCCAATCCCTTGCGCTCGCAATATTGCTGCAGCCGGTGTTTCTGCGCAGCTATGGAATAGCCCTCTTCCTGGTCTTTGGTGGAGACGCGCGCCAGGATGATGGCCTTTTTCAGGCCAGCGGGCTTATATTCTTCAAATCGGACGATTTTCCGGCTCATGGCTCGACATTACCGCTATGTTTGGAGAGTTCAAGCAGTGTTTGGGTAAATCCGATAAGGTTCCGTGCAGCCGCAATGGCCTCCATCTCGCTGATTTGAAAGTCGTATTTGCGGCGGATTTTGTAGACAATTCGCTCGAAAAGCTCGGTCTGTGTCAGCTCGTCGGCCTTACGTTCGAGTATGTCTTGATCTACCGGCATGATGGTGGCCTCGATGGCTGGTGGCTATTCGTCGCAATCCCTGTCCCGGCCGGGAAACACCCCGTCGCAGACCAGGTAGCCGCCCTCCGGCATCGGCAGGGCGCAGCTTTCGACCAGGCGTTCCGTTTTTTCGATGACGGCTTCCGCCTGCTTCCGGTAATGGTCGTCGATACGGATGAGCAATCCTTTTGCGGCCAGGCGGTGATACGAGCGCCGGTAGTTGTGGGCGAACAACCGCAGCGTATGCACGATCCCGGCTAGCGTTTCCGCCTGTGCCTGATATTGCGCCATGAGCACATGGATCAGTTCCACACCTTCGCAGGCATCATGGTTGAACAGGGAAAGCGCCGAGCGCTCGTCGTAGGGAAAATACATCCAGTCTTTCCTGGCGGATTCGGTAAGAGCTTTGCGGTGGGTCATGGGTGGTCTCCTGAAGTGATGGTGGGGGATGATTGCTAATTCCGCTAATGCAGCTAACCGGCGTGGATAAGCAGAATTAGCGGGATTAGCAGCAGCGGCGGTCATGGCGTTACCTCCGCCAGGGAGGGATTGACCTCGTATTGCCGGTTGCGGCCGACGGCGCGCTCACGCAGGTAACCGTGCTCGCAGAGGGTTTTGAGCGCGGCATGACGCGCTTCGCGCTGGCGCAGCTGGTTAGGGCCGTGCGTGGCGATCTCGCTGGCGGTGATGGTGCGGTGATTCTTCCGCTTCAGCCATTCCAGCAGCAGCCGGGCATGCGTCATTTCCTCCGGCGTATCGATGTGGCTGAATACGCGCAGCGTTTCGCGCAGGTGCCATTGCATGATGGTGATGGCGCGCTGCATGGCGTCGCTGTCCACCTCGCCGGTCGCGCCCTGCTGGAAGATATGAAAGTTGCAGGCAAGCCTGGCCGCATTCTCGGCGGACTTAGCGGCAAAATCGCGGACAGAATAAAATTCTCCCCGTGCACCGATGGCTAATTCCGTCTCGTTATAATACTCCACCCACATCTGGTGCGCTTCATTGCTTAAGCCTAGCAATGGCGGCGTGAGTTCGCCCGTTTCCTTGTCCACCGGCAACGGCATTTCCAGCAACGCATGAATGCGCGCGTGGAATGCGTCCAGTGCCCGGTCGAGTGACTGCGGTTCCTTGTAGAACCGCGTGCCCATCGTGCTATCCGGGCAGGCAATCAGCACGCGGGCGAGAAATCCGGTATTGCGGCTCTGCCCATCGGCCACGCTTATGAGTGTCTTCAACACCGAAAGCTGCATCATCAGCGAGCAGGTCATGCGCCTGCCGTAGAAACTGGTGCTCTCGCTGGTAATGCGCTGGCGTTTGTAACCGTTGCCGTCCCACAAACGGTTGATCAGACCGAAATAGCGCAGGCAACGCTCCTGGTGAAATCCATGTGAACCGATAACAATTGCCGCCTCGTCACTGTACAGCGCCGCCGATGGATGCCCCCTGGCCAGTTCGTCGATCAAGGCCTCCTGCGTCACGTCCTCGAACAGCAGCGTGGGGATGACGGGTAGTTGCGGCGCTTCCGTATCAATCTGCTGCAATGCCGCTTGGAGCGCGCCCAGCTGATCCGCCGTGCCGCCGTTCTTGCTGGCGCTGGTGATCTGCTGCGTAATGCCCGCGCGGGTGGCGAGATAGGCGTCGACCAGAATTTTCGCCTGTTTTAATTCCGCCTGCATAGCTGCGCGCTTTGCTTTTTCCCATTCGCGCGCCGCTTTGGAAAAGACTTTATCCGCCGAGGTTTTGCGCTCGCCGCTGTCGGCGGTGACAATGAAGTTGAGCGAGATGGGGCCGGTCAGCACTTCGTCGCGGGCAATATCGGCCAATCCCTGACAGGCCAGGCTGACATTCGCCAACCCGGCGATGGCGACGATGGGCACCGGCTGCTGGCCGTAAGCCTGATAGCTGGCCACCGCCTCGCGGATAACATCCGGCAACGCTTCCACCGGGTACGGTTCCTGCGCCGCAATTTCCTGTGTCAACGGAGTGGGTGTCTGCCACTCGCTAATGCTGGCATTGCTAATTCCGCTAATCCTGTTCGCATTGGCGTTAGCAGAATTAGCGGAATCGGCATTAGCAGGAATGTCGCGCGGCTTCTGCTTCCCGGCGGCGATACCGCTGTCGATGGTGGGTGTTATCTCCACGTCTTCCAACCCGGCCATGCGCGCGGCTGCATGCAATTCACGCCTTACCATGTCCTCGTCCAGCCCCGCCGCAATAAGCTGGCCGAGGCTGAATGACGCCCGGTTCAGCCGGTCATTGCGCTGCCCGGCCGGAGCTTGTGTCAGTAGTGTCAGTTCGTTGGCGAGGGCTTTTTCGAGATAAGCCCCGGCGGGAATATTGTCAGCCGCGCCGTTGAAATCCAGTGTCTCATTATTCTCCGGCACGGCCACCAGTTCCAGCAGCCATGCCGGTGCATCCGCCAGCGTCGTCTGCCACGGGCTGACGATCCATTCATACGCCATGCCGTCGGGATGGATCGAGGGCGGCGCCACCACATATCCGCCGTCGCCACGATGGTCGATGCCGGGAAGAATCTCGCCATGCACACTCCGCCCTGCAAGGTTGCGCACTGTATATCCCGCCGGATAGCGGAAATAATAATGCTGTCCCTTACCGGTTTTAACGGTGGGCGTGGCAGGCAACTCACCATGCTCTGCGATCAGCTTCGCCAACGTCTCACGTCCTTGCTCGCCGTCCACATCCAGCACGAAGCAGCCGGACACGCTGCCGGTGGCAATGCCGATATTGTAGGGGTTGTAGCGATAGGCCGTTTCCCATGCGGCGCATTCCCCGGCATTAGCTGATGTGGTCTGATACTCCTTCCAACTGCCGACAGGTTTCTTGCTCCGCGCCTGGAGCGGGAAAACACTGAAGCCAAGTTCGCGCAGGCTGGAGAAGGAGGAAATGTTATTCATGCGCGCCGCCCTGCGTATTGCGCGCGAGGAATTCGTTCAGATCGGACAGGCGGTATTTCACCAGCCGCCCGACCTTGATATAGGGAAGCCTGTAGCGCCCCTCGCTCGCCCATACCGACAGGGTGTTTTCCGCGACGCCGAGATAATCGGCCGCTTCCTTCCGCGTTAGCAGCCGGTCACCGGCCGGGTGTTCTGAATGTGTCATGCTGCACCTCCATAATGCGTGATGATGGGAGGCAGCATGCCAGAAAAAATACGACGAAATCAAAGGCGCTACCGTAGCGCCGTCAGGGGTGACACCCTGGGTGTCAGGCTTTATTTGTCTAGGAAATTAGCCGCTCTCAGGGGCGACATGCTTTGCCGGTTTTTACTGATTGCCGGTGCAACGATGTCACCCTTCAGCGGGTTCGTGCTGCTTTTTGTTCCCGCCTTTTTGCGCTTCCGGCGGACGGATGGATGTAGCCAGGCTTTCCAGCATGCGCCCGGAAAGCTCGATGCCTCTGGCAGCGGCTTCTTTCTCCAGCCAGCCGGTGATAGTCTTCTTTAGCGTATGATGCGCCGGGGTGATGCTAAAATGCTTTATAGCGTCCAGTTGGAGCTGGACATAAGGCGGAATGTAACGGTCTTCATCGGGCTGTTCTCCGGCTGAAACCGGAGGCGGCATATCCGGCGTGGCTACGGATGCATTGCCCCGGCTTTCATTAACCAACGCGATAGTTTCCGGGGGCACATCCTCTTTCCGCTGGAAAAATATGCCCACATAATGCACCCCATGACCGAACGCTTCGGAGGTTTCCGGCTTTAGCTGGAGAAACAGCCAATAATGGGGAGGTATGATGTCGATAGCGCTTTGCGGTGTCACCGGCGGCTTCGTGCCAAATCCATAAAGCACTTCTGCCGCCAGCTCCTGGCGCACATGCTCATACGCGGTTTTAAGAATGGCGTCAGACCGCGCTTTCAACACTGCCAATTCTTCGCCGAATAGCCGTTTATCTTCCTCGGTCTGGCGACATTGGGAATATACATGCTCGGCAAATTCCCTGGCCGCTGTGCTGGCATTTAGCTGTTTCTTGAGCGCCGGGTCTGTCATTACGGCAAGCGCGCGTAAATCCCGAAAGGTAAATCGCTTGGCGGCTGGGTTGAATAGCATAGGCGTCCGTCATCATTTCCTGAATGGACGACATCATACTGAGACTTATGAGCTTATACCAGAATTGATTTGTTTTATGCGCAATGCTGTTATGCCTCTGCGGGAGAGACATTCTTTAGACTAGAAAACCGTTTCTTTTCGGAAGCATATCAAGTAGTTTCTCATGATTTATGATGATTGGTCATCAAATATAATAAGTTGTGGGGAATCTTCATGGAACACGCATTTTTACAACCCCTGTGGGATATCCTGGCAGATCCTTATACGCCTGCGGTGTTCATCGCCATTATCAGCGGCGTATTTATTTTTGCCCTTGTCGATACTTTTACCAGCACCCGCCAAGTCCGTGATGCCTTTAGAGAGGCGCTTAAAGTCGTTGCATTAGGTAGAAACCGACCGCATGAGGGGGAGTTCGATCAGCACATAGATGAATTGCAAAAGGAGTTTTACGATCATTTTGACAAGCATGTCAGAGAGTTACAGCAAATAGACTGCCTGCGGGAGCTATGGCAGCAATATCAGGAAACATTGATTATACCGCCACCGCCCCGTCGGGACGTTGCGGCTGAAATATCGAAGCCTATGCGTCAAGCCGTTCACCTTACGGCGCGCCCGCAGCGATATTTTACATTAGAATCGGTGCTTGGAGCGCGACGCAATCTATCCCAGCTCTATGCATTCCCTAATTATCTTATTGGCCTCGGTTTGCTTTTTACGTTTCTGGGGCTAGCCGCCGCTATCGCCGTCGCACAGCATGATCTGGCAACTGCTTCTGCCAGTACCGAAGGATTGCAAAAACTCCTCAGAGTGGCGTCTACCAAATTTATCACCTCTGTTTTTGCGATTTTGCTTAGTCTGGTGTTATCCGTCATACAGCGGCGCTTATTCAATAATCTTAGAAAGCAAATACACGATTTCTGTATTGGTATCGAGATGCGTACAGAATTTGTACCTGCAGAAAAACTTTTGCATTCTTCTTTGTTAGTGCAAGAAGAGCAGAAATTTCACCTGGCTAATCTGGCGGACAATATCACTCTTAAATTTGAAAGCATCATGAACCATGCTCTCCCTAAGAGCGTTTCCGAGGCAATGGCGCCGCTGGTGGATACGCTGAAGAAAATTGCCGAGCGCGATCACTCCAGTAATGAGGGTGCTCTGAAATCTGTACTCGAAGAATTCCTGCGCAATATGCATCAGCATACCGGCGAGGGAATGAACCAGATGGTAAGCAATATCAAGGCGCTTACGAGCAACCTGGATCAGCTTGTCGGAAAGATAGAGGGCTTCGGCGGTAATTTCGGGCAGGAAATGGGTAATGCCACGCAGAAAATGGCGGAAACCATGGATCGTTTCGTTACGGATTTTTCCGGCGTACAAAAAGCACTCATGCAATTCACGGAAGTGCTGGAATCGCTTAAAATTATTGCGGAGAGCATCAAGCATGCTGGGGGACAGATTCAAGGCGCGGCAGACGGCAATAAGGAAAGTGCCGGTAATCTGAGCAAGACGCACGGCGAACTAGCGGCAACAGTGCAAGGGCTTTCCGGTAATCTGGAGCCATTGAAAGATGTCGTCGGGCAAATGGCTGGCGCACTGGAACGCCTCCTGGCTACCAGCGGTCAGTTAAACGATGCTGGCCAGTTAATCAAAGGCGCGGCAGATGATTTTACCCGCTCTTCCCAGAAGCTGGATGATGTGCATGTCAAGATCGGTGGGCACATGTTGGAATTCAAGCAAGTGGCGGACAGCATGCAGGGAAACGTAAAGGAACTGGTAAATGCTTCCGGCACGTTGGCCAAGGCCGCTACTCCCGTCGAGCAGCTTTCCCGTCAGATGATGGAGGCGGTAGGCACCATTCAGAAAGCACAGGACATTATTATGGGAGCATTCAGTTCAATGTCCGGCGCCAGTGAGTCGTTGAAACAGGTAATGACGCGTATGGATACAAGCTGGAGCAGCTACCAGACTCGCTTTGAGAAAGTCGATACAGACCTAGGAAATGCCTTCTCAACCTTGGCAAAAGGCACCGATGAGTTCCAGCAGAAGGTCAAGGAATTTGTCACATCCTTCGACAGTTCGTTCAATGAGGCGATTCAGACATTAAGTGGCGCGATTAACGAATTGACGGAAGAGCGCGAGGAACAAAACAAGCAGCTTCCTAAAACCGCGACGGCATGATTGAGGCATTATGAGCGCACATGACATAGCCACCGACACCCATGATGAAAGCTATTTTGCTTCATTCACGGATTTGCTCGTAGGCATACTTTTTATCTTTATTATTATGCTGATGCTCTTTGCCAGTAACATGCGCAATACAGAGCAGACAGCAAGGGATGTCACCGAACAGGTGACCGCAATGATCGAATCCCGGAATATAGTGCTGCAGGAAATTAAAAAAAGCCTCAAAGAACTCGGCATAGAAGTTGAGGTGGATGAAGAACAAGGCATTCTCCGCCTGCCGGACAAAATTTTATTTGACCGGGGAAGATACGAGCTAAGTGCAGACGGCAATGAGGCACTTATCAAGTTGGCTGGAGTATTGAGAACCTATCTTCCCTGCCTGGCGCGTGTAAAGAACGATACATTAAAAGAAGCATGCGCAAAGCTCAGCCTTAAAAGCCAGGAAGCCCTGGAAACGGTATTGATCGAAGGCCATACGGATCGCACCGGGGCAGAAACTGGCTTCGATAACTGGACACTCTCCGCCAATCGCGCCATCAACGTGTTTCGAGGGTTGACCGCGGCACAGCCCGTCCTGGATGATGATATACTGAATATGCAAAATGTTCCGGTGCTGGCCGTAAGCGGCTACGAAGCACGCAGACCGATAGTTAAGAAAAATGATGCTGCACAGAACCGCCGCATCGACTTGCGCTTTATCATGCGATCACCAACGCCGGAAGACGTAGAACGCATTAAACGAGCCGTGGCGGAGCATTAAAGAATGACAGCCGATATTTCGCCAGCAGCATCCGCACCGTCGCCCCGTTTTCGCCATACGTTGAACCAGGCATCGTCGATGCCTACGCGCATGATGGCGCTACCTTCACCGAAAATGGTAGCTACGGCGCAGAAAGTCGTCCAACTCCATCATGGGCCGGGCAAACAGCCCACGCCTGTGGAACTAGATACATTGCATGCGCATTTCCTGGCCGCATCGCAGCAGAATAAATGGGATGAGATAACTGGTAGCGACTGGAAAAAAGTAGCATGGATATTATGGCACTCCTCGCCCTGCCTGGCGGATCAGGAACCGTTCATGAAACAACTGCATGCAACACTTATCGCCTCCAGCAATGTTCGGATGTGGAAAAGAATAATCCATGTCTACCTGCGTGATTATGGCAAACATGCCGCCGTCGAAAAGCGTATGGCAGAATGGGTACAGGAAGCCTTTACACAATCTGCATTGAAAGACGCGCTTAAAGCCTGGCATGAACGCGATCAGACGATTGGCCTGTTCAAGGACGCGTCATGGCTAAAGGAGGCCGCGTTGCGTTATCTGTCACATTATGAGACGAAGCCCAAGCAATACTGGAAAGAATATGGTCTGACGGGAGAGTTAGAAGCAGGTGGATATAGCACGGCCCTTGGGCGCGCCATACTTAAACAAATTCGCTCACAGCTCACTAAGAAACCAGAACTGGTAGAAAGCGCATGGGATTATGTAATGAAAGATGAGGCTAATCCGCGCTTCCAGACGTTACGCAAGGAATTGATTGAAACGTTATTGGAGCCGTGGGGGGATGAGCGCCCATCCGATGCCGTGCGTAAAAATATTCTCAATCGTCTTCTTATCGCTTTCAAAGACCCTCGGTTCCGCAACCAGGCTGGTAGCGGTTGGGCTGGGGTAAGTGATTCTGCTATGCATGTGCTTCGCCGGTGGCTGGCTGGCGTCACCATCGAGCAATTTTTCTAGATAATCAGCGAAATAGGCGAAGAACAGTGGGAATACCGGCGTGCTTTCTGGAGAGCATATATCCGTCAGCAATCCATAGACGATGCGCGCGTTGTGCTAGGCAAACAAGGCTATGCGCTCGCCAGGAGAATACTGGAAAAAGACGCTACTGCTGCTGCCCAGCTTACGAATTCCACTAGCCCCGCCAGCTGCGTGCTATTGATGCGCATCGGCGATCTGGTAATCGCGGAATTCAATCATAATGGCAAATGCCGTTTTTGGAAGGCCAGCCATAAAAATGCGCCTACATTAATTCATGAAGAATATTCCGACCCGACATTACGTGTGGAGGCGCCCGCGTGCAATGAAGCATTCAGCCATGGCGGTAGCCCTAATTACACATGGCAGCGCAAATTCAGAGATTTCATAGACAAGCATACGGGCTGTCATATCCGTGACAATGATTTCAGGGTACGCTGACCATGCTGCATCATTCCAATTCAGACAATGGACTGATTTCCTTCCAGTTACGGAAAGGAAACCTGGCATTGCCACTGGAGCAATGGACGGAGGCAAAGAATACGGGAGCAGACGTCTTACTCGGATGGTTGGAACAGCATGAGCAGGATGGTGTAACGAGACCCGATACCTCCACCATGGCGGTAACTCCGAAGCGGTTGATGGACGCGCTTGCCGAGGATAACGGCCAACTCCGTCAGGCGCTCGACCTGCCGGGATATTTCACCGGCGTGCTGAGTTTATCCGATGACGGAGCATTGGATAATGAGAATTACCGTATTGATTACAGCTGGCTTACGACCGGTGGCCGACATTATACGAGCGTTAATGAAAAAGGCTGTTTTGTAGAAATTGCAGGAGCCTTGCAGTTGATGCCGCCGCATATTTGGCGAATCACGGAAGAAGTAAAAAATATTCGCAGTATGACAACGCGGCTGGCTGGCGAACGCTTACTGCACATACATGCAATACAATCTCTTCTCCAGCACTTGCCGGAAGATGCTCACGACCAGATTAAGAAAGGCGGTCGCATTGGCCGTCTACGATTATATTATGCAGACGCTTTCCAGATCGAAGCGGAATCCACTGATGATGGCTATACCGTAGTACCGGTTCTCAAGCAGGCTGGTAAAGGAGTCTATAATGAACAAGAGCGGGTATTTTCTGACCTGCTTACCCGCGCCGATCTTGAAGCTTTTCACCATCATTTCAGAGAATCGACAACCATGCGTGCGCACTATACGCTGGAAGCCGGGCGTTATCTTGTCCTCAGTCCCAAGGTTCATCGGGCATTAGAGGTAGTCCATAAAGTCCGCGCCGAATCCGGCGAGAAGCGCCTTGCTTTTTTGCAGAATCCCCGCAAACGATTTGAAGAAGAATTGGGGGAAGATTTTAGCGGAGAGGTGCTGGATGCCATTTTCTCCGACCGTGTAGTGGGATTCGGAGAAAAACAGAAACGCATTATTCCATGGATAATGATCGAAGGGCAAATATGGTGGCCACCGGAAGAAACGGCCGATAAGGCGCCGTGGCCGCGCTATATAAAGATCGACGATAAGGACGTCCCTTTCGAGAATCCACAAAAGCTGGCTGAATTTGAGAAGCAAGCAATGGGCTTCTGCGAATCAGGGGCGCCATCATTCGATTATGAGGGGTTTCAAATACCGGCCGATACACAATTATTGGAAAGCATACGCGCGCTCAAACCGAATGCCAGACCGGATCAGAAAACAACATCCACCGAAAATAAAAAGAATGAACCCGTTTCAGCGGTTTCAGCGCCATCGCCGAAAAAATCTTCTGTTCTTTATATCAAAGAAAATTTGCAGGAGAAAGAATATGAGGTGCTCTTAATTCCACGCCGCGTGCCGAAATTTACCATGCCTGCTGCCGTAAAAAGTCAGCCGAAAGAGCACCAGAAGCAAGGCATTGAATGGCTTGCCCAACATTATCGTGCGGGTACTCGTGGCGTATTGCTAGCGGATGACATGGGACTCGGAAAAACTTTCCAAGTGCTGGTAACGATGGCGTGGATACGGGAACTAATGGATAAAGGCGCGCTCTCACCTTTGCCGATGCTTGTGGTAGCGCCAACCGGTCTATTGGAGAACTGGATTATAAAAGAGCATGATGTTCATCTGTTTGCTCCAGGTATCGGCGAGCCGGTGCGTGCCTATGGGAAATGGCTAAAAGACCTCAAACGTAACTGGAAATTAGGGCAAGCATCATGGGTGCTAACGACCTATGAGACGCTTGCCAGCTACCAATGGGAGTTTGTGCGCGAGCATTATTCCGTGGTGGTATTCGACGAAATGCAGAAGGTAAAAAATCCCGATACGTTGGCGACAATTGCCGCGAAAGCATTGAATGCGGACTTCTGGATCGGCATGACGGGTACGCCGGTGGAAAACAGGCTGTGCGATCTGTGGTGCATTATGGATACGCTCGTCCCCGGCCTGCTGGGCAGCATCAAAGAATTCAGCCACCGCTACGAAAAAGCCGTTACGGCCAAGCCTCCTAACGAAGAGGAACTAGAGAGGCTTAACCATCGCGTGCGTAAGCGTCCTCACTCGGAAAATGCACCCGCCATTATGCTCCGGCGCATGAAGAAGGAAGTATTGGATAGCCTCCCTAAGAAACATTTGCATCCTCTCCGTGAGATAATGCCGCCATTGCAAGCTGAACATTATTCGAGCGCCCTCGAACAGGCAAAAACACGCCAAGGCGAACCAGGCGCGGCATTGCAAGCGCTACAGGCAATGCGTTATCTCTCACTTCACCCACACTACCAAACTCCGGTAATGTATGATGGGGATGAGGTATTTATCGAGCAATCGGCCAGGTTAAAAGCCATGTTTAAGGAATTAGACCGTATTGCCTTGAGCGGAGAGAAAGCGCTTATCTTCCTTGAGCCTGAGAAATGGCATGGGGAGATTCCCTCATTATTGAAAAGGCGCTATCGGCTGGAAAACCTGCCCATGATCATCATGGGAGATGTCAAAGGAAGTGACCGCCAGAAACGGGTGAATATGTTTCAATCAGGTAAACCGGGATTTGACGTAATGCTGCTCTCCCCACGCGCCGGTGGTGTAGGTCTTACGGTCACCGCAGCAAACCATGTTTTCCATCTCACGCGCTGGTGGAATCCCGCCGTGGAGGATCAGGCAACCGACCGCATTTACCGCATCGGCCAGGAACGCGAGGTGCATGTTTATTATCCCATGGCGGAACACCCTTCCATGGGAGAACATAGCTTCGATCTGGTGCTTGATCGCTTGTTGGAAAAGAAGCGAAAATTAAGTGAAAGAGTGCTCTGGCCTCCGGCGGGGTCGCAGGAAGATAGCGATTACCTTGCAAATGAGGTTCTATGGGGAAAAGCCGGTGATGCTGGCGCGATCAGCTATCAAGATATACTGGCAATGCATGAACGCCAGTATGTAGATCATGTACGGCAGGTTTTACAGCGCCAGTTACCATGGCTGCGTGTGGAAAAATGCATTACGTCGCATGACGGCGGCGCGGATACGGTGATTAAAAACCGTGACGGGCTGATTGTTGCGCTGGTGCAGATCAAGCATAGCAACAATCGTGACTCTACTCCCAGCGCATGTGAGGACTTAAAGCGAGCGCTGAAACATTATTACTCGCATGAGCCATGGTGTATCGGAATTACGAGTGCGTTACGCTTCCAGGCCCGCGATTACGAATGGCAAAATGCGTATCCCAAAGCATTGCTGATTACCGGCGCTGATGCTGTGGATTGTGAAAAAGCGGCGGATAAGCTGAGAGATTACTTATAACGCATGACCAAGGCAATGCATGATGGGTTTATAATCTGGGAACCAATTAAAGAGGCAAGAGACGGCTTCTATATCGAATACCTGCCGCCGCGCTCGGATATGTGGCTGGCCCATCTGACCGTGACGTTTCTTGCACCATCGGCTCCCGCGACCGTAACGGAGATACTGGAAAAAGAATTCCAGTATTGGGCGAGAAAGTTTCCTATTCCGCTGATGGCATCTGCTTCCGACGATACGGATACCGTATTGGATTTGTCATCCGTAAGGCCATATGACCATATCTGCGGATATTACGATCCAGGCGCCGACCAATTGGTAATGGTACGGAGAGGCTTGAAAAATGGGGAATTCCCAGATCATCTAAAACAGGAAGGTCATTTGCGCATGGTGTATGCCGATTTGCCTGCGCGGACAGAAAAACAGATCAAGGCGGAAGTGGCTGCGCATGTTCAGCAAACGCGCCGTGCAAAGCATGTTCTACTTTTCTTATTCTTTTTGTGGCTATTGGTTATACCAGCCATCATCGAATTCTTGGGCGATAAATACACATGGTTCGCAACGCTCCTGTTGTTTTTCATTTTTGGTAAATCCACCATTAAATGGTTGAAGATGGCGGGCTACATAAAGCAATCCGAGCGAGAAATCAGGGAAGCGGATAAACAGCAGAAAATGCGCCATTACTATTACCATTGCGAAAGAAATCCGGAAGGCTTTGCACGGCTGAGGGCGGAAAATTTTGAGCGAGAGGCAAAAGAAACCACGCGGAAAGAGATGGCGGATTTAACAGGGCCAAAGTCATAATTTTCTGCTGATCGCTGGATAATTCTCGTCATCAGCAGCGGTCGAACAAGTAAATCATGGTGAAGGCAACCTGATGATCGATGGCGGTGTAGCGCTGCTATGCAGGCAAATGCTACGATATAGAGAAACGATAACGGGTTTTATTTGCAATGCCGACCAGCCAGAGCATGGCGGGGACTTCGACCAGCACGCCGACGACAGTGGCAAGCGCCGCGCCGGAGTTGAGCCCGAACAGGCTGATGGCGACGGCCACGGCCAGCTCGAAGAAGTTGGAGCCGCCGATCAGCGCGGCGGGCGCGGCGACGTTGTGCGGGATTGAGGCGCGGCACATCCAGATATAGGTGAGCGCGAACATCAGTATGCTCTGTAGTAAGATAGGCACGGCGATCATGCCGATGACCAGCGGCTTGGCGAGCAGCGTCTCTGCCTGGAAGCCGAACAGCAGCACGACGGTAGCGAGCAACCCCAGCACCGAATAGGGCTTGAGATGATCGAGGAAGGAAGCGATCCGCTCCGGCCCGCGCGCCAGCAGGCTGCGGCGTGTGACGTATCCGGCGACGATGGGAATCACCACATATAGCGCGACCGACAGCAGCAGCGTCTCCCACGGCACGGTGATATCGGCGACGCCGAGCAGAAATGCCGCGATGGGCGCGTAGGCGACGACCATCACCACGTCGTTGAGCGACACCTGCACCAGCGTATAATTGGCATTACCGTTCACCAGGCGGCTCCACACAAACACCATCGCCGTGCAGGGCGCCGTGCCGAGCAGGATCAGCCCGGCAATATATTGCTTGGCGTCTTGGGCCGGAATGAACGGCGCGAAAACGTGCTGGAGAAACAGAACGCCCAGCGCCGCCATGCTAAAGGGCTTGACGAACCAGTTGATGATAAAGGTGATGATGAGCCCTTTCGGCCGCTTGCCGACATCGTGCAATGTGGAGAAATCGACGTTGACCATCATCGGGTAGATCATCACCCAGATCAGCACGGCGACGATCAGATTGACGCTGGCGTATTCCAGCCCTGCGATGAATTGGAACAGGCCGGGTGCGAGATGCCCGGCACCGACACCGGCGGCGATGCACAGCGCCACCCAGAGGGAAAGATAACGCTCGAAGAAACCGAGGGGGGATGCGCTATGATTCATAGTGCGTCTGCTCTTCTACATCTTTCTGACGCAATGCCTTTCCTGACCAATCCTTTTGTCGTGATTTTATCGTGTGACAATTCGCGCAGAGACATGCAAATTCGGTTCCATCCACTCTGCCGTCTATATGGTCAAGATTCAGGCAGCGCACGTCTGAAAACCCACATTGCTGGCAACGATAGCGGGTTGACCTGGCGGTAATCAGCGCGCGTGACCCGTAGTTCTTTCGTTCACTGCCGTTGGTTCTGGTTGCGAGCCAGCGAATCAGAATCCTTTCCGCGTCCTCAAGATATTTCTCTGCTATTTTCTGCCTGTCTCTCGGTAGATTTATGGGGCCGTCATCAAGGTATAAATAGCGCAGAGCAGTTTTAACTGAACCCCGATCCGCCAGGTCGGCGGCAATAACGCGCTCTTCGATGTATGCATTATTGTTGAACCGCTTCAGGTCAATTGTCGTTTGGTCGGTCATAGTTCGCCTATGGCGTTGAGTTGTTGCCGGAGTTCTTCCTTATCCATCGTCTCCACCGGCAGCGCTACCAGCGCCTTGACGCGGCGCTCCAGTATGGCGAACACGCGGTCAAATTCGGATTCCACCGCTTCCGGCGTTCCTTCAAAATGCGCCGGGTCGGGCGCGCCCCAATGCGCCTTGACCGGCGCGCCGGGGAAGATAGGGCAGACCTCACCGGCGGCATTGTCGCAGACGGTGATGACGATGTCGAGTTCATGGAGATTCTTGAACACGTCCCACGATTTGCTTTCATAGCCGAACGCACTCATGCCGTGGCGCTTTAGCATTTCCAGGCTCATGGGATGCACCTTGCCGGTGGGGAAGCTCCCGGCGGAAAAGGCGCGGAATTTGCCTTTGCCGTAATGGTTCAGCAGCCCCTCGGCCATGATGGAACGGCAGGAATTTCCGGTGCAGAGGAACAGAACGTTTTTCATCAGCAGCAGTCGGACTTCGCCGTGCCGCAGGAGGACGCGGCCGGTTTGGTTTCCATCTTCGGCGCGCAGCAGGCGCTCATGCCCTCAGGTTTGGGCACGCTGAACAGTTCGGCGTCGGCCATCGTGTGATAGGCTTCCCAGGCGATGCCGGAAGGATCGCGCACCCACGACTTATCGGATTCCGCATAGCAGCAGGTGGCCTCGCCCTCGTCGAACAGGCCGAGATCGGCGCGTTTCAGATGCTCGCGTAAATCCTCCAGTTCCTCCGGCGCGTCCACCTGGATGCCCAGATGATCCAGCCCAGGCTTGGCGCCGCGGGCGGAGATGGCGAAGTTGACGCGCGGGTCGTTCAGCATCCATTTGGCATAGCCGGGCTTCTGTTTGCTCGGCTTCTCGCCGAACAGGGTGGAATAAAAGCCGATGGATTTCTCTAAATCCTCGACGGCGATATGCACATGCAGGCGTTTCATTTTTTGCCTCCTATTCTTTCTACGGGTTGAAGAGCGGTAGCGCGGCCTATCTCCCACGCCTTTTCAAAATTCTCTTTTGTCGCGGCATAAAATTCACCGCCAAGCCATGTGCCGTGGGCACCTAAATAATCTTTCATGGCCTCTTCCCCTACAAGCGCGGCATCAAAGTTAGGGTACGGTTCATGGCCATCTCGCCGCGTTGAACGATGCAGAGACCATCCTATTCTTCCTTCAGGCAAAGTTCTGGGCAATGCTTCTTGAAATGCAGAAAGCCTGGTTTGTGGGCTCATAGATAAGCCGATTTTATATAGCTGGAATTGGGACGCTGCATCGCCCAGAAAAACGGATGTCTCACCTTTCAAAATAAGTGAGTAAAGTTCCTTTGGGGTATCGATAGGTTCGCCATCCACTACATATCCAGAGCGGTTGATTGGGCCACCCCGCACCTTAATCTTCGTTTTTGCCGCTGGCGGAACATGGATTGTGCGGTCAATAACGCTATTGCCGCCAAAAATCGGCACTTCAATGTAGGGGATGGTTTTAAGCAATTTTACTTGTTCATCCGAAAGCTCTCTCCCTCTTTCTGCCGTGGGAACTGCGGCACGCTTGATAGCAGGATCAAAGTCATACACATCAAGGTAATATTCGGGAAGAAAACTAAAGGCTCGAATAGCTCTTATCGCGTGCGGCCATTTTTCAGGATGTCTCTGATAATGCTCAGGCGCAGTAAATTCATCCCGATGACCCTTCTCGTGCGAAACAAGATAAAATCCAACGATTTTACCCAGCATTTCTTCTTTCTCTCCTGAATGTATGGTGATGTAAATCACCATAATGAAGGGATTGGTGGTTTTGCTGATTAACGTATCACGATAGTTGTCGCGGAAACCTATTGAGGCCCATGTTTCTGGTGACCATCCCCAAAAACCTTTAATATAGGCGGTTCTACCATGCCAAATATCATCTATCATGCCGCCTCCTTTTCATAGGCTTTGGTTTCGGTTTGCAATCAGTGGCGCAGCCGGAAGATGCGTCTTCGCGGATGCAGCAGTTTTCCTTCAGGTAATCGATCAGCCCTTCCACCGTGTCGCAGTTGGCGGCGTAGATCATCTGCCGCCCCTGCTTGCGCGATGTTACCAGTCCGGCATGGGTGAGATGCGCGAGATGGAACGAGAGCGTGTTGTGCGGAATGTCGAGCTGGTCGCTCAAGGCTCCCGCCGGAGAGCCGCTTTTCCCATACTCGATAAGCAGCTTGAAGACGGAAAGCCGCGTCTCCTGCGACAGCGCGGAAAAGGCAATGAGTGCGTGATCGATATTCATTCGTCCATTATTATGGACGTATCAGAATATGTCAAGAACTATGGACGGGTTTGGTCTGGCCAATCAATTCCCGTACTTCTACTTCCAGCGCGCAGGCGATTTTGAGCAGATCGTCCAGGCCGATCTCGTTCTTTCCCATCTCATAGTGGTCGAGCAGCAATTCCGATATACCGGTGAGGCGGGTGAGTTTCCGCAGCGGTAATTTCCGCGCGACGCGGCGCCGGTGGATATTTTGGCCGATGGTGAAGCGCCAGTGGCGCAGCAGATGGGTGCTATATTGCATGTTTCTCTCCTCTTATTGCGGAAGATACACCACATAGACTAATAACAATAATATTCAATATGTTAATTTGCATTCTTGGTGCAGAATAACCTGGCTTGTTTGTCAGATAAAACTATGGTATTATCTGACATATAGGGGGGGGATCATTATGACATCCATAACCGATAAGATTACAGGCAGAATACGGCGCAGGAAGCCGGGCTGGGTTTTTACGCCCAGAGACTTCCTGAACGTCGGCACGCGCGCTAGCGTGGATCAGGTGCTGTCGCGGCTGGCGAAGCAGGGCATGATCCGTCGCTTGGATCGTGGCATTTACTATTATCCGAAACAAAGCAAATTGCTCGGCCCGCTTTCGCCTACGCCGGATAATATTGCGCGTGCATTGGCGGCGGGCGATCATGTTTTTCCCTCCGGCGCGATGGCGGCGAATCTTATGAGGCTCTCTACGCAGGTGCCGATCAAGCTATCTTACCTCACGAATGCGACCATTCGCACGCGGCGCGTAGCAGGACAGACTATCCAGTTGAAGCGCGCGCGCGTGGCATGGCTCGACAATATCCCTGACCATGCTAATCTGACGCTGCAGGCACTTTCTTATCTTGGCAGGAAAAGCGTGGACGACCAGATTATCAGCCGTTGCGCGCGCGTGCTGACGGGCAAGGATTTAGCCGGGCTGCATCAGGCGATGGATCGTATCCCCGGCTGGATGGCGGATGCGATTCATAAAATAGAGCACGTAAAACATGGACAAATTCATCGCACTGCCTGAGGAAGAAAAAAGAACGGCGTTTCAAGAAGCGGCGAACAGGCAAGGCATTCTGCCGATCATCATCGAAAAGGATTTCTGGGTGTGCTGGACACTCAGGCAGATTTTTGAGAATCCGCAGATGACACCGCACATCACCTTCAAGGGCGGTACGTCACTGTCGAAGGCTTACCGCCTGATCGAACGCTTCTCCGAGGATATTGATCTGACGATCAGCCGCGATGCACCCTATCTCACCGAAGGCGCCGATCCAATGGACACGGACATCTCCGGCAAGGAGCGTCAGCGCAGGATCGACACGCTGAAAGAAAACGCCCGACGCTTTGTGGCGGAACTGGCGTTGCCGACGCTGCAAAAATCCTTTGCCGGAAAACTGCCTAGCGACTGGAAACTGGCGCTCGACGCCGACGATCCGGATCGGCAAACGATATTATTCTCCTATCCAGCGTTGCAATCTTATACAGTTTCTCGTGGAGGACTTGGTGGAGGTGGTCTTTCAGCGCATCCCAAACCTGGCATTGGCGGAGCAGGGCTTACTCAAACGTGGGAAGCGCCAGGCTATATCAAACCAATCGTGCGGCTGGAGTTCGGCGCGCGCGGGGACATTGAGCCGAGCGAGAATAAGCGAATCACGCCTTACGTTTCCGATGCGTTTCAGCAGCTGTTTGACGATCCGCATAGCAACGTCCACGTGCTGGCGGCGGAGCGGACATTCTGGGAGAAAGCCACCATCCTGCATGCATTGCACCACGGCTCGAAGATGCGCGACCGCATGTCCCGCCATTATTACGACACTTTCATCATGGCACAGAAAGGCATTGCCGATGCGGCGCTTCAAGATGTGACGCTGCTGGAGAAAGTGGTCAGGAACAAAAGCCTGATGTTTGCGGACAGTAAGGCGTCTTACGATACGGCCGTCATCGGTAGTCTTCGCCTCGCGCCACAAGAAGCAATGCTGCCGGAACTCAAGCGGGATTATGCCGCCATGCAGGAAATGTTCATCGGCGAAGCGCCGGAGTTTGAGACGATCATGAGCGAACTGGCCAGACTCGAAGAGCGAATATCTTCCTGATACCACCAGGCGAACGGCGTCATATGGGAATTTTATCGACTTAAGGATGACTTTTGGGGAATTTTGTTGACTTAAGACAGTCCGGCGTACTTGCACCAATGACGGGAGATCGTGCACAGTTTGGCCGAAAACGTGCACTTTTTCACAAAAACACAGCACTTTTTGGCCTTTCTGCGGCACCAGCCGGAAGGCAGCAAGCGCGCCCGTTTTACACCTTCTCCCGCAAACCAAGAGCCAGAGCCACTTACAGTGGGAGGGCTTTTTGGGTCCTTCCGGCGCGAATGCTATGCGGGGGCGCAACGCCCGGAATCTCGCTAGCGCCAGCACCTATAAACCGATTTCGTTTCGCTTTTTTTAACGCAAGGCATTGGAAACCCTCGGTTCCGGCACATTGAAAAACGAAATGACCGGCGAAACGGGTTTCGCAAAGGCCGTAAAAGGCGCGGTCAGGCGGCGTTTCCGGCCTGCCAGAGCATTTCGCCAATGTGCTGGCGCTTCATCTCCGGGTAGCGCATGACAACCAGGCGCAGCTCCGGTAAAGTTCGAAGCGTGTCCACCAGGGCACGCCATTACTACCTTCCCATGGTAAAACCATGGGAAGGTAGTAATGAACGTATGTAGGATGAGAACCGGTTCGTAAATTCGTCAGTAAGACGAATTTGACGGCCGCTTGGCCGCCCGTAGGGCGAGGGTCAGCAGGCCCGAGTCATTCCTGCCGGGCACGCCACCGCTCCCCGCAAAACTTCGTCATGGCTGCATAAATTCTTACTTTATTAATTGAATATTAGGAACTTTGGCGGTAACGTCCTTGGCGAAGCGCGGTGTTCGCGCTTTGGGGTGTAGTGACCTCTTACAAGCCGGCATTGTGCAGCCGTTACCTGCACTCCTCAGCTCTGGCTGGGGAGGCGATAACGCATACAACAGGCTTCGGCTAAAGGTTATCGCAAACCTGCTTGTAGGTTTCACTAACTCCCCGGTCGCCAGCGTTTGCTGGCGGTTCTAACCATGAACCAAGGAGTGGGAACCTATGAAAATCGCTTTTATTACTTCCTTTTTAGCGACGGCGATGCTGGCCGGCGCTATCCGTGCAGAATCATTTGATGGCCCTTATATCGGCCTGCAAGGCGGCTATGAACGCTTTAACGTTGATGCCGATTTTATCGGCGCCGGACCGCTGGCAGGCACGAATCTTAGCACGGAGTTTCACGCAGCCGGTATGGAAGGCGGATTATTCCTTGGATATGGCCGCAAACTGGGTAATTTTTATCTGGGCGCGGAAGTGGACGGTTCGCTGGGAAATGCGGATTACCATAGCAGCGGCGGAACCACCGAGATTGAACGCCGGTACGGCTACGGCGCTTCGCTGCGCGCCGGCTGGTTCGCATTGCCGCATTTTCTCTATTACAGCCGTATAGGCGTAGTCAGCACTAATTTCGATTACGACCTAAACGTTCCCAGTGTACCTTTCGCTGCCGGCGACGATGTGTCCCTGACCGGCTTGCGCCTGGGGTTAGGCGCCGAAGCGCTCTTGACCGACCACCTGACATGGCGCTTGGGCTGGGACTATACGAGTTACGAAGATTATACGATTCGCTATTCGCTCAGCGGCACGCCTATCGGCAGTGAAAAACTATCGCCGCAATCGCATAACTTCCAGCTAGGCCTGGCTTATACATTCTAAAGCCCCTCAATAACCCTCGCCAGCTCCGCTTCTGCCGCTTTTAGCTGTTTTTGTAGCTGGGCATGGGTGATGTTCAGGTCTTTTAGCTGTTTGGCGTCGCCGCCGGCGCAGGCATTGGCGATGTCGTTTTCGAGCGTATCCTTGCGCAAGGTCAGCTCGGCGATGTGGCGCTCGAGCTTGGCCGCTTCTTTTTCGGCGGCGGTGAGTTTCGGCGTATCTTTGGCCTTATTTTCCGATTTTTGTTTCTTGGCTTCCGATTTTGCGCCCTCGCGCTCGCGCTTGCGCTGCTGGACGACAAGCTGGCGGTAAGCGTCGAGATCGTCGTCATAGGGCTTGCAAGTGCCGTTCTGAACAATCCACAGCCGGTCGGCGACGCATTCCACCAGATGCGGGTCGTGGCTGACGAGAATCACCGCGCCGGTATAGCGGTTGAGCGCCTGCATCAGCGCCTCGCGCGCATCGATGTCGAGATGGTTGGTCGGCTCGTCGAGCAGCATGATGTGCGGCGCGTCGAAGCTCATCAGGCAGAATAGCAGCCGCGCCTTCTCGCCGCCCGATAAATCGCCGACGGCGGTATCGGCCTTGTGCTTATCGAAGCCGAACTTGGCCAGCGCCGCGCGTATCTTCGCTTCCGGCGTGCCTTTCATGGCACGGCGCATCATCTCGAACGGCGTCTGGTTTATGTCGAGCTCGTCGGTCTGGAACTGCGCGAAATAGCCGACGCGCAATTTTCCCGATTTATGGATCTGCCCGGCAAGCTGCGGGAGCCGGCCGGAAATCAGCTTCATCAGCGTCGATTTGCCGTTGCCGTTGGCACCGAGCAGGGCAATGCGGTCGTCGGCGTCAATGCGTAGCTCCAGGTTTTTAAGCACCGGCTTGTCCTTGGCGTAACCGGCATCGACATTTTCCAGCACGATCATCGGCGATTTTTCTTCTTCCGGCTCGGGGAAAGTGAAAGCGGTCACGCGGTCGGCCATCACCGCATCGACGATGTCCATCTTCGCGATCATCTTCAGGCGGCTCTGCGCCTGGCGCGCCTTGCTGGCCGTGGCGCCGAAGCGTTCGACGAATTTCATCATATGCGCTTTTTGCGCCATCTGTTTTTCATGCAGCGCCTGCTGCCCCATCAGCCGCTCAGCGCGCTTGCGCTCGAAATTGTCGTAATTGCCGGTATAGAGCGTCAGTTTCTGGTTTTCGAGATGGACGATATGCTCGACGGTTTTATTCAGTATATCGCGGTCGTGGCTGATGATGACCAGCGTATGCGGGTAGCGGATCAGGAAATTTTCCAGCCAGACCATCGCCTCGAAATCGAGATGGTTGGTCGGCTCGTCGAGCAGCAGCAGGTTGGGCTCGCGAAACAGCGCCGCCGCCAGGGCCACGCGGGCGCGCCAGCCGCCCGAGAACGACGAAATCGGGCTGTTCTGCGCCTGGTCGCTAAAGCCCAGCCCGGCCAGGATCGTCGCGGCGCGGGCGGGCGCGTCATAGGCGCGGATCTCGTCGAGGCGGGTGTAGATATAGCCGATGCGGTCGGGGTCGTGCGCCGATTCGGCTTCCTCGAGCAGGCTGGTGCGCTCGCTATCGGCGGCCAGCACGATGTCGATCAGCGTCGTATCATCGTCGGGCAGGTCCTGGCGCACCATGCCCATGCTGGCGCCCTTGATCAGCGAAATCTCGCCGCCATCGGCGTGCAGCTCGCCCGAAACCAGCTTAAACAGCGTCGATTTGCCGGTGCCGTTGGGCCCGACCAGCCCGACGCGGTGCCCGGCCGGAATCGACAGCGAGGCCTTGTCGAGCAGCGTGCGCCCGGCGATGCGGTAGGTGAGGTCCTGGATGAAAAGCATTGTATTGTCGCTAGCCCTTGGATTTAAAGAGCGCGCAACCTAGTGGTTTCCGGCGATTAGGTCAATTTTACTTTATCATAAGCACGCACCTGGCCTGCTTCATATCGAGCGCATTCTCCCATTTGGCGATCACCAGCGTCGCCACGCCGTTGCCGATCAGGTTGGTCAGCGCCCGCGCCTCCGACATGAACCGGTCGATGGCAAAAATCTGTGCCAGCGCGATGGTTAGCAGCGCCGGCGACATAAGCTGCATCGACGACAAGGTGGCGGCCAGCACGATAAAGCCGCTGCCGGTCACGCCGGCGGCGCCTTTGGAGGTGATAATAAGCAGCCCCAGCAGGAATAGCTGGTCGGACAGCGACATGGGGGTGTTGGTCGCCTGGGCGATAAACACCGCCCCCATCGTCAGGTAGATGGCCGTGCCGTCGAGATTGAACGAATAGCCGGTGGGAATGACCAGCCCGGCGACGCTTTTGCTGCAGCCCAGCTGCGTGAGCTTGGAAATCATCTGCGGCAGCACGCTCTCGGACGACGACGTGCCGATGACGATAAAGATTTCTTCCTTGATGTATTTCAGAAACGCGATCAGGGGAATTCCCACCAGCCGCATTACCGCGCCCAGCACGAGAAAAATAAACAGAAAGCAGGTGATGTAGAAATCCATCATCAGCTTAAATAAATTTACCAGCGCATCGATGCCGTGCGCGCCGATCGTATAGGCCATCGCACCGAACGCGCCGATCGGCGCCAGTTTTACAACCATGTTGACGATGCGAAACAAGACGACGGAGAAACTTTCAATCCCTCTCGCCAGCGGCTTCCCCTGCTCGCCCATTCCCGCCAGCGCAAAGGCGCATAGCAGCGATATGAATAATATCTGCAGGATATTCCCCTCGACAAAGGCTGACGACATGGTCTTGGGAATGATGTTCAGCAGGAAAGATACCGTGCTCTGCGGCTTTTCGGTGACAGTCATTTTCGAGCTATCGACCGTTTGCGCCTGTGGCTTCAGGTCGATATCCATGCCTTTTCCCGGCTGCTGGAGATTGACCACCGCCAGCCCGATCAGCATGGCAAAGATGGTCATGCACATGAAATAGCCGATGGCTTTGACGCCGACGCTGCCTACCTGTTTGATGTTGTCGGAACCGGCAACGCCATGCACGATCGTGCAGAAGATGATCGGCCCGATGAGCATTTTGATGAGCTTGATGAACCCATCGGCCAGCGGCTTCATCGCCTCGGCCTGCTGCGGCCAGAAATGCCCGAAGGCAATACCCACGGCAATGGCGATAAGCACCTGCGCGTAAAGCGATCTGTACCAACGCTTGCGCGCAACATCACTCATGCAGCGTGTTTCTTTTCCAAGCCGAGCAGGTACGCTTTGATCTTCAATCCCGAAGCATATCCCGTCAGATCGCCGGAGCTGCCGATCACGCGGTGGCAGGGAATGATGATGGAGATGGGGTTGCGGCCATTGGCCATGCCGGCCGGCCGGGCTTTTTTCACATCGCCGATGCGTTTTGCCTGCTCGCTGTAGGAAATCGTCTGCGCATAAGGGATTTTCTGTAATTCCTTCCAGGCTTTCATTTGAAACACCGTGCCGCGAATATCGATGGGCACATCGAACGCGCGGCGCTTTCCGGCGAAATATTCCAAAAGCTGCTTCTTCGCCGCGGCGATGATTTTATGGCCGGGATTGCGCTCCAGCACCGCATCGGACGCAAAATAGGATTTTTTGCTTTTGCCGAAATAGACCGCGCACAGCCCCTTATCGGTAGCGGCCAGGGTGATGTCGCCGACCGGCGACGTCATGATATCGTAGTATAAAACCGTATCCACATCGTACCTCCTGATCTATTTCGCATAAAGTGTATCAAAGACGCCGCCATCGTCAAAATGTTTCTTCTGTGCCGCCTTCCAGCCGCCGAACGCGTCGATCGTCACCATCTGCACGGCCGGGAATTGCGCGCTATGTTTTTTGGCGACATCCGCATCGCTGGGACGGTAATAATATTTCGCCGCCAGTTCCTGCGCGGGAAGGCTGTACAGATATTCCAGATAAGCTTTGGCAATCGCGGCCGTACCTTTGCGTTGCGCATTCTTTTCCACGACGGCGACCGACGGTTCGGCCTTGATGCTGATGGAAGGAACGACGATTTCAAATTCGCCGGCTGCGCCGGATTTGCGCATTTCGTTTTGCGCCAGATAGGCTTCGTTCTCCCAGACAATCAGCACGTCGCCGATATTGCGGCGCACGAAGGTGGTGGTGGCTCCTCTCGCCCCGGCATCGAGCACCGGCACGTTATGATAGAGGGCTTTGACGAACGCTTTTATTTTTTCCTCGTCCCCGGAAAATTTCTGCACGGCATAGGCCCAGGCTGCCAGGTAATTCCAGCGCGCCCCGCCGGAGGTTTTGGGGTTAGGGGTAATGACTTTCACGTCATCGCGCACCAAATCGTCCCAATCCTTGATGTGCTTGGGGTTGCCTTTGCGCACCAGGAACACGATCGTCGAGCTGCTGGGAGTGCTGCTGTAAGGAAGCGCCTGCTGCCAGTCGGCCGGCAATAACTGGCTCCTGAGGGCGATTTCGTCGATGTCATAGGCCAAAGCCAACGTCACCACGTCGGCCTGCAGGCCATCGATCACCGAGCGCGCCTGCTTGCCGGAACCACCATGCGATTGGGCAATGGTCACGCTCTGGTCGGTTTTTTCTTTCCAATGGGCGGCAAAAAGCGCGTTATATTCCTCGTAAAATTCGCGGGTCGGATCGTAGGACACGTTGAGCAAGGTCACATCGTCGGCGGCGCGCGACTGATCGCCGGGTGCGAAAAACAGCAATCCCGCTATAGCGATTATAAGGGATATTTTACGCATAATTAAGAAATTCCTGTTTATTTCCTCTCGGAACCGTTGCAATGATAATGCATAAAGAACCAATCGTATAGACATGTATAAGATTTTATTCGTTTGCACGGGAAATATCTGCCGCTCTCCCACTGCCGAAGGCGTATTACGCCATCATCTGGCGGCGGCGGATCTGCCTGAGAAAATCCTGGTCGATTCCGCCGGAACGCACGGGTATCACATCGATGAACCGCCCGATATGCGCGCCGTCAAGGCCGCCAGGCAACGCGGCATCCGCATCGACGATCTGCGTGCAAGGCAGATAAGCCCGTCGGATTTCAAGGAATTCAATCTGATCCTCGCGCTGGACTACACGCATCTGCGCTTTTTGCGTTACATGCAGCCGGACGACGCCACCGCGGAGATCGGCCTTTTTCTGGAATACACGCAACATGTGCGCAATAAGGAAGTGCCGGACCCTTATTATGGCGGCATGGCCGACTTCGAATATACGCTCGACCTTATCGAGGCAGGCATCCCCGCGCTGATCGAAAAAGTCAAGGCTAGCTTACTGGTAGAATGAGCCTAATATCCGCGCAACTTGCTGTCCCTGTCGTACTGCTTCATCCGCTCGAATTCCTGGCGCTGCTGCGCAAGCATTTTGCGTGCTTTTTCTTCCTCCACGCAGTGGTCATATTCGGTGGTGCCCGGCTTAAGGCCCTGGAGCTGGCAGGCGGCCGCATCATAATCTTTACCGCCTTCTTGCGTGCAGCCAGCCAGGCATAAAATTACAGCGGCGATTAATATCGTTTTACGCATATTGCCCTAATGTTTTTGACTATCTTCGGAACGGGTAATTTCGGTGTATTGCGCTTCGATAATCGTGCTGTCTTTGCCGGGCCGCGGCGTGGCGCTGCGGATGAACCGCCAGCGGCGCAATTTTTCCCTGATAAGAATAAAAGCCAGCGAACAAACCGCCAGAGTCACCAACATGACCAAAAGGCCCAGGCCAAACGTAATGGCGGTCACGATCAATAGCCCGATAAAAAACGCGGCGAATACGGCGGAGAGCACATCCATGTCAGACCGTCCCGAAGCTGCGGATGAGGCTGCCGCAAATCATGTACCATCCGTCTATCAGCACGAAGAAAATGAGCTTGAACGGCAATGATACCACCGCCGGCGGCAGCAACGTCATGCCCATCGCCATGATGATGGAGGCGACGAGCAAATCGATAATGATGAAGGGAATGAAGATCAGAAACCCGATCTCGAAGGCGCGCTTGAGCTCGCTGATCATGAAGGCGGGAATCAGGACGCGGTACGGGGTATCTTCCGGCTTCTCGATTTTCATGCCCGGCGCCATGGAGATAAACAGGTCAATGTCTTTGAGGCGCGCATGCTGTATCATGAATTCATGAAACGGCGCGCCGATTTTCTCCAACGCTTCCGTCTCGTCGATCTTTTCCTCCAGAAGCGGCTGCACACCTTCGTTATAAGCCCTCTCGAAGGCCGGCGCCATGATGAACGCCGTCATGAACAGCGCCAGCGAAATGATGATCTGGTTGGCGGGCGTCTGCTGCGTGCCCAGCGCCAGGCGCAGAAACGACAGCACAATGGTGATGCGAATGAACGAGGTCATCATCACCAGGATCGACGGCGCCAGGGTAATGACCGTGAGCAGCGCGACGATCTGGATGAGGCGCGCGGAAGCGGTGCCGCCTTCGGTATTACCCAAATCGAATGTCATCGACTGCGCAAACAGCGGGTCCGGCAAGACCAGCCCTAATAATAGCGCAAAAAATAGGAATTTCTTCATTGCCCTGAGGATGTCTGCGTTGGCGAAAAACTATCTATAACCTGTTCGCGCCCGTCTGTCAATAGCAGCAGATATTCTTTTTCGTCGCGCGCCACCAGCACCAATCGCCGCTTGGCGTCGAGATGGCGCGTCTCGATGATTCGCATGCGCGCGCTGGCGCCTTTAAGCGGCAGGTTTTGCGCCGCCGCATAGCGCCGAAGCAGCAGGCCGCAAAGGCCGATCAGCCCGATGACGAAAATCAGCGCCAGAAAAAACCGTGGGTAATCGACCGTGTCCATGACTTGCCTAGAAAAAAATTATTCGTCGTTTTTCTTGCCGAAACTGTCGGTCGCATCGGCCTGCTGGTAGGCGATATTGGCCTTGCGATGAGTCGACATGCCCGACAATTCACCGGCGACCAGCGCTTTTTGCCGATGCATTTCCTCCGCCAGCGCGTCGAGATCCTTTACGATCTGCTCGAGCTTATCGGCATAAATACTTTTCTCTTGTTGCGATAGTTTCAGCACCGCCTCACACAGCAACTGCACCTGCTCGTCGAGGCCGACAAGCTCGAGGAACCGGCCTTTTTCCAGCATCGCGCGGCTATCATTGATGTAGCGCGAAATCTCGCCAAACAGCTTATCGGATGCCTGCTGGTTCATAATTTCCTCTTGAGCTTATCGTTGGTGCGGTAGACATAGGCCAGGATCTCCGCCACCGCCGCATAGGCTTCGAGCGGAATCGGCGTATTTATTTCGAGCTTCGACAGCAAGGTTGCCAGGTCCGCATCTTCTCTTACCTCAATATCGTGCTGTTTGGCCAGCTCAATAATCTGCCGGGCGATGTAGCCTTTACCCTTGGCGCTGACAACGGGTGCATCGCTTTTTTCGCGTTCGTATTTCAGCGCGACGGCGAGTTTGTTTTTGTCAAAAGGCTTGGGTTCATCCTCGGTCATCATCCTTACCCTTGGCAGGATCCTTCAACACATCGGCATTGAATTCCAAATCGAGGAATTCGTCGTCTCCGGCCGCGGCAGCCGCAATATTCTGCTCCATGATTTTCTGGTGCAGCTCTTTGCGCAGAATAGTGGCTTCCTTGGGGAATAAAAATCCGAGCTTCACCGTTTTGCCGCGCACTTCGACCACGGTCAGTTCGATATTGTTGTTGATGATGATCGATTCGCCGATTTTTCTGGTCAGGTAAAGCATTTAGACTGGTTCTCTTTGCACTTATTTTCGTGTTGGCATAAAATTCGCTACAATGAATAATGAATAATAGCTTGTGACCGAAAACTATGTGAAAAGCAATTTTTTCTGTAGTAATGATCCGGCAAATAGATTATTATTTGCCTAATAACTAGGCAATATATACCCATATAGCAATGTTTTTATTTGATTGTTTTTTATGAATTATACGAACTTGCCGTTGTTTAATATCATGAAAAACAAGATGGAATATCTTTCCCAGCGACAGGGCGTGCTTGCGCAGAATGTCGCCAATGCCGACACCCCCGACTACAAAGCCCGCGATATCACTGAACCGGATTTCAAGGCAATGACCAAAAACGTCTCGCGCAATGCGTCGCTACAATTGCCGGTAGCCGTTACCGATTCCAAGCACATCACCGGCAGCGGCCACGGCAAAAAAATCTTCGCGATCGAGCGCAAGGATTCCACCTATGAGCGCAACCCCAACGGCAATAACGTCGTGCTCGAGCAGGAAATGATGCAAATCTCGCAAAATCAGGCCGAATACCAGAAGGTACTGAGTCTGTACCGCAAATCGGTGGAATTATTCAAAACCGCCCTTGGCCGCCCTAACGGATAGAAAGAGTAATGTATGGGCATAAACGATAGTTTGCAGATAGCGGCAGCGGGCATGAAAGCTCAGAGCGACCGGCTGCACATCATCGCTGAAAATATTTCCAATGTCGACTCGACCGGCCAGACGCCAGACGAACTTCCCTATCGCCGGAAGATTCTGGTCTTCCAGAACATGGTGGACAAACATACCGGCATTGAGAGCGTCAAGATCAGCAAGCGCGGTTATGACATGTCGGAGTTCAATAAAAAATATGAGCCAACACACCCCGCCGCCGACGAGCAGGGTTATGTGCTTTATCCCAACGTCACCACCATCGTCGAGATGATGGACATGCGCGAAGCCCGCCGCGCCTACGAGGCGAATCTGGGCGTGATCGAAGTGTCAAAATCCATGCTGACAAGAACACTCGATCTGCTGAGATAATAATATAACCGTGAGAGTTTTATGACCATAAACGCCCTGTCTGCCGCCAACGCCTATAAAAACCAGCTCAAACTCCAGCAAACTCTTGAGGATGCAGCCGGAGGCGGCGAGGCCGGCACCGCAAAATCGGCTTTCGCGCAGATGATGGAAGACACGGCGAAAACCGCCATCGAAAACCAGTACCAGACCGAAGCCTTGAAAATAGATTCGCTCACCGGCGGCAAGGTCGACCTGGCCGACCTCGTCTCGGCGGTCAGCAGCGCGGAATTGACCCTCAGCACGGTCGTCGCCATCCGCGACAAGGTCATCAGCGCCTATCAAGATATCATCCGCATGCCTATTTAATTGCTGCCGGCGATTTTTGTTTGCGCTATAACGGCAAGGCAATAACATGAAAGTGCTGTATGGAACCTGCCGAAATATTTGAAATTTGCCGCGAGGCCATCTATGTGCTTCTGGTTGTCTCCGCGCCGGTGATGGGTGTCGCGCTCGTTGTCGGCCTTATCGTCTCGTTGTTTCAAACCCTCACCCAGGTGCAAGAAGCGACATTGACCTTCGTGCCGAAAATCCTTGCCGTATTTTTGACGCTCTCTATCGCCATGCCGTTCATGCTGCAGCATCTGTATGAGCTGGTAAACAGGATCCAGGATAAGATCGTGCATATCCAATGACGCCGGGTGAGTAGTCATGCTCGCTGATTTGCTCGTCTCGGAAATATTCGCGTTTTTACTGGTGTTTTGTCGGCTTGGCGCGGCGATTATGCTGCTGCCCGGCTTCGGCGAGGCCTATGTTCCCGGCCGCTTCCGGCTTTTTCTGGCCGGAGCCTTCAGCATCATATTGGCGCCGGTGCTCACCTTGCCTATCGTGCCGGATACCGTCTTTGCGCTGCTGTCCCTAATGCTGGCGGAAACACTGGTCGGCTTGTTCATCGGCGGCCTGAGCCGTATCCTGATCTCCACGGTCAGCGTCGCCGGCACCATCATCTCCATTCAGTCGAACCTGGCATCGCTGCTCACCGTCGATGTGACACAAATTCAGGGGCAGACTGCGGCGCTCAGCAACTTTATGGGCATTGCGGCTGTGGTCATTTTATTCTCCATGAACTTGCATCACCTGATGCTACGCGGCGTGGTCGATAGCTATAGCCTGTTCCTGCCGGGTGTATTTCCCAATGTCGGGGATTTTGCCGACCATGCGTCACACACGCTCAACAGCGCCTTCATCATGGCCGTGAAGATGTCGGCGCCATTCATCATCATCAGCACCATCTTGAATCTCGGCGTCGGCCTGCTCGCCCGCCTGGTGCCGACCATCCAGGGATTTTTCGTGATGACCGCACCGGCGATCCTGATAAATTTCTTCCTGTTCATGGTCACGTTTTCCAGCATGATGTACTGGTATATGGAATATTTCAAAGAAACGCTGGCAGCCTTTCTCACCCCATAGGAATATAGCCCATGTCCGATGAGGATAAAGAGAGTAAAACAGAGGAACCCAGTTCCAAACGGCTGGAAGAAGCCGCACAAAAAGGCGATCTGCCTTTCTCGAGAGAGGTCGGGCATTTTCTTGTCCTGATCATTCTTGCTTTCACGGTTGGCGCGTGGGCGCCTTCCATACTCAGAAATACCAAAGCGTTATTAACGCCGTTCATCACCGATTTCGACGCCATGCCCACCGATCCCTATCCGCTTGGGCATCTTTTCATGAGCACCGTGTATAGCGGCCTGGGCATCATTGCCATTCCGGTAGGCTGCGTGATGCTGTCGGCCTTTATCGCCAAATATATGCAAAGTGGTTTCGGCATATATTGGCAATCCCTGTCTATAAAATGGAGCAAACTTTCCCCGATGAAGGGGTTAAAAAAACTGTTTTCCACCCGTACCATCGTCGAGTTCATCAAAAACCTCATAAAAGTTACCATCGTCGGCATTATCGCCTACATATCGGTCGAGCCGCTGCTGAAGCTCATCCGGCAATTGCCCGACAGCTCGCTGCTCATCATCTTATCGCTCCTGTCGAAAATGGCCGTGAACATGTGCATCGGCGTGGCGATCGCCTTGTCTTTTATCGCGCTGTTCGATTTCCTCTACCAGAAATATGAATTCAATAAATCGTTGCGCATGACTAAGCAGGAAGTGAAAGACGAATATAAGCAGCAGGAAGGCGATCCCAAGGTTAAAGGGCAGATCAAAAGATTACGCATCGAGCGCGCCATGAAGCGCATGATGGCCGATGTGCCTAAATCCGACGTGGTCATCACCAACCCGACCCATTTCGCCGTCGCCCTGAAATACGATCCCAAGGCCATGAAGGCCCCCACCATCACCGCCAAAGGGCAGGACCTTATTGCACTGCGCATCCGCCAGGTCGCCGAGGAAAATAACGTGCCGGTCATTGAGAACCCGCCGCTGGCGCGGGCATTATTCAGTTCCGCCGAGATCGGCGAGGAAATCCCGACCGCGCATTACGAAGCCGTCGCAAAAATTATCTCTTACGTCTTTGGGCTAAAGAACAAGAAAATTTAGATAAAATCTCTCTCCGCGCCAGAAGAACAAAAAATATTTCTTGTTATTTTCTAATAAGTTTCTACATTCATAACCGCTTAGCCTTTGTATGTAAAAGAACAGGTTTATGGTCGCGCGCATCACGGATATTGACTTTAGCAGCGGTTTTAAAGACTTCGCCATCCGCAAACGCTATCCCACTATCTCTCAGATTTTTGTCATGTTCCTTAGCACGGTGCTGATCGGCGCCAGCGTGTCGTTCGCCATCACCGACAGGCTCGCCCTGATTTCCATCCTGTTCATCCTCGGCGGCTCCGCAGCATGGTACATGGCGGCACTTACTCAACGCAACCGCGACCAGCTGCTGGCAACCGAATTTCAAAACGCGCTCTTTTCCTCGGCGCTCGGCGTCAACCATAAATTCTGCTTCATCATCAAGCGCGACGGCAGCATCATCTACGAAGATTCCTCGTTCCAGGAAATGTTCCCGGAATTCGCCAAGCAATCCAAGCGTTCGCTTGACGTGCTGATGGATTACGGCAAGGTATCGCGGGAAGATAAGGATAAGATATTTGCGGCCATCGAGCGCGGCACGTTCGACAAGGCCATTTTCAATATCCGCGGCGGCGACGGCCAGCTGCAGAGAATCGTCATGACTATGGAGCCGATCCTGCGCCCAAGCGGCTTCGTCTTGATGCGCGGACGCGAATTCATCCAGTCGCGCAATTCGGACAATGCGTCACATGACTCCGCCTCGACCTTATTCAACAAATCCACCATGCATCTGTTTTCGAGCGTCATGGACGTGATGAATATGGGCATATATATGACCAACCCCGCCGGCCAGGTCATTTACCTCAACCCGTTACTGACAAAATGGCTGGAATATAATCACGATGAAATTGCTTCGGGCGAACTTTCCCTGTCCGACCTGCTCTATGCCAGCGCCGCCCAGACAGGGTTTACGCAGCCCGAGAATTATGAGGGAGAGCTTTCGCTCAAGAAAAAAACCGGTGGCCTGGTCAAATGCTACGTCAACCAGAAAATAATTTTCGACGACCACAATAAAATGGTCGGATGCACCGGCCTGGTGCACCATCTGGCCGAACACACTCCCGATTACCAAAAGAATAATAGCGGCTTCTGATAGCCATGAGCATGGACTCCTCGCTCGAACGCTTTATTGAACATTCGCCGATTGCCATCATCGCGATCAATGGCGGTGGCGCAATCTATAAAGGCAATCTCGCCTTTCACGAGCTAGCCCGGCATTCTTTAGAAGGTAAGCTGCCGCTGCCGCTTATCGATTTGATTCCCGAGGCGAGAAAAAGCGAGGTCGAGCTCATCGTTAAAAAAGCGTTGGACGGCCAGGTTTCTTCCGATACTCACACATTCGAGCTTGCCCTGCCGAACCAGACCGCCGTCACCGTATCAGCCTATTTCAGCGCACCGGGGCCTGGCGGTTCCGGGCAGGAAATCATTCTCCACCTGATCGACATCACCGAGCAGAAAAACCTGGAAATGCGTTTTTCGCATTCGCAGAAAATGCAGGCGGTCGGCCAGCTCGCCGGCGGCGTCGCGCACGATTTCAACAACCTGCTGACCGCGATGATCGGTTTTTGCGACCTGCTTTTGATGCGCCATCCGGCGGGCGACCAGTACTTCGCCGACATCATGCAGATCAAGCAGAACGCCAACCGCGCAGCCAACCTGGTGCGGCAATTGCTGGCCTTCTCGCGCCGGCAGACCTTGCAGCCGAAGGTGCTCGACCTGACCGACGTGCTGGCCGAGCTGTCGAACCTGATCCGCCGGCTGATCGGCGAGAATATCGAGCTCAAAATGATGCATGGGCGCGATCTCGGCCATGTTCGCGCCGACCAGGGCCAACTCGAACAGGTGCTGATTAACCTCGCGGTCAACGCGCGCGACGCCATGCCCGGCGGCGGCGTGCTGTCGATCCAGACCAAGAAAGTGACCATCAGCCGCGACATGCCCCTCTCCCGCGAGTTGATCGCCCCGGCCGAGGAAGACACTACCATTCCCGACGGCGAATATGTGCTGGTAGAAGTCATCGACACCGGCCACGGCATTCCCAAACCGCTCATCCAGAAAATTTTTGAGCCGTTCTTTTCGACCAAGGAAGTCGGCTCCGGCACCGGGCTCGGCCTATCCACCGTATATGGCATCATCAAGCAGACCGGCGGCTATGTCTATGTCTCCAGCAAGGAAAATGTGGGCACGAATTTCAGCCTGTTCCTGCCCGGCGTCTTGCCGCAGGAAGTGGCCACCGCCTCGGCGGAAACCGAAGCCGCCGAAAAAATCTTTACTGGCGACTTGACCGGCAAATGCACCATCCTGCTAGTGGAGGACGAAACGCCGGTGCGTATTTTCGCCGCCCGCGCCCTACGCAATAAAGGCTATACCATCCTGGAGGCCGATTGCGGCGAGACTGCCATCGAACTTATGAACCACCACGGCCGCGAGGTCGAGGTCATCATCACCGACGTCATCATGCCAGGCATGAACGGCCCGACCATGATCGACAAGATCACCCCGCAATTTCCCAACGTCAAAGTCATCTTCATCTCCGGCTATGCTGAGGACGTTTTTGTCAACAACTACGGCACCGAGCGCAGCTTCAACTTCCTCGCCAAGCCCTTCACCCTCAAGCAGCTGGCCACGAAAATCAAAGAGGTCACGGGCGTGTAATGGGCCTGCTCGATCATCTCGACAATTACTGCGAGCGCCTCGACGCCGGATTATGGGCCGAGCCGGTGAATGCCGCCACCAACATCGCCTTTTTCATCGCCGCCTGCGCGCTATACAAACAGTATAAAACCACGCAAACGAAAAATCCTTCGGCTTGTCTGCTCATCGCGCTGGTAGCCATTGTCGGGCTGGGCAGCCTGCTCTTCCACACTTTCGCCAACGTGCTGACCATGTGGATGGATGTCGTTCCCATCGGTATATTCGTCTATGCCTATCTCTGGATCGCCCTGCGCCGGTTGCTGGGCCTGCATAAAAGCGCCGCCATACTGGCCATGGCGCTGTTCACGGCGCTCATCATCGGCACGTCCGCCCTGCCCGAAGCCTGGCACTTCAACGGCTCGGTCGCCTATTTTCCCTGCCTGCTGGCCGTTTTGCTGATGGCCTGGGCCGCAAAGGCGAGGCTGCTTTTCCTGGCCGCCGGCTGCTTTGCGCTGTCGCTGACTTTCCGTTCGGTCGACATACTGCTATGCAGCGCGCTACCGCTGGGCAGTCATTTCCTGTGGCATATCCTCAACGGCCTCGTACTTTATCTCCTCGTCAAAGCCATTATCGAATCGCCCGTCACTCCTGCAAAATAGCCGTTGCGCAGGGTGATAAAGGGTGTAAATTGACAACAATTAATTGTCATCCCGCACTTGCCTGTCCGCCGAAGCCTTGGCGAAGGGGGATTGCGGGATCTCATGCAACAGATGGAGACCCCGCAATGAATGCGGGGTACAAAAACACAGGGGGAAATCATGGATAAGAACAAAGCACTGGAAACCGCGCTCAGCCAGATCGAAAAGAATTTCGGCAAAGGCTCGATCATGAAATTGGGCGATAACCAGATGGAAGCGATTGAGGCAACCTCAACCGGCTCGCTCGGCCTCGATATCGCACTGGGCGTCGGCGGTATCCCTCGCGGCCGCGTCATCGAAATCTTCGGCCCGGAAAGCTCCGGCAAGACGACGCTGACCCTGCATATCGTCGCCGAAGCACAGAAAAAAGGCGGCACCTGTGCCTTCATCGACGCCGAGCACGCGCTCGACCCCGTCTATGCCAAAAAACTTGGCGTCAATATCGACGACTTGCTGATTTCGCAACCCGATACCGGCGAGCAGGCGCTTGAAATTGCCGATACGCTGGTGCGCTCCGGCGCCATCGACGTCATCGTCATCGACTCGGTCGCCGCCCTCGTCCCCAAAGCCGAGCTCGACGGCGAAATGGGCGATTCGCACATGGGCCTGCAAGCCCGCCTGATGAGCCAGGCGCTGCGCAAGCTCACCGGCTCGATTTCGCGCACCAACTGTACCATCATCTTCATCAACCAGATCCGCATGAAGATCGGCGTCATGTTCGGCAATCCCGAAACCACCACCGGCGGCAACGCGCTGAAATTCTATGCTTCCGTGCGCCTCGACATACGCCGCATCGGCGCCATCAAGGAAAAAGAGGAAGTCGTCGGCAACCAGACGCGCGTCAAGGTCGTCAAAAACAAAGTGGCGCCGCCCTTCCACCAGGTCGAATTCGACATCATGTACGGCGAAGGCATCTCCAAGACCGGCGAGCTCGTCGATATGGGCGTGAAAGCCAACGTCGTCGAGAAATCCGGCTCATGGTTCTCCTATAACAGCGAGCGCATCGGCCAGGGCCGTGAAAACGCCAAGCAGTTCCTCAAGGACAACCCAAAGATTGCCGCGGAAATCGAAAAGAAAATCCGCGACAATGCCGGCGTCATCACGCAAGCCATCAAAACCGAGCCTGCCTTGGAAGAGGAAGACGCGGCGTAATCCTCAAATTGTCATCCTCGGGCTTGACCCGAGGATCCATCTTAATTAATGGATGGATGCTCGGCTCAGGGCCGAGCATGACAGGACATAATATATGCAGTTCCTCCTCGTAGCCTATGATTTTGACGATGCAGACGCCCCGAACCGGCGCCTGGCGGCGCGCGAGGCGCATCTGGCGTTGGTTGCCGCCAACAAGGCCGCCGGTCATGCGCTTTACGGCGCGGCGCTCGTCGAAGACGGCAAAATGGTCGGCTCGATGCTGGTGATTGATTATGAAAGCCGGGAAGCGCTGGAGGAATGGCTAGCCGAAGAGCCCTACATCACCGGCAAGGTCTGGGACGAAATCAGCATCAGCGAATGCCGCGTCGCGCCCGCTTTCGCGAAATTATAGTGATTATCTTTGTCATCCTAGGGCTTGACCCGAGGATCCATCTATAAATAAAACCTTATTCGCGCCCATGGCGCTTCGATGGATGGTCGGGTCAGGCCCGACCATGACAATATACTTGATAAGGCATAAAAAAACGGGCCCGATTTCGCCGGGCCCGTGCACAGGGATAACTTTTAATTACTCATGCGATTTGGTCTTGGCGTGACCGGCGGAAGGAGAAGCTTCGCGCACATCCTTCTTTTCGCTTTCCAGTATCTTTTTGTCGATGCTGCGTTCCACCTTCTTAGCGCCGATAGCGGTTTTATTAGCGCCGATCTGAACGCTCTGCGAAGCCTGGTCGACCACGTCGCCCTCTTTCTTGGCGGCTTCTTTTTCAGCGCGGTTTACTTCGATATTTTCCTCCTGCTTGGCAATGGCGGCATTGTCTTTAGCAACGGCGCGTTGGCTATCGCGGACTTCCTGCTTTTCTTCTTCGATGCTTTTGGCAAAGGCCGGGGCGGCAAAGGCAACTGCGACAACGGCGATGATTGCGGTATATTTCATGATACACTTCCTTCCAGTGGTTAATCAGCAATTCAGTATGCCGACCATAGCCGGTTGGGTATAAATAAGTTATTATGATTTATGGCCGGGTTGATTTTGTGTTAGGAATGGGTAATAGTGTTCGCCTGGAATTCCTAAATAGACACTATATATTTGATATATAATAATAATCATGAAATCCGTTAACGATATACGCGCCGCTTTTCTTGCGTTCTTTAAACGCAATGGGCATGAAGTGCGCCCGTCATCATCGCTGGTACCGCATAACGACCCGACGCTGATGTTTACCAATGCCGGCATGAATCAGTTCAAGAACGTATTTACCGGCGCAGAAAAGCTACCATTTACGCGCGCGGCCACCAGCCAGAAATGCGTGCGTGCCGGCGGCAAGCACAACGATCTCGATAATGTTGGCTACACCGCGCGCCACCACACGTTTTTCGAAATGCTCGGCAATTTCTCCTTCGGCGATTATTTCAAGGAAGAGGCCATCGACCTGGCGTGGGAACTGCTTACCAGAGATTACGGCCTGAACCCGGAAAAGCTCTGCGTCACCGTCTATCACGACGACGACGTGGCCTGGAACCACTGGAAAAAAATTAGCGGGTTTGCCGATCATAAAATCATCCGCATCGCGACCAACGATAATTTCTGGTCGATGGGCGATGTCGGCCCCTGCGGCCCCTGCTCCGAGATTTTCTATGACCATGGCGATAAAATAGCGGGCGGCCCACCCGGCTCGGCGGATGCCGACGGCGACCGCTTCACCGAAATCTGGAATCTCGTCTTCATGCAATATGAACAGACGGCGGACGGTAAGCGCATCAACCTGCCCAAGCCCTCGATCGATACCGGCATGGGGCTCGAGCGTCTCAGCGCCGTGCTGCAGGGCGTGTCCGACAATTACGACATCGATTTATTCAAGTCCCTGATAAAAGCGTCGCAGCAGGAATCGCGCAATACCAGCCCCGAATCGCGAAGCTCCCACCGCATTATCGCCGACCATCTGCGCTCAAGCGCCTTCCTGATCGCCGATGGCGTCATGCCCTCCAACGAAGGCCGCGGCTATGTGCTTCGCCGCATCATGCGCCGCGCCATGCGCCATGCCCACCAGCTCGGCTGCAAGGATCCGCTGATGTACAGGCTGGTGCCGTCGCTGGTTACCGAAATGGGCGATGCTTATCCGGAACTGAAACGCGCGCAGGCCGCCATTGTCGATAATTTGAAACAGGAAGAAGAACGTTTCAAGGAAACGCTGGGCCGCGGCCTGAAACTGCTCGACGAAGAAACCGCGAGGCTCAGCAAAGGCCAGAAGCTCGCGGGCGAGGCTGCCTTCAAGCTCTACGATACTTATGGATTTCCGCTCGACCTGACGCAGGACATTTTGAAATCGCGCGGCATCGACGTCGATACGGACGGCTTCGAAAAAGCCATGGAAGGCCAGCGCGACATGGCGCGCGCCTCGCATAAAGGTTCCGGCGATACCGCCACCGGAAAAATCTGGTTTGAGCTAAAAGAGAAACTTAGACCAATAGAGTTTGTTGGTTATGAGAATAATCGTAGCAACGCAAAAATACTTGCCATAGTAAAAAATGAATCGCCCGTTTCTTCTGCTGAAAGAAATGATGAAGTATACATTGTTTTAGACCAGACACCGTTTTATGGAGAATCTGGAGGTCAAATTGGAGATACCGGGCACTTATTGCTTGATAAGGCGAATACAATCTCTACATTATGCAATATTGTAGATACCCAGAAGCCCCTTGACGATTTTATAGTGCATAAAACCGGGCCACTATCATCCAAGATTAGTATTGGTGACGTTGTTTTTGCTGAAATAGATACTACGCGCCGCGATGCCATTCGCGCCAATCATTCGGCGACCCACCTGCTGCATAAGGCGCTGCGCGATACGCTCGGCGCGCACGTCACCCAGAAAGGCTCGTTGGTCGCGCCCGACCGCCTGCGTTTCGACATCAGTCATCCCAAGCCGGTCTCGCGCGAGGAAATCGCCGCCGTCGAGCGCAAGGTCAACGAAGTCGTCTGGCGCAACACGCCGGTCGCCTGCAAGGTCATGTCGCCCGACGAGGCGATCAATGCCGGTGCCCTGGCGCTGTTCGGCGAAAAATACGGCGACAAGGTGCGCGTGCTTTCCATGGGCGAAGATGGCGGCAGCACCTACTCCACCGAGCTTTGCGGCGGTACGCACGTGCGCGCCACCGGCGATATCGGCGCGTTCAAGATCACCGGCGAAGGTTCCGTTGCCGCCGGCATCCGCCGCCTGGAGGCCGTCACCGGCGAGGGTGTGCGCGGTTATCTTATCGAAGAGCTTGGCAAGCAGTCCGAGCACATCCTCAAATTGCAGAAAGAGAATAAGCGCCTGTTTGGTGAGCTTGGCAGAAATGTTTCCGGCGATGGCTATAGCCTGTCCGCCGATCATTTAAAAAGCGCCGGCGCCAAGGAATTATTCGCCCTTTACGAAAAAGAAGCCGCACGGCAGCAGGAATTTTCGCAAAAGCTACAGGATGAAAATAAAAAACTGGGCAAGGAGCTCGCCGAGCGGAAAAAGCAGCAGGCGCTGGGCGCCGGCGGCGATGTGACCAAGGAAACCATCGGCAATATCGGCTTCATCGGAAAGATTTTCGACGGGCTGGACGCCAAGGAGCTGCGCGCCGTCGCCGAAGATTATCTGAAACAGGCCGATGTCACCGCCGTCGCAACCAATGTCGAAGGCAAGGCGTCGGTGGTGGTGGGCGTCAATAAAACGCTCGCGGATAAATTTAGCGCCGTCACCCTGGTGCAGGCGGCGGTCACCGAGCTTGGCGGCAAAGGCGGCGGCGGACGCCCGGAAATGGCGCAGGGCGGCGGGCCGGATGCCGACAAGCTGGAATCGGCGCTCGCCAAAATCAAATCGCTGCTGGCGGCATGACCACGCCCATCATTGTCGCTTTCGGCGATGGCCATAATCCGCGCCTGATGGATGCCACACTGCTTGCCATCAAGGAATCCGGCGCCGATGTCAGCATCGAGAGCATCGAGATCGGGCAACGCATTTACAATATGGGCGGCGTCGATGGCGTCCTGCCTTCGGCGTGGGACGTGTTGTCGCGTACCAAGCTCCTGCTCAAAGCCCCGAACGCCAAGCCGGAAAATGCCGCTTTCAAGGATGTCGGCGCCGCCATACGCGACCATTTCGGGCTCGATGGCAGCCATCGCATTGTTGAAACCGATGAAGACGGCGAAGCGCTTGCCGCGGCCTATATCAATGAATCATTCGCGCTATTTGAGCCGCTAGGCGAGCCGCCGGCGCTGAAAAACATGCTGAAAGCCGCGCAAATGCTGCTGACTTATATTGGCTTTACGCATATTACCCTAAAACCTGCTAGTCAGCCGGAGGATATTGCGCTATAAGGCGGCGACATTTCCCATTTTCAGTATTTTCGACAGGTATTTATGAGCTCGCAAGACAACCATCTCCTCGAAACCTTTAAAAGCGTTCTAACGCCCATCCATCCCGCCGGCTGGATGTTCATCGCCATTTTCGCGATCGCCTCGTGCGCGCTGGCGATGATGTCGACGACGCTTGGCTGGCTCGGGCTGATCGCCACCGCCTGGTGCGCCTATTTCTTCCGCAATCCGTTGCGCATCACCCCGCTGCGCGAAGGGCTGATCGTCAGCCCCGCCGACGGCATCGTGCAAAGCATCGGCAAATGCGTCCCGCCGCTGGAGTTGGATCTTGGCAGCGCCGCGCGCACCCGCATCAGCATCTTTCTCAACGTCTTCAACGTGCATGTCAACCGCATCCCCATCGAAGGCTCCATCAGCAAGCTGCATTACCACCACGGCGCATTTTTTAACGCCAGTCTCGACAAAGCCAGCGAAGAAAACGAGCGCCAGGCCATCAAAATCACCACGCCCGACGATGTGACCGTCGGCCTGGTTCAGATCGCCGGGCTGGTGGCGCGGCGCATTCTATGCGATTTGCATGAAGGCCAGTCGGTGAAAACCGGCGAGCGTTTCGGCATTATCCGCTTCGGCAGCCGCGTCGACGTGTACCTGCCGCCCGAGGCAACGCCGCTGGTCATCGTCGGCCAGGTCGCCATCGGCGGTGAAACCGTGCTCGCCGACCTTAAAAGCAGCGAATCCGAGCGCGTGGGAACGAAACACTGATGCTGCGCCGCCGCGAAGATAAAATCAAACGCCGCCTGCTGCGCGAACAGCCGCTTAATCGGCTATTTCCTAATATGATTACCATTGCCGGCCTGTGCTGCGGCCTGTCGTCGCTGCGCTTTGCCATGCTCGACAAATGGGAGCTGGCGGTCGCTTTTATCCTCGCCGCCGCCATCATCGACGGCATGGACGGTCGCGTGGCGCGCATGCTCGGCGCCACCAGCAATTTCGGCGCACAGCTCGACTCGCTCTCCGATTTTGTGTGTTTCGGCGTTTGCCCCGCTTTGCTTATGTATATGTGGCAATTGCACGATATCAAAGGAATGGGCTGGGCGGTCGTCCTGTTTTTTGCCGTATGCGCCGCGCTGCGGCTGGCCCGTTTCAACACCATGCTTTACGACGACAAGAAGCAGCCCTGGGAAAAGCAGTTTTTCGTCGGCGTGCCGGCGCCGGCGGGCGGCATCTTATGTTTGCTGCCCCTGATTATCGCCTTGCAGATCGATGGCGATTTCTCGCTGCCGCCGGCCTTTGCCGCCTGCCACATGCTGCTCGTCGGTACGCTGATGGCCAGCCGCATCCCGACCTTTGCCGGCAAGCATATCCGCATCAAGCACGAAACCATCCTGCCGTTTATGATTATCGGCAGTTTCCTGCTGGTGCTGTTCCTGATCGAGCCGTGGCTGTTCGTGACATTGGTAAGCATCGCCTACCTGGTATCGATTTATTTCAGCATCCGCAAATACCGCGGGCTCAAGGCCAAGACTAACCATGCCGCAGCTTCATCACCAGAATGATGAATGCCAATACGAAGGTGATGCCGTTGGCCAGCATCAATGACGGGCTTTCCAGCATAACGCCATAGACGAACCACAAAGCAATGCCGGTGGTAATCATGCTATACATGCCAAGCGACAGGCTTTGCGTATGCTTGTGGCGCAGGACTTTCAGCGTTTGCGGGACATAGGCCGCCGTGGTGAGGATGGCGGCGATATAACCGATAATTTCAGGATTCATGGGAGGGGCTGTTGGTTCCGATTGACATTAGCCCCCCATCTTTTAAACCGTTAGACATGATTTACAACGTAAAATGACGGGCTTATGCCAAAAACCTTGCTGCCGGCCGGTTGCTACGACGTGCTCCCTCCCTATGCGCGGCAGGAATCCGAGCTATCGGCGGCGTTGCTGTCGGTATTTGAAAGCTTCGGCTATGAGCAGGTAGCGCCGCCTTTGCTGGAATATAGCGACAGTTTGCTTGCCGGGCGCGGCGCGGCGCTGTCGTCGCAGATTTTCCGCGTGATGGATCCGGGAGCGCATAAGGTGATGGGGCTGCGCGCCGACATCACCCCGCAAATCGCCCGCATCGCCTCGTCGCGCCTGGCCGGCGCGCCTTTACCGCTGCGGCTATGCTATAACGGCCTTATCATGCGCATGCAGGGCGAGCAGCTTCGCGGCGACCGGCAACTGCTGCAGGCGGGCATCGAGCTGATCGGCGCCGCCTCGCCCGATGCCGATGCCGAAGTCATCTGGGTGGCAACGCAGGCGCTAGAGCGCGCAGGCATCCATGAAATTTCCATCGATCTCAATCTACCCGGCATCGTAAGCAGCCTGCTGACGGCGGAAAAACTCGATAGCGATCAGCTGCACAAGCTGCTGGAGGCCATCGCCCATAAAGATGTCTCGACCATCCGCAGCCTGCCGTTTTCCTACCGCGATACGCTGATCGGCCTGCTGCAATCCGCCGGTCCGGCGGATAGCGCGCTGGCGGCGATCGACCGTCTCGACCTGCCCGATAGCGCGCGCCGACAGTGCAACGACCTCAAGGAAGTCATCCAGATCCTCAAAAGCAAAGGTGGCAAAGGCTGGAGCATCACCGCCGATGTCACCGAGAACCGCAGCCTCGCTTACCATAACGGCATCAGCTTTTCGATATTCGTAGCGGGCGCCGCCTGCGAAGTCGGGCGCGGCGGGCGTTATAAAATCGAAAGCGACGCCGGCGACGGCCAGGAGGCCACCGGATTCACGTTATATGTCGAAACGCTGCGCGGCGTGCTTGCCGAGCCGGCGCGTGGCAAGCGCGTGTTCATCTGCGACGGCATCACCGGCGACGGCGCCGCGGCGCTACATAAGCAAGGCTATGTGACAATTTACGCATTATCCGAATACGGCCGCAGCGAAACCGAAGCAAAACGGCTCGGCTGCGGATGGATGTGGAAAGATGGAAAACTCAATACGCTTACATAGGGAACGATAATGACAAACGTCGCGGTAATAGGCTCCCAATGGGGCGATGAAGGTAAAGGCAAAGTAGTGGATTGGCTTTCGGAGCGCGCCCATGTCGTAGTGCGTTTCCAGGGCGGGCACAATGCCGGGCACACGCTGGTGATCGACGGCGTGACCTACAAGCTGTCGCTGCTGCCGTCGGGCATCGTGCGCGAGGGCAAGCTATCCATCATCGGCAACGGCGTGGTGATCGACCCTTATGCGTTGTTCAGCGAAATCGAAACGATCGGCAAGCTCGGCGTAAAAGTGACGCCCGATAACCTGCGCATCGCCGAAAACGCGCCGCTCATCCTGCCGGTGCACCGCCATGTCGACCATATGGCCGAAACCACTCGCGGCAAAGGCAAAATCGGCACCACCGGTCGCGGCATCGGCCCGGCCTACGAGGATAAAGTCGCCCGCCGTGCCATCCGCGTGTGCGACCTCGCCGACGAAGACATTCTGCGCGACAAGATCCAAAACCTGCTGGTCTATCATAACGCCTTGCTGAAAGCCGCCGGCGCGCCCGCCATGACCGTCGACGAGATACTCAAACCGCTGCTCGACATCGCGCCGAAAATATTGCCGTTTGCCACGCCGGTCTGGCTGCTGCTGCATACGCTCAAGCGCGACGGCAAGCGCATTTTGTTCGAAGGCGCGCAGGGCGCGCTGCTCGATGTCGATCACGGCACTTACCCCTACGTCACCTCTTCCAACACGCTGGCCGGTGCGGCCACGGTCGGCGCCGGGGTGGGCATGAACAGTATCGGCTATGTGCTGGGCATCACCAAAGCCTACACCACCCGCGTCGGCAGCGGCCCCTTCCCCACGGAGCTGCACGACGCGATCGGCGCAAAAATCGGCAAGATCGGCAATGAATTCGGCACCGTCACCGGCCGGCCGCGCCGTTGCGGCTGGTTCGACGCCGTGCTGGTGCGCCAGACCGTGAAAATCGGCGGCATCAGCGGTATTGCGCTCACCAAGCTCGACGTGCTCGACGGGTTCGAGACGATTAAAATCTGCGTCGGCTACAAGCATGACGGCAAGCTTTATGATTACCTGCCCGCCTCGATGAAAATCCAAGCCGAAGTCGAGCCGATTTATGAAGAGATGCCCGGCTGGTCGGAAAGCACGCACGGCAAGCGCAGCTGGGCCGAGCTACCGGCGCAGGCGATCAAATATATCCGCCGCATCGAAGAGCTGATCGAATGCCAGGTGGCCTTGCTGTCGACCAGCCCGAAGCGCGAAGACACGATCATGGTACATGATCCGTTTGTTGATTAACCACCCGGCTATCTCTTTCATGGTTTTTTAAGAGGTAGGGATTATAGAATAAACTAGGGAAGTCATAACCAAATAGGTTGCGATATAATCATGGTCGAGCAAGCCGCATCACCTGCTGCGAAGAATGCCGCTTCCAACGATGACAGCAAAAACGATCAGCAGCTTTTGTCGAAGCTGGGCGATTTCATCAAGCAATATACGCCGCCGGCCGCAAAAAACACCCAGGATATGCTGGATAGCCGCTTTCGCGTCGAGTTTGCGACGCAGCTGCCATACTACGATACGAAAACCGCGCGCGCCTATAGCGCAACGGACAGCAACGGCGAATTTAAAAAGCTGTTCGCTTTGGTATGCAGCCCCGGCCGAGTGCTGCGCTATCATTTGCTCGATACGCTACGCTCCAATAAAAACCACAACCTTCTCGCTTTGATTTCCTGGGGCGTTGTCGAGCTCCCGCAAACCTCCGAAGAGCGTTTTGCCATTATTTACGAGCAGCCCGCCGGCAAGAAACTCTCTGAGCTCATGGAAAGTGCCGCAATAGCGCGTAATGATTATTTTCTCATTCACAGCATCATCTCACCGTTAATCGCGACCATTAACCACCTGGCCGAACTGGGCATGTCCCACGGCCGCATCAATCCCGACAACATCTATTTTCTCGATACGCCGGTGCTTGGCGATTTCATTGCCGAGCCATGCGGTTTTTCGCAACCCTTCCATTATGAGCCGATAGAAAGGCTACTGGCGCATGTCGCCGGCAAAGGCGAAGGCAATGTCTCCCAGGATTATTATGCGCTGGCGGTGGTAGTAATTTTTCTGCTTTTCGGCCACAAGCATTTCGTGGGCATCAGCGAAGACTGGCTGATTCATAAAATTCTGCGCGACGGCGCCTATGCCGCCTTGCTGCGCGAAAGAGACGCATCGCTGCTTATGGACGAATTTTTCCGCGGCACCATCGGACAGGAGAGCGATACGCGCTGGAATTACCGCTACCTGAAATCGTGGGTCGATGGGCGCCGCTCCAGCGCCGTAGTCAGCCGTGCCCATGCCGAAATTCTTAAACCTTTTGAATTCGGCGATAATGCCGAGGAAATAGTGGCCGGCTCGCGCCGGGAAATGGCGCATGAGTTTTTTCGTCATTGGAACAGATTACCGGACATCCTGCGCGATGGGCATCTGGTGTCTTGGATGTCGATCAACCTGCGCAATAAAGAGCTGGTAAACCAGATCAGCCGCATCTGCAAAACGGTGTCACAACTCTCGTCCAAACAAGAATTTCAACTAGCCGACCAGCTTATGCAGGTGATACTGGTCTTGGATCCGACAGGGCCGATACGCATCGTGTCTTTGGGGATGCATGTCGACGGTATCAACACGCTTTACGCCGATCTCTATTACAATAAAGCGGAAAAAGAACTGCAGCTGGTCGGCAAATTCATCGAGATGGACATGATAAGCTTCTGGCGGCAATGCCAGCCGCCGGAACGCGACATGGCGACGTCAAGTTCCGTCAACGCCATGCTCCAGAAGCTCGACAAGCTACGCAACATGGCAAAAAACACCTCGCTCGGCTTTGGTCCGGAACGGCTTCTCTATGAACTCAACCCGGACATGGCCTGCCAAAGCCCGTTAGTGGCAAACGCGCACATTACCACCTTATCG
>JAGVLW010000061.1 GCA_020054105.1 Alphaproteobacteria bacterium | reverse complement strand
GCAGCGGTTTTCTGCATGAAGTGTCGCAGACGATGGAGCCGGACATGTTCGTGCGCCGCCTGCCCGACGGCAACTGGCATGTCGAGCTGAACATGGGCAATTTCCCGAAAATCATGGTCAATAAACGCTACTACAAAAAAATCACCGCCGAAACGCGCAACCAGAAAGACAAGGACTATCTCTCCGAGCAGTTCGGCTCGGCCAACTGGCTGGTGCGCGCGCTGGAGCAGCGGGCGCAGACGCTGCTTAAAGTCGGCGGCGAGCTGGTCAAGCAGCAGGACGCGTTTTTCCGCCTGGGCGTGAAATATTTGAAGCCGATGACGCTCAAAAACATCGCCCATGAAACCGGCTATCACGAAAGCACGATCAGCCGCGTGACCGGCGGCAAATTCCTGGTATGCCCGCGCGGCACGTTCGAGCTGAAATATTTTTTCACCTCGGCGCTGGCGCGCGCGGAAGGCGGCGGCGACGACGTGTCGAGCGCGGCGGTGAAGCAATATATCCACGAGCTGATCGCCAAGGAAACCAAGGTGCTTTCCGACGACGACATTGCGGCGGCGCTCAAAGACCGCAACATCACCGTGGCGCGGCGCACCGTCGCCAAATATCGCGAGGCGCTTAACATCCCCTCGTCGCAAAAGCGCAAGCGGCTCAAGGTGCAGGCTCTCTAAGAGCCTAGCCGCTTTCTACTGTAGCTGGCTGCAAATAGCGGTTTCTCAAGCTTCCGATGCTCACGTATTTCAACATACGCTGCGCTTCGGGTCTTGAGAAACCACTATTTTCGCTTCGCCACAGCGAAATCGTCACAGGCTCTTAAGAACGTCTTGTCTCATTCCATAACGCTTGAAAAACATATGGAATGTTTATATTCAGCAGGTTAAAGCGGATCACTACCGGATAACCTAATATTAAGTTTTATCGCGTACCCTTTGCCGATGTCTCCTAAAACACCTTTTGCGCATGGCGCCAATGTTCAGTCCGGCTGGGCGGTTATTCCAGGGCTTTCGCCGCTGGCGGCGCTGTTTGCCGACGATGCCGTCACCGATATTCTCATTAATGGTCCGAATGAAGTCTATATCGAGCGCGAAGGCAGGATGCAAAAAACCGACATTACCTTCGCCGATGAGCCGACCCTGCGTGCCCTGGCACGGGAAATCGTCAGCGCCATGGGCCGCGAGCTGGACGATACGCGCCCGCTGGTGGATGCCAGGCTCGCCGACGGCAGCCGTGTCAACGTGATTTCGATGCCGCTGGCAGTAGACGGCACGATGATCTCCATTCGCAAATTTTCGCACAAAAAACTCTCGCTCGACGATATGGCTGCCTCGGGTAATTTTTCCCAAGCGATGAGCGAATTTTTGAAAATCGCCGGGCGCTGCCACATGAATATCCTTTTTGCCGGCGGCACCGGCTCGGGCAAAACCACTTTGCTCAACGCGGTCGCGCAGCATATCGAGCCGTGGGAGCGCGTGGTGACGATCGAAGACGCCGCCGAGCTGCAAGTGCCACAACCGCATGTGGTTCGTTTAGAAACGCAGCCGCTCAAGCTCGGCCGCGATCCCAAAGAAGAAGTGACCATCCGCGATCTGGTGCGCAACGCGCTGCGCATGCGCCCGGAGCGCATCATCGTCGGCGAGGTACGCGGCGCCGAAGCGTTCGACATGATGCAGGCGATGAATACCGGCCATGAAGGCTCGCTGACGACCATCCACGCCAACCATCCGCGCGATGCGCTGGCGCGGCTCGAAAGCATGATCGGCATGGCGAATTTCAACGTGCCGCTGCGTTCGGTGCGCCTCCAGATCACCTCGGCGCTGCATCTGATCGTGCAGACCAGCCGCATGCGCGACGGCATCCGCCGCGTGACCCATATCTCGGAAATCGTCGGCATGGAAGGCGATATCATCACCATGAACGACCTGTTCGAATTCGTGCGGCTGGGTGACGGCGACGACGGCAAACTCAAGGGGAATTTCCGCTGGACGGGAATCATGCCCAGATGCGTCAGGCGCGTCGCCTATTACGGCGAGCTGGAGCGGCTCAGTAAAGTGCTGGGCGTCAAGGCGCCGAAGGCATAATAATAAATTAATACAATAAGTTGGCTTGATTGCCGCGTCGCACTTCGTGCTCCTCGCAATGACATTCTCACCATTGACGCTTGATGCGTGAAATACTATTGTGCGGCTCCTAACCACTAACGAGAATAATATGCAAATCCATGTTTCCGGCAAAGGCGTCGATATCGGCGAATCATTTCGCACCCATGTTGAAACCCAGTTGGCCGAGCATATTGAGAAATATATCGACCGCGTAACCAGCGTGCATGTCGTCGCATCGAAAGAGGCGCACTTGCTTCGCGTCGACATCACCGGCAATGTCGGCACGCATGATGGGTTCGTCGTGCGCTCGCGCGGCGAGGCGGGCGACATTTACGCCGCCTTCGACGAGTCGCTGGAAAAAACCAGCAAGCAGCTGCGCCGCTACAAGCGCAAGATCACCAACCACCACAAGCTCAGCCACGGCGGCGAGCCGAAACCCGATACGCGCCGCGTCAAAGGCGTCAAATACGTATTGCCGCCGGAAGCCGGCGAGCATGACGACGATAAATCTCCCGGCATCGTCATCGCCGAAAAGCCCACCGAAATCGAAACGCTCACGGTCAGCGAAGCGGTGATGAAAATGGATTTACAGGATTTGCCGGCGCTGATGTTTTTCAACAAGGCGCATGGCGGGCTGAACGTCGTCTATCGCCGCGCCGACGGCAATATCTCCTGGGTAGACCCGCAGGAAAGCAAAGTAGCGTAACGTTACACCGCGATTTATGAATCTCTCTTCCATATTGACGATGGATGCGATATTGCCGCATCTGCCGGCCATCAGCAAAAAACAGGCACTCAAGCAACTGGCGCAGCGGGCGGCGGACGTCACCGCGCTTGGCGACCGCGAGATTTACAACGTGCTGATGGCGCGCGAGCAGCTCGGCTGCACCGGCATGGGCGCCGGCGTATGCATTCCGCATGGACGGTTCGAGGCGCTGCAAACGGTGCATGCGTTTTTCGCCACGCTGGCCAAACCGATCGAATTTGGCGCTGCCGACGGCAAGCCGGTGGATTTGATTTTCCTGCTGCTCACCCCGGCTTCGGCCAATAACGACCACCTCAAGGCGCTGGCCACGGTGTCGCGGCTGCTGCGCGACAAGCCGCTTTGCGAAAAACTGCGCGCGACGCACGACGCCAAGGCGATCTACGCGCTGCTTACCACCGAATCATGATTCTGCACGCTTCTTGTGTCGCCATCGAGAGCAAAGGAATATTGCTTCTGGGCGATTAGGGCAGCGGCAAGTCGGACCTGGCATTGCGGCTGATCGATGGCGGCGCGGCTTTGGTGGCCGACGATCAGGTGCAGGTGCGCGCACAAGGCGATAGGCTGCTGGCGTCGCCGCCGGCGGCGCTGAAAGGGTTGCTGGAAATACGCGGGCTGGGCATCGTCACGCTCGCTTATTGCGAGGAGACCGCGCTGGCTTTTGCCGTGCGGCTGGTGGTGCGCGATGCGGTGGAGCGCCTGCCGGAGCCCGCGTTCTTCGATTGCGAAGGGCGGCAACTCCCCTTATTATCGCTGCATGCGTTCGATGCAGCGACGCCGGCGAAAATCCGTATGTATTTACAGGCTGGAATATTATAAGATCTACGCGATAAAAATTGGAGAGGTTTCATGTTCGGCATCGTCCTGGTTACCCACGGAAAACTGGCGGAAGCGTTCGTCTCGGTCACCGAGCACGTCGTCGGCAAGCAGCCGCAGCTCAAATCGGTCGGCATCGAGCCCGACGATAATGCCGAGCGCGCGCGCGAGCGCATCCTAAGCGCGATCAAGGACGTCGAAAGCGGGCAGGGCGTCGTGGTGCTGACCGACATGTTCGGCGGCACGCCGTCGAATCTGGCGATTTCGGTGATGAAGGAAAAAGGCGTCGAGGTCATCGCCGGCGTCAATCTGCCCATGCTCATCAAGCTGACCAGCCTGCGCGGTAAGATGCCGATGGAAGAAGCGGTGGTGGAAGCACAGGAAGCGGCGCGCAAATATATCAACGTCGCCGGAAATTTACTGGCGAATAAGTAGCCGTGGCCGAAACCGCTATCATCGACGTCATCAATAAAAAAGGGCTGCATGCCCGCGCGGCGGCGAAATTCGTCAAGGTCGCCTCGGCGTATGATGCCAGCGTGTGCGTCGCCAAAGTGGCGCGCCCCGGCGAGGAAGAGCTGGCGGCGGTGGGTGGCACGTCGATATTGGGACTGATGATGCTCGGCGCCGATTGCGGCTCGCAGCTGCACATCACCGCCGAGGGCGAGCACGCGCAGCCGCTGCTGGCGGCGATTGCAGCACTCATGGGCAACAAGTTCGGAGAGGGAGAATAGTTATGGCAGACGACATCGTACCCGTTCCCGCCGCCTGGGCTAAGCAGGCCTATATCACCGCCGGCCGCTACGACGCGATGTATCGCGAGTCGGTCGAGAATCCCGATGCATTCTGGACAAAAGAGGCGAAAGAATTCGTCTGGAAACAGCCCTGGAAACGCGTGAAGAACACGTCGTTTGCCGCACCGGTTTCGATCACATGGTTCGAAGGCGCAAAACTCAACATCACCGAAAATTGCCTCGACCGGCATTTGCCGGCGCGCGCCGCGCAGACCGCCTATATCTGGGAGGGCGACGACCCGGCGCAGATGCGTACCATCACTTACGGTGAGTTGCATGAACAAGTATGTCGCCTCGCCAACGTGCTGAAAAAATACGGCGTGAAAAAAGGCGACCGGGTGACGATTTATCTGCCGATGGTTCCCGAGGCGGCGGTGGCGATGCTCGCCTGCGCGCGCATCGGCGCGGTGCATTCGGTGGTATTTGCCGGATTTTCCGCCGAGGCATTGCGCGGGCGCATCGAGGATTGCGAAAGCCGCCTCGTCATCACCGCCGATGAAGGGTTGCGCGGCGGCAAGAAAGTGCCGCTGAAAAACAATGTCGACGAGGCGATCGAATCACTGCCTTATGTCGGCAACGTCATCGTCGTGCGGCGCACCGGCGGCAAGGTGGCGTGGCATAAGAACGATTGCTGGTACGATGAAGAAATGGCGGGCGCATCCGCTGACTGCGCCGCCGAGCCGATGGATGCGGAAGACCCGCTATTCATTCTCTATACGTCCGGCTCGACCGGCAAGCCCAAGGGCGTGCTGCATAGCATCGCCGGCTATATGGTCTGGGCGGGAATGACGCATAAATATGTTTTTGATTATCACGACGGCGATATTTTCTGGTGCTCGGCCGATGTCGGCTGGGTGACCGGCCATACCTACATCGTCTACGGGCCGCTGCTCAACGCGGCGGTATCGCTGATCTATGAGGGCGTGCCGAACTATCCCGACTGGTCGCGCTTCTGGCAGGTCATCGACCGGCATAAGGTGAATATTCTATATACGGCGCCGACGGCCATCCGCGCCATGATGCGCGAAGGCGACGAGTTCGTCACGCGCAGCTCGCGCGCCAGCCTGCGGCTGCTGGGTAGCGTCGGCGAGCCGATCAACCCCGAGGCGTGGAAATGGTATCACCGCGTGGTCGGCGACGGGCGCTGCCCGATTGTCGATACGTGGTGGCAGACCGAAACCGGCGGCCAGATGATTACGCCGCTGCCGGGCGCGACGCCGCTCAAGCCCGGTTCGGCGGCCTGGCCGTTTTTCGGCGTGCAGCCGGCGATCGTCGATCAAAGCGGCAAGAAACTGGAAGGCGCTTGCGAGGGATTGCTGTGCATCGCCGATTCCTGGCCCGGGCAGGCGCGCAGCATCCACGGCGACCATGCGCGTTTCGAGCAAACCTATTTCTCGCAATATCCCGGCATGTATTTCACCGGCGACGGCGCAAAGCGCGACGGGGACGGCTATTACTGGATCACCGGTCGCGTCGACGACGTCATCAACGTGTCCGGGCACCGGCTGGGCACGGCGGAAATCGAAAGCGCGCTGGTCGGCCATGAACATGTGACGGAAGCGGCGGTGGTCGGCTTTGCGCACGATATCAAAGGGCAGGGGATTTATGCCTATGTGACGCTGGCGGCGGGCATCGCGCCCAGCGACGCCATCGCCAAGGAGCTTTCCCAATGGGTGCGCTCGGCGATCAGCCCGATTGCCACGCCCGACCATATCCAGTTCACGCCGTCACTGCCGAAAACGCGCTCGGGCAAAATCATGCGCCGCATCCTGCGCAAAATCGCCGAGGGCGAAACCGGAAATCTGGGAGATGTATCGACACTGACCAACCCCGAGATTGTCGAGGAGCTGGTGAAGGGGCGGAAGCAATAGGCTGATTATTTCCCGACCAAGGTAGTTTTGGTCGGCGCGGGCGGGCCCATGACGCCGGCGGGAAGGGGAGCAACCACTTCCAGCGGGTCTTCGGGCGGTAACATGACGTAGTTGCGGTTGTTGAATTTATCGGCGGCAGCTGCTAAATCCGCCGGATTTGTACTGGGTTTTTGCTCAGCTTCCGCACCTTTGCCTGCTTCCGGTCCGCCGGCTTCTTTTCCTTGGCCGATGCCTTTTTTTTCTTCACCCTTATTCATAAAGGATGCAACTGCACCCTTATCGCCGTCGGCGCCGAGGAAGCTTGCGGCGGCAAATGCCACCAGCGCCAGAAGCAACAGCATAATGATATTACCACCACCCATCAGCATGCCGCCCAGCAGTGCCGCGCCGCCGCCGATGAGCAGGCTCATGCCGTTTTTGGTCAGCCAGCCTGGTTCTTCTTTTTCCGTTTCATCGACGGCTTGTTTTCTTGCTTTGGCGATATCTTCGGCCTTGACGCTATTGACGTTGATTTCGCCTTTTTCATCGATAGGGAGTTTTACAGGGGTGTCCAGATCGACGAATTTACCAATAGAGCCATCTTTTTTTCTCGCTGCAATAGCGGTTAAGTCAAAAGATTTGTGGTCTTCGCTAACCTTCCATTTAGTGATCTCATTACCAAAAACAAAATAAACGTTGGTTGGGGTTTCTGAAAAAGCAATTTCACCACCGGTCCCATGACTGATGACTTTATTACCATCCAAAACCTTTACCACTCCCTCAGCGGAAATGGTATGAGGAGTCACATCATTAGTGACAATCGTGGGCGCAGCTTGTGTTGTAGCCGCCATCTCCCCCGTCGGAGTGGGGACTGTTTCGGAAGTGGTTTCGGTTTTGTCACCCATAGAATATTTCCCTAAATTATACCATTTTCATCTAATCCCATTATTTCACAACCGGCCAGGCAAACAAGTGAAGCTTTTGTGACATGCGGGGCAGTTTTCGACCGGAATAAGACAGAAATATGACAAAAAGCACTGATTTATGGGAGGTTCTGGCGTTCTTTCCCGGCGGCGGCCGGGGTAGAGACAGGAGAGGGCACGAACTGTCCATCCGGCAGTTCCACATAGTTTTTCGGAGCCGGTTCGGGCGGAAGCGTTTTGGGGTCGGGGGGCCCCGTAAGTGCGGCGATTCTGGCTTGTTCCGCCAACTCGGGGGAAATCGTATTTTCTTTCTCGGCTGCGGGCGTGGGCGCCTTGGTCGCAGCCGGCGCATCGCCTATGGGTTTTGGCGTGGGCGCGAAGAAATCGCTGATCGTGTCGGCCGCCTTGTTGCCCGCCCAGCCACCGGCCAGCGTCGCTAAAAGAATGCCGCCGACGGTGAGCAACGTGCCGAAGCCGGCGCCGCCCAGCATGCTCCAACCCAGCAGCCCGCCGATCACCGCGCCCAATATGCCGCCCCATTGCATGCCGCCATCGTCGCGGTCAAAGAATTGCCTGGTCACGCCGCCGATGATGGTAGGCGAGCTTGTGCGTCGGTTGAATTCAGTCAGCACTTCCTTGCCCAGTTCGCCATGCTTATCGGCAACCGCCTGCTGAATCGTGCCGTTCATCGAGTCTTGCAGATGCAGCGCGGCCTTGTTGAGCGTCCTTCTGTCCGCCGGCACGCCCTGCTCGTTCGGCTGGCGCAGTTTGTTCATCTCGTCATTATAGGCCAGCGCCATGCCTTTTTTGGCATTGGTGATGTCGGTGACGATTGCCTGGAGTTTATCAACGGGAATCTCGGGGTGCTCCTTGGCCATCATCTGCAAGGTTTTGGCGCCGGCATCGTCGAGATACTGAAAATGCGCCTTGGCTTTTTCGGGCGGGTTGTCGATGTCTACGAATCCCGAAGGTGTTTGCGGTTCGTATGTTTTTCCGCCCAAAGGCTCGATGATACCGTCCGGCGAGCGCTTTCCTTCCGTCTTTCTTGCTGCTTTTTTAGCCGCCCTTTCCGCGTCAATCTTGCGTAGATGCTCGGCATGTTCGGTTTCGCGCCAACGCTGCCTGTCCTCATGCGTTTGTCGGACATGGTCGGCGTGCGGGCCCTGCTGCCAGCGGCTGCGGTCTTCGCGGATTTGTTCCAGATGCTCCTGGTGCGGACCGTCGCGCCAACGGCTCCTATCTTCTTCTATTTCTCTGAGATGTTCGGCATGCGGCCCTTCGCGCCAGGCTTTCCTGGCCGCGGCTTGCCGCTCAAGTAATTCTTCATGCAATCGGGTTTTGCGCGCCGCGATTTCCTCTTGCGTTAGGATAGGTGATTTAGGGTCGGTCGGCGGCATGGGTTCCAGCAACGCTAAAATACAGATTTCTCAACGGTTACAGCTTAATATAACCCATGCCCAGGGTGCAAGTTAAGCTTTTGTGACAGCATAAAAAATCATGTGTCGGCTTTGTGACAAAGCACATAGCTGTTCCAGTTATGAAAGCTAGTTTTTTTAATAATTTCAAAGCCTAAGGCTTTATAGGCGGTTTCGGTGTCGGCCCCGAGCCAGCTTAGCGCACCGGACATCAGCACATAGCCGCCGGGGGCGGAATGTTTTTTGAGATCGGCGGCGATGGAAACGAGCGTTTTCGCGAGTAGGTTGCAAATGATCAAGCCGTAAGGCGCGCGCTGGGCGATCAGGCGATGACCAAACCCGTCGCTGCGGATGGCGGTTACCTTGCTTTCCATTTGATATTTATTAATATTTTCGATGGTGTCGGCCACCGCTTTCTCGGAGATGTCCGCCGCCAGCACCTGTGTGTCCCAAATGGAGGCCGCCGCCAGCGCCAAAATACCGTTGCCGCAGCCGATTTCCAGGATATTGGCGCACTGGGCCCGCTCCTGAAGCCATTGCAGGGCTTCCAGGCAGGCTTCGGTGGTGGGGTGCAACCCGGCGGTTGCGATGGCAATCGACATCATAATCCTATCCTGAGAATCGGCTATTATTTTACCTCCCTAACGCGGTCAGGGTAAAGGGTATTTTAAGGATTGCTACTGTACACTAAACTCCAGTTTTTTTATTGGTTTATCCTTTCTTAAATTTTGTCGTTTATACACGTTTATTCAAACCATTCGCGCTGCGTCATGAAAAAAAGAATCCTGATCGTCGAAGATAACGACCTCAATCTCAAATTGTTCCGGGATTTGTTGACGGCGCACGGCTATGAAACCATCGAAACCAAGGAAGGGCTGGAAGCGATCGAGATGACGCGCACCCAGCGGCCCGACCTGGTGCTGATGGATATACAGCTGCCGGAAATTTCCGGCCTCGACGTCACGCGCCGGCTCAAGGCCGATCACAGCATCCGCGATATTCCCATCATCGCTGTCACGGCGTTTGCGATGAAAGACGACGAGGAAAAAATCCTGGCGGCGGGGTGCGAAGCCTACATCTCCAAGCCCATTTCGATCGTGCCGTTCCTCAATACGGTGCGCCGATTCCTCGGCGAAGAGGAACTCGTATGACCGCACAGATTCTGGTGGTCGACGATGTGCAGGCGAATATCAAATTGCTCGAAGCGAAACTCTCCAGCGAGTATTACGACGTCATTACCGCCAGGGACGGGTTCGAAGCGCTGACGCAGGCGAAAGAGCATAAGCCCGATTTGATTTTGCTCGACGTGATGATGCCGGGCATGGACGGGTTCGAGACGTGCAAAAAACTCAAGGAAGATATCGAGCTTTCGCACATTCCGGTGGTGATGGTCACGGCGCTTTCCGAAAAATCCGACCGGCTGAAAGGCCTGGAATCCGGCGCCGACGATTTCCTGACCAAGCCGATCAACGACATGGCGCTGTTCGCGCGCATGCGCTCGCTCGTGCGCATCAAGCTGCTGCTCGACGAGTTGCGCCTGCGCGATAAAACCAGCTTGCAGATGGGTATTCAGCCCGACGTGAAGAACGCGTTCATCTCCGACGTGTCGGGCGCGCGCATCCTGCTCGTCGATGATGACGAAACGCAGGGCAAGCAGATCGTCGCTAAGCTCGGCGAGATTTATACGGTCGAATGGATCAAGGACAGCGAGCAGGCGATGGTGAAATCGACGCAGGAGAATTTCGATACGATCATCATCAGCACGCTGCTTTCCGACGCCGACGGGCTGCGCCTCGCCTCGCAGATCAAAAGCCACGTCGAAACCCGTAACGTGCCGCTGCTGGTGTTCGTTGACGAGGACGATTCGCGCACGATGTTCAAGGCGCTGGAGATGGGCATCAACGATTACCTGACCGTGCCGGTCGACAAGAACGAGATGACCGCGCGCATGCGCACGCAGATCCGCCGCAAAAAATACCAGGAGGCGCTGAAATCGACCTATCAGCAAAGCATCTCGATGGCGATCACCGACGGGCTGACCGGGCTTTACAACCGCCATTATCTCAACACCCACCTTGACAACATGGTCAAGCAGTCGCTGCAAAACGGCAAATATATTTCGCTGATGATCATGGACATGGATCATTTCAAGCAGGTCAACGACACGTACGGCCACGATGTCGGCGACATGGTGCTCAAGCAGCTTGCCGACATCATCATCCAGGCGTCGCGCTCGACCGACCTGGCGGCGCGTTTCGGCGGCGAGGAATTCGTGATACTCATGCCGGAGACCGACCCGCAAGCAGCTCTGGGAGCGGCGAACCGCATGCGCGAAATCGTCGAGGCTTATGAGTTTTCCATCGGCGAAGGCGCGCCGCCGCTGCGCAAAACCGCCAGCATCGGCCTTGCCACGCTGCATCCCGACGGCGATTCCGGCGAGAGCCTGCTCAAGCGCGCCGACGAGGCGCTCTACATCGCCAAGAACAGCGGCCGCAACGCGGTGAAAGTCTCGACCAAGATGGTGCCCAGCGGGTGGTAGTATACTCTTCGCATTTCAAGAATTGGCGTCGTTATCCTTCGGACTCGTCGCAATCACGTACTAAGTTGTACGCTGGATTGCTCCTCACCTCGGCTGCCTAGCCAATTCTCGAACTGCTTTGAGTCTATGAGACGAGAAATTGCCCAACTACCGGCGCATGGTCGGAGGCTTTCTCCAGCGCGCGTAATTCTTTCTTCACATGATATTCACGCAAGCAATCGGCCGACTGCGGCGATAGCAGCAGATGGTCGATGCGCAGCCCGTCATCCCTCTCGAACGCCCCGGCGCGGTAGTCCCACCAGGTGTAGGTGACGGATGACGGGTGTCGGGTGTCGGAAAGATTTTGTTTGTCCGCCACCTGCCACCTGTCACCTGTCACCAGTGGAAAGGCGTCATACATCCCCAGATTGATTATTTTGCGAAAACGCATTCGCACTTCGTCGTGGGTGAGCACGCTGCCTTCCCATGCCTTTGGGTTATGCACGTCGGCATCGGTGGGGGCGATGTTGTAGTCGCCGCCGACGACCAGCATTTCATCGTAACTCAGCAGCGTTTTGAGATGGGCATGAAGCCGGTCGAGGAATTTCAGCTTGTATTGAAACTTATCGGAGGCGGCGTCCTGGCCGTTGGGAACATAGACCGACGCGACGCGCATCGCCGTTGGCGAGGTAACGGGTAACGGGTAACGGGTGACAGAAGAAAGGCTTTCCTTACCTGTTACCTGCCACCTGTTACCTGCCACCTGGTTTCGCGGTAGCGAAACTACCGCTTCGATATAGCGCGCATGTGTGTCGGCTTCATCGCCGGGCAGGCCGCGCTTAATGTCGTCGAGCGGAAATTTTGAAAGTATGCCGACGCCATTGTAAGTTTTCTGGCCGCATACGGCGAGGTTGTAGCCCAGCTCCTCGATCTCCATGGCGGGGAAGGTTTCATCGGTGCATTTGAGCTCCTGCAGCAGCACGATGTCGGGCTTGTCCGCGCGCAGCCAATCCAGCAGATGCACCAGCCGCGCCTTGACGGAGTTGACGTTCCAGGTGGCGATGGAAAGCATAGGCGCTACAGCGCAACCGAGAAACTGTTGCCGCAGCCGCATTTGGCGGTGGCGTTGGGGTTTTTGATGGCAAAGCCGGCCTGGCTTAAATCCTCGGTGTAATCGAGCACCGAGCCGGCGAGCAGGCCGATGGACACGTCGTCGATAATGACCCGGGCGCCGTCTTTTTCAACCACCGTGTCGGTGGCCGCCGCCGGTGCGTCGTCGAGCAGGAATTCATATTGGAAACCGGAGCAGCCGCCGCCCTTGACGCTGACGCGAAACTGCAGGCCGGGCTTGGCTTCGCCGGCCCTAAGCTGGTTGATGCGTGCCGCCGCGCTGTCGGTGAGTGAAAAATCATGTTCCATAGGTTAATTATGGGGTAAAATACGCCATAAGGCAAGGTGACAGGTAACGGGTTACAGGTGGCAGACATAAGCATCTATTTTTCCATTGCTTTACCCTATTTTCTGTTGCCTGTTGCCTGTTACCTGAATAGTTGTTATTGCTAACGCCTTATGACCCAACCCGAGAAACCATCCGCCGCGCTTGCGGCCTATGCCTGCAACCCCGACGCCACGCAGGGACGGCTGCACCCGGAGGCGGAAAGCGAAAGCCGCTCGCCCTTCCAGCGCGACCGCGACCGTATCATCCATTCCACCGCCTTCCGCCGGCTCGAATATAAAACCCAGGTCTTCGTCAACCATGAAGGCGACCATTACCGCACCCGCCTGACCCATAGCCTGGAAGTGTCGCAGATGGCGCGCTCGGTCTGCCGCAGCCTGCAGCTCAACGAGGACCTCGCCGAGGCGCTGGCGCTGGCGCACGATCTCGGCCATACGCCGTTCGGCCATGCCGGCGAGGACGCGCTGTGCGAGGCGATGGAGCCGTTCGGCGGCTTCGACCATAACGCCCATACGCTGCGCATCGTCACCGCGCTGGAGCAACGCTACGCCGAGTTCGACGGGCTGAACCTGACCTGGGAAACGCTCGAAGGCATCGCCAAGCATAACGGGCCGGTGGTGCGCCCGTCGCCGCGCTCGATTCTTAGCGCCTTCAAGGAATTCGCCGGCAAGCTCGGCAAGCCGGCCTCGCCGGAAGAGGCGTATGGCGCGCCGCCTTCGTGGGGCGGCAGCGACGTGCCGGTGCGGGTGACG
>JAGVLW010000112.1 GCA_020054105.1 Alphaproteobacteria bacterium | reverse complement strand
CGCGATTGATACACCACCGCGCAGAGCATGGTTGCGATCACCGGCGGCGCCAGCGCGATTTCATGAAAATCGGAAATGGCCGCGTTGACGACATGCGGATTGAGCAAATAAAATAAGGCGACGAGCAGGGCCTGCCAATCCGATAATAAGCGCCGCGCGGCGAAAAAAATGGGCAGGGCGGCGAGCATAATCAAGCAGGGCTGCACGATTTGCAACATCTCGGCATGCGGGAATAAAGCAAAGAGCGGCGCGAAGAGATACAGCGCCGGCGAAAAATGCACGGCGAACCAATGTTGCATGACGTGCGGCGGCGCAATCGTCGACACGAAGCCGTTGCCTTGCACGATATTATGTATGAGCTGCGTGAATATCGCGACATCGTAGCCGCCGCTTTTGAGCTCGTAAAAACGCGAAAGCGCGAAGGAGGAGCCAGCGGCGCCCATGAGCGCGGTTGCCAGCACTGCGAGTATCAGCGGCGCATGGCGTGCCGCCAAATGCCTGCTCATGTCTGTTCCATATAGAAGATGTCGCCGTCGACTTCTTCGCACATCACGCCGCCTTGCGTTTTTCCGATGACGGAAAGAAAGGAATGCAGGTAGGGGAAGAAATTCAGATGCAGGTCGAACGTATATTTATACGGGCGCTGCTTGGGGACGATGATGATGAGTTTTTTTGCCACCCGGCGCAGCTCGGAAAGCGCGTAATTGATGTTGCGCACATGCTCCAGCGTATGGGTGCACAGCACCGTGTCGAAAGAGCGGTCGGCAAAAGGCAGTGATTCGACATTGTCCTCGACGAACGTCACTTGCGGGAACCGCTCGCGCACGCTGTGCGGAATGACGATGTCAATGCCGGTGACGTCGTAATGCTTGCTTAGCACATTCACCAAAAATCCCCTGCCGCAGCCGACATCGAGGACTTTCGGGCCGGTGACATGGATCATGAGCTTATCGACCGACGCCTTGTTGAGGTCGGTTTCGCGCTCGATGGCGGTGTCACTGACCATGCGGTAAAAGCCGCGAAATTCCTCCTCGCTCAGGCGGAACGCAAGCTCCTTGAAATCCAGGTAGGATTTATAGCGATGCCGAAATACCAGCCAGAGCGGAATCGCCATCATCCAGCGGCAGTCGCGCATGAAGGGTGGCACCCACTGGTCGAGGATGTAATGAATCTTGAGCGAAACGTCGCGGCTTAGATTATTGAATTTCATAAAGCGCCTAATACGTTATCGACGGTCAAAATCTGCGGCAATATTTTCGGCTCGCCTGACGGCGGATAATACACATAAAGTGGTACACCCTGATAGCCGAAGCTTTTCAGCCAGTCGCTGATCGCGGCATCGCGCAGCGTCCAGTCGGCGATCATGAGCGTAATGTTTTTATCGCGCATGGCTTGTCGCACCGCTTCGGAATGCAGCACCCGCTTATTGACCTGGCAGGTGATGCACCAGGCGGCGGTGGCATCGACGAGCACGCCAATACCGGCGCCGCGCAGCTCGGCGATTTTTTCCTCCGAGAAAGCGACCTCGTTTTCTTGCAGCGCGATGCTCGATGTGGCGGGCATGGCTTTAAGCATCGGCAGCGACCAGCCGAGAATGGCGGCATAGAGAATCAGCGCGGCGATGCGGTAATTGCGCTCGGAAACGAAGAGCGGCTTCATCCAGATGACCATGACCATCGCCAGCATTCCGGCAAGCGCCACCAGCATGCCGTTCGCGCCGGTTTGCTGCGTCAGCACCCATAGTAGCCAGATGACCGAGGCATACATCGGGAAGGCGAGGAGCTGCTTGAACGTCTCCATCCAGGCGCCGGGCCTAGGCAGCAGGCGCAGGCAGGCGGGGAACATGCAGATCAGCAAAAACGGCAGGGCCAGCCCGAAACCGAGCGTGAGAAAAATTGCCATCGCCTGCCAGGCCGGCAGCGTCAGCGCCACGCCGACCGCCGAGGCCATGAACGGCGCCGTGCAGGGAGTCGCCACCGCGGTGGCGAGCATGCCGGTGAAAAAGCTGCCGCGCGTCGAGTCTTCGTTGGCGAGGTTGCCGCCGACATTGCCCAGCAATACCGGCAGATGGAACAACCCCGATAAATTTAATCCGACCAGAAACAGCAGATAAATCAGGACGCCGACGAACATCGGCGATTGCATCTGGTAGCCCCAGCCGACGGCGCTGCCCGCCTGTTGCAGGCTGATGAGTAATCCGGCGATGGCGGCGAAGGACAGCATGATGCCCAGCGTATAGGCGACGCCGTGGCTTAGAATATGCGCGCGCGCCTTGCCCGATTTTTCGACCACCGCCAATGCTTTCAGCGACAGCACCGGCAACACGCACGGCATCAGATTGAGGATCGCGCCGCCGATCAGCGCGAAAAGCAACATCGCCGGCAGCCATGCATCGGCGGCAATTGCGACTGGCACAGGCTTGGAAATGGCAGCAGGCGTAACAGCAGGCGTAGCTGCTGCCAATGCCACCTCGAAATATTTTTCGCTCTCGTCGTTGCCGACCGCCAATATGCCGCTAATGTTGCCCTGCGCGGTGTTTTCGCCCATCGGGATGGCAAGGGAAATTTTTTCGGCATTGGCGGAAAATTTCTGTTCGGCGGAGTAATTGATCACGCTGCTCGCGCGCACGAAGAAATAGGCATCGGTAATATTTGCAATGCCCAGCGACGCCAGCGGCAGCGAAAAATGTAGTTGCTTGTCGCTTACCGTATAGGTCGATTTTGCTGCAAGCGGCGCCGGACGATCCTCATCGTGAGTGGCAAACAGCTCCGCCGATTCCGACGGGGCGGGCGCGTGCTTGACCGGTAAAACGATTTCCAGCTCCGCCGATTCGGGAATGCAAATATCTTTGCAAACCAGCCAGCTGGCCTTCGCTTTTAAAGTGACGGATTGATCGGCGGTAAGCGCCGGCGGAACAGCGATGGTCACCGGCAGCAATAATTGATCGGAATAAGCATAGACCGCCAGCGGGCCTTCGAGAATGCGTTGCGGCGGCGGCCAGTCGATGTTGCCGGCCGCAAATCCTTCCGGCAATGTCCATTGCAGGTCGGTCGCAAGCCCGGCATCGCCGGGGTTTTCCCAGTATGTATGCCAGCCTGGCTCATGCGCGAGCAGCAGGCCGACTCGCAATTTCCCGCCGGGAATAATGGCGTCGTGCTCGCTCACCAGCCGGGCCTGCGTATATTCGCTGATCCAGCCGGTGGATTCGGCATTTACCGAGCCTAGCCAGCTAAATATTAATAATATGAAAAACAATGATATTTTGTGTATTTTCATGCGCATTCCGTGTGGTTTAAGGAATTTTATCACATTTTGCCGCCAAGGTCATGGGCAAAGTTCACAAAAATGTAATATATGCCGGCGATGATTATGGGGTATTATTGAAACAGTTGTAGATTACGACGAGGATGTGCACATGGCCGAAGAACCGATTGACGCAAATGCCGAGCCCGCCAAATTATTCGTAGGCCCGCCGACGCCCGAGGCTTTGGCCGCGATGCAAGCCGTCGAAGCGCTGGCGCCGAATAATCCCCTTATTAAGCCGATCGGTCAGCCGCATCCCGTCTCTGCCGAAGAGCGCGACGCGCTGGCAATCGATGTTGCGCAGGTGGGCCGCTATAGTTCGGATAAGCTGGATCGTTTCATGGCGGGCAGGCAAGAACTCGATGTACTGGAAGCGCACGAGAAGAATGCTCGGGCACAATGGAACGAGGCTGAGTGCGCCGCGCGTGAAGCGACGACGACTGGAAGAAATCAGCTCAACCCCATGGGCGCTGTAAATGACCGTATCGCAAATGAAGTCGATGCCGCCGTGGCTTTAACGGGCCAAAGCCCCGCTGAGTTGGAGGCGTTCACCAGGGCGCGCAACAGCCAGGCCAACCGGCTGCTCACCGGCGTGTTCGAGGCCGAGGAACAAAGCCAGGCGAGGATACGCGGCAAGGTTGCCGCGCAATTGGCGGACGAGCCAACAGCCACCGATGCACCGGCCTATAAGCAGGTCGATGGCGAGATTCAGTCATTGCGCGATAAACTCAATAACCCGGCCAGCACCCTGTCGTCGTCGGAAAAAGGGCAATTGGCGCAACAGATCGAAACCAAGCAGGAATTGCTGCGCGATTACCTGAACGACGTCAACGGCAATGCCGTAAAGCAGGATACGCTCGAAGCCGCCATGGCCGCGGATAAGCGCTTTAGCGAGGCCAGGAGCGCAGGCTTCAAGGCCGAGCTCGCGCAATCGCGCGAAATGCTCGATGCCGCCGGCGGCGCCAAAGGCAATTGGAATCCGAAAGCCTATGACATCCAGATGGAAACGGCGTCGCGCACCCTCGATAGTGAGCTAGCCGACATCAGAACCAGGCGCGAGGAGCTGTTTAATGGCCCGCTGAGTATCGATAACTGGCTTGCGGGCCGCTTGTCGCGCGGGCCGGATTTGAGCGAGCAGATCCTTCCATCCAAGAACGGCAAGATCAGCGAGATCAATTTGCCGGAAAATGCAATCCTCGAAATTTCTCCACTAGGACCCTCGATTCCCGGCCAGCCTGACGCCTATAAAATGGTCATCCGCGCGCGTAACGGCACATCGAACGATCCGGACTTCGCGGCGAAGACGATCGGTATCGATGAGCACGGCAACGCCTCGCACCCGCCGCTGACTGAGCAGCAGATCAAAGCGCTGACGATAAACGCCTCCGATTCGGGAACTAACCTCATACGCTTTGTCGGCGGCAAGCCGCCGGCAGGTTTCGCCGTGCATGTAAAAAGCGATGGCGCCACCATCGAGACGAGCAAGCTCGCCGCCGTGCGGCTGGAAGGCTCGGAACCGTCTGCCACCTTCGCCGATCACGGCCAGGCAATGGCCGACAGATATACGGTGAACCAGAAAGACCGGCTTGCGGCTGCGCAGAACGCGGTTAAACGTAAAGAGATGCACGATCAGATCAAGGAACTCAAAGACAAGGTCAAGCATCCCGGCCATAAGGTGGGCGATCAGCCCGACGGGTCGCATAAGGATCCTGTGCGTCCGAAATACACTGGAGGCGCGCCGGTTGACCACAGCAATCTGGTTATCGGTGGTGGTCGGAGTCCTCTCCGGACCCGATAAACTTTAGAAACTTCGCAAACGCTTTCGCGCGGTGGCTGATGCGGTTTTTTTCGGCGGCGTCGATTTCGGCAAAAGTGTCATTGTAACCGTCGGGAATGAAAATCGGGTCGTAGCCGAAACCAAGATCGCCGCGCGGCGGGAAGGTCAGCATTCCGTCGATGCGGCCTTCGAACAAATGATCTTTTCCATCCGGTAAACTCAGCGACAGCGTGCACACGAAATAGGCTGGCGCAGTTGCCAATTGTTTTTCCACCAGCTCGTTTTGGATGCGTAAAAACGCCACCGAAAAATCTTTTCCCGCTCCCGCCCAACGCGCGGAATAAATGCCGGGCGCGCCGCCAAGCGCCGGGATGGCGAGCCCGGAATCGTCGGAAAGCGCGGGCAGGCCGGTTGCCAATGCGGAATGGCGCGATTTAAGCCGGGCGTTTTCGGCGAAAGTGGCGCCGGTTTCATCCGGCTCGGAAACATGTTTATCGGCGGCGCTGACGACGTTGATGGCAAGCGGCGCGAGCAGCGCGCGGATCTCGGCGACCTTGCCTTGGTTATGGCTGGCGATGACGAGTGGTTTTTCTTTGAGCAGCGAAAGCATCACATGCCGAGCGCCTGGTGCTGCGCCTCTGCAAGCGATACGATGCCGCTGCGCGCCAGCGTGAAAAGCTGCTCATAAAGCGAATGCTCCACCGGCGATTGCTCCGCCGTGCATTGCACCTCGACGATGCGGCCGTCGGCGGTGAGCACGAAATTCGCGTCCATGCTGGCGGCGCTGTCCTCGTCGTAATCGAGGTCGAGCACCGGCGTGCCTTTATAGATGCCGCACGACACGGCGGCGACCTGCCCGATCAGCGGCGAGGATTTCAGCTCGCCGTCTTTGAGGAGCTTGCCGATGGCCAGATGCAGCGCGACGTAGCTGCCGGTGATCGCGGCGGTGCGCGTGCCGCCATCGGCTTCGATAACGTCGCAATCGATGGTGATCTGGCGCTCGCCGAGCTTGGCCAGGTCGACCACGCAGCGCAAGGAGCGGCCGATGAGGCGCTGGATTTCCTGCGTGCGGCCCGACTGCTTGCCCTTGGCGGCCTCGCGCGGCATGCGGCTGTGGGTCGAGCGCGGCAACATGCCGTATTCGGCGGTGATCCAGCCCTTGCCGCTGTTCTTCAGGAAAGACGGCACGCCTTTTTCGACGCTGGCCGTGCATAATACTTGCGTGTGGCCGCAGCGAATACGGCAGGAGCCCTCGGCATGACGGCTGACGCGCGGCTCGATGATGAGGGGGCGGAGTTCGTCGGCTTTTCTTGCGGAGGGGCGGGTCATTGTTTTTCTTTCATTAGCCGCTGCGAAGCGGTTTCGATGGCGGTTTGCAGCGTCTGCTGAAATTGCTCCTTATCCATGCCGGCAGGCAGGAGCGGTAAAAACTCGAGGATAATCTTTCCCGGGCGCTTAAGGAAGGCGTTTTTGCTCCAGAACATGCCGGAATTAAGCGCCACCGGCACCACCGGCACTTTCAGCATGGTGTACAGCGCGACGACGCCGGGATGGTAGACGGGTGTTGCGCCCGGCTTAGTGCGCGTGCCTTCCGGGTAAATGACAATAGAGCGATTATCCGCCAGCGCGGCCTTCGATTGCTTGAGCATATGCTTGATGCTGCTGGCCTTGGCCGAGCGGTCGATGGCGATCATTTTCATGCGCCATAAATACCAGCCCCAAAACGGAATGCGCAGCAGCTCGCGCTTGAGCACATAAGCGGGATGCCGCAGCAGCGCCAGAAAAATCAGCGTGTCCCAGGCCGACTGGTGCTTGCTGGCATAGATGCACGGCATCGGCGCTATATGCTCCTTGCCGCGTATCTCATAGGTGATGCCGCAGCAAATTTTGGCGAGCCACAGCGAGGGCCATGCCCATAGCGGGCCGGCATATTGCGCGGTTTTAGAAGAAATGACGAATAGGGGTATAAATAAAAATGCCGACAGCATCGACCAGCCGAAGAAACACACATTGAACAGTAAGGAACGGATGATGATAAGCGGCGTGTTCATTGCGGTGCCGTCACCGAAAGAAACGCATGGCGCAATTGGCTGGCGAGGAATTTATGGTATTCCGACATCAGCAAGGCGCGGTCATTATCATCCTCCATGCCGCCTGCGAGGATGAAATCCCTGGGAACGACCGGGGCGGGGGTAATAGTGATACCGGCCAGCGCCTCGCGGAATTCGCCGAGGCTGCGCGGCATGTGGTAGTTCGACGTGACCAGCAGGACGCTGCGATAATTGTTTTGCGACAGCCATTGCGCGGTTTCGCGGGCGTTGCCGATGGTGTTTTCCGCCTCGTGGCCCAGCGTAATCGGCAGCTTGTTGCCGTAGCGGCTGCTCATGGTCCGGCGCAGTTGCGACGGCATTTTATCCAGCAGCGTAGCAAGCGTCACCCCGTCCCTGGCGCCGCTGATAAACAGGGCCTTGCCTTTATTTTGCACCAGCAATTGCAGCCCGTGCTCCACCCGCCCGCGCGCGCCGGTGAGCACGACGATCGCATCGGCGTTGGGCAGCGCATTGACCGGCGTGGTCGGAATCTGCTGGATGAACCAGCCCAGCCCGGCCAGCCATAGCCCCATGCATACCAGCAGCCACATCGCGATTTGTGAGAACAGGCGCACCATCTACAAGGTCTGTTGCAACAGGTTCAGCACCGACCGGCGCGCGACCAGCCAGGCGACGGCGGCGCAGCCCAGCGGAATAAACAGCAGCAATTGCACATGCGCCAGCGTGATGGCGAGCACCGGCATGGCGGCCGAGGGCAGGGAGGAAAGATACAGCCCGGCGAGTAAATAAACCGCGGCGGCGGCGGCGCTTCCGCCCAGCGCGCCGTAAAGGGTCAGGCGCATGGCTTCGTTTTGGAATTGCCGGGCGACATAACGGTCTTCGGCGCCGATCGAATGCAGCAACTGCACCGTCTTGCTATGCAGCTTCAGTGACGCCCGCGACGTAAAGGCGATCATCATCACCATGGCGGTTGCCAATGAAGCAGACAGCAGCATGATTACCCACTGCGCCGCCGCCGAAAAATCGGAAAACGCGGCGACCCAACGCTCATGCGCGTCGATCTCGATTTCGGGCGCGATGGCGGAAAGATCTTTTTGCATCGCTTCGTAATTGATCGCTGTATTGGTGGTGCCCGCTTTCAAGGTAACGTCGAGCACTACCGGCAGCGGCAAATCGTCCGCTGCGCTGTTATTACCAAGCCACGGCTTGAGCATGTCGCGCAATTGCGCTTCGTCGATGCGCGCGACGTCGCGTACCGCCGGATGCTTTTCCAGCGCCGCCTCGATTTTTTCGATGGTCTCCGGCGTGGCATGATCGCCGGCGGGAAGGTTGACGGTGAAGCTCTGGCCGTAGCGGCTGCCGGTATGGGAAATCCAGCCGCCAAGCGTGATGCTGGCGCAGAGCAGCAGCGTCGCCAGGGCGGTGATGATGCCGATGAGCCAGGGCAGGAAGCGGTGGCTGTCGTCGGCTTTGAAATAAATATCGGAGATGTTTTGCATATCGCCTGAACCTAGCGAAGCAATGATGTTTTTGCAATATGCTTACGCGGAGGTATCGACTTTCTTCTCGGGCTCGCCCTGTTTGGAGACGGCCACCATCGCCGGCCGAAGCAGCCGGTCGCCGATGACATAGCCCGCCTGCACCACCTGCACGACCGTGCCGGGTGCGATGTCGCCGCGTTCCACCTGCACCACCGCCTGATGGAAATTATGGTCGAATTTCTCGCCCAGGGGGTCGATGCGGCGGATGCCGTATTTTTCAAATATCCCGAGCAGCTCCTGCAAGGTGAGGTCGACGCCTTCGCCGAGCGTGCGCAGCAGCTCGCCTTCGCCGCGTTTCTCCGGTGGGATATTTTCCGAGGCGCGCTTGAGGTTTTCCAGGACGCTGACCATATCGCGGGCAAAGGCGGTGACGGCGTATTTGCCGGTTTCCTGCTGGTCGCGCTCGGCGCGTTTTCTGATATTGTCGGTTTCCGCCAGCGCGCGGATCCACTGGTCCTTGTATTTGGCGGCTTCTGCCTCCAGTTCGGCGATGCGCGTTTCCGGGGAGGGCGGGGCTTCCTGCGGCTGCTCCTGCGGCGCCGTTTCGGGGGCGGGTTCGGATTTAGGCGATGACGTCATGACGTGTCCTTCTATTAGAATACCGTACATGTGGGGCGTTATGGGATTTTTTTCAATAGTAAATTGTTGGCTGCGCTAAGATTTATGTTGCAAAAATAATCGCAGCCTCTAAACCCAACCGAAATGGGGATCATCGGGGAGATAGAATGAGCAAAACACAGTGGGGATTAAAACGGCAATGCCCAAGCTGCGGCGTCCGGTTTTACGATCTGGGAAAAAATCCGGCAAACTGCCCTAAATGCGGCTTCCTGCATGACATAAACGCGCCGGTCAAGGCCAAGCGCCGCGGCCGCAGCAAGGCGGTCGAGGTCGATGACGACGAACCGCTCATGATCGAGAAAACCAAGGCTGAGGCCCGCCAGAAGGTCGCGCACAAGCCCGCCAAGGCCGTCAAGGAAATCGAGGGCGTCGATTTGGGCGGGTTCGAGGATATCGAGCCGATCGGCGGCAGCGAGGAAGAAGTCGAAGAAATCGACGACGAGATCGAGACCATCGAGGAGATCGAGGAAATAGAGCCTGACGAAGCCATGGATGATGACATCGTGCTCGAAAAAGACAGCGTGGACGAAGTGCTCATCGACGAGATCGACGATAGCGAGGAAGAAGTGGAAGAGGACGAGGCGGAAGATGCCAAAAAACCTTCCAAGGGTTCCAAAGCTTCCAAGGCCGCTAAACCTTCCAAGGCGTCGAAAACGCCGGCGAAAGCCGCTAAGCCGCCCGTCAAAGCCACCAAGCCAAAGCCTCAGGCCAAAGCCAAGAAGAGATAGAGCATTTTCGGCTCAAGTGTTTACAGTTTTGTCATCCCTGCGAAAGCAGGAATCCTAAATAAACAACTTGTTACAGGACCCCTGCTTTCGCAGGGGTGACAAGGAATAAAATGAAACCGCGCTAGCCCAAATAAAAAACCCCGCAGGAATTTTCCCGCGGGGGTTTTTATTTTGTAGGTGCTAAGCTTACTAGGCAGCCAGCGTTTTGCTGAATTGCTCGGTAGCCTGGGCGACGCGCTCGTTGATCGGCTCGAGCGCTTCGGTCGTATATTCGAACATCATGCCTGAAAGCTTCACCGATTCATTGAAGAACTGGTCGATGGAGCTGCGAAAGAGTTTATTCTGCAGGTCGAACACATCGTTGAACGTGCGGCAGGCGAAGAACTCTTTCGACAGCTCGACATTGTCGGTGAACGCCTTGTTGGCATATTCATACAGCTCGCTGCTGACGTCTTTGGCCATCGCCGCGGTCATATTGCCGCATTCGATGCAGGTTTCGACGTTGTCGCGCGTGGTGCTGACGGCGTCATACATCATTTTGGTCAGCGTATCGGCGGATTTGGCGAATTGTTCGGCCTGCTCGCGGCTGACTTCATAGACCTTTTCCTGGGCTTTCTGGGCTTCACTGGCGCTGCTGCTCATGAATTCCTTCACGGCATTGCTGCCGATTTTCACCACGTGCTCGGCGGAGCTGCGGGTGGATTCCACGGCGGCCAAACCATGTTTAGCGGCCTTATTAGCGACGTTCGATGCCAGCTTTGCCGAGGCATGCTGGGCGGATTTTTTATTGGCTTGGGTCATCTCTATACTCCATCGGTTGGGAAACGGGCTTGTGTGCAATGCAACATTATGGTGCCCTCTAAATAATGCTGCATGGCATAAATGTCAAGGTTTCATCATATTTTTCCATATGTTTCACAACGGCACAGTATATATTTCATATAATTTTTTTTAAGTAATGGCGATTTGCAGCCAGGCGATACAAAAAACATTCTGCGTCATAATTTCTTTACTATTGCGCACTAAAATACGTTGAGTGTGCTTACACTTCTGGACAACCACCGTATCTTGTTTATAATAGAAAGAAAAATCTACAGTTAGTATTAACAGGGGTTAGTTAGTTCGGATGCGAGTCGGAACCATAGGGCGCTGGATTATACTGTCCGGCATGATGTTGGCATTGGCGGCTGTGCCCGCCAGCGGCTACGCCAGTCAAAAAAATTCCATTCAAGCCAAATCCGTTCAGAAAACCGCAAAGAAAACCGTCGCCAAAAAATCGCGTGCCAGCCGGCCGCAGGAACGTTTCTCGGCTTTGGTCGTCGATGCGAATACCGGCCGCGTGCTTTATGAAAAAAATGCCGGCAATATCCGCTATCCCGCGTCGCTGACCAAGATGATGACGCTTTACCTGGCCTTCGACGCGCTCAAAAAAGGCAAGCTGCGCGTGGATCAGATGCTGCCGGTATCGGCCAAGGCGGCCGGCCAGCCGCAGACCAACATCGCGCTTTCGGCCGGCGAGCGGATTCCCTTGGAAACGGCTGTCGAGAGCCTGGTGGTGCGCTCGGCCAACGATGCGGCGGTGGTATTGGCGGAGGCATTGGGCGGCACCGAATGGAATTTCGCCCTGAACATGACCCAAAAGGCCCGCGAGCTTGGCATGAAGAACACCATTTATCGCAACGCCAACGGCCTTCCCGACGACAAGCAGCATAGCACCGCCTACGACCAGGCTAGGCTTGCCATCGCCTTGCGGCGCGATTTCCCCGAATATTACCATTATTTCAGCCTGGAGGATTTCAACTATAACGGCGTCAATTACACGACGCATAACCGCGTGATGCAGCGTTACCCCGGCGCCGATGGCGTCAAGACCGGCTATATCCGCGCCTCCGGCTTCAACCTGGTGACGTCGGTCAAGCGCGACGGCTATAATCTGGTGGCGGTCATATTGGGCGGCACGACTTCCAACGGCCGCGATAACCAGATGATGGCATTGCTCGACCGGACATTCGCGAATCTCGATAGCCGAAAAAAATCACGGTTGGCGCAAGGCGACTCGGCGGATGAATTCGCCGCATCGTTCGACGACGGCGAGCAGGGCCAGGTCCTGGTAACGGCGCAGGGATTCTGATTTCCGGCGAAAAAGATAAAATAATCGCTGGCAATCAAAAACGAGGTTTGCTATACAAACCGCCTCCTGATTTTTCCGGATATTCCGCGGTAGCTCAGTGGTAGAGCAATCGACTGTTAATCGATCGGTCGCTGGTTCGAGCCCAGCCCGCGGAGCCATTTAGGTTTTGTTAGCGAGCATGGCGAGCGTTACAAAACCAAATGCCCCGTGCTTGACACGGGGCCCAGGCATCATCGGCTTTGCCGCTTAGAAAATCAGTTGCCCCGTGCTTGACACGGGGCCCATTCCACTGTGCATCTATTTAAAAACTACTCATGGCCGCCGGAATAATTGAGTCGGCCGGCGGGGAAGAGGACGACGATCGTGACCTGTCCCGTGTCGGACACCTGCATATCCATGATGCCGCCATGCAGCTTCACCAATGTCCGTGCCAGGTCAAGCCGGATATCCTGGATCTCATGGCTTTGCCATGTATCGCCATGGCCGGAGCCATATTGTGACTCCGCCGGGCCGGCGGCCATCCGCTCGACAAGCCGCGCCAGCTCCGCCGGGCTATAGCTTGGGCTGGCTTGCGATGTGACGGTAATGATCGCGACGGCTTTTTCGCGGTGCTCGCCCAGCGTATCGGCTTCGACAGCGACCTGGCCAACGGCCGGCATGCGCTCGACCGCCACCAGTAGTATATTGGTGAGGATCTGTTGCAGGCGGAAATCGTCGGCGATGAGCCGCGGCATGGTTTCGGCGACGCGCACCTTGGCGGTAATTCCCAGCGACTGCATGCGGTCGGCGACGAAGCGCAGGGCTTTATGCAGGCAATCGGCGATGACGAGCGACTTATCGGCAAGTGCGATATAGTGGGTTTCCGATTTATTCATGGTCATCACGTCGAGCAGGCTGCTGAGCACGGCGTTGCCGAAGCTGTAAATGTCGGCGGCATACTGGCGGTATTTGCGATTTTCCAGCGGCCCATAAAGCTGGTCTTTGAGCGCTTGCGCGAAGCCGATGATGTTGTTGAGCGGCACGCGCAACTCCTGGCAGATATAGGCGATATGCTCGGACTTGCTGCGCATCTGCATCTCCGACGCTTCCTTCGCCTGCTTGAGCGTGAACATCTTATGGCGCAGTTCGTTTTCGATGCGCTTATTCTCGGCGACATATTCGCCGATGCGGTTGATCTGCTTGCTCAGGCTGATGATCTCGATGGCGCCGCTATCGGGAATGATGCCGTGCGGATTGCCTTTCGACACTTCGGAGAGCAGCTCGGTCATGCCGAGCACCGGCCGTATGATGCGCACGCGCACGATCCATAGCAGCATCACCAGGAACACCGCCACGGTCAATATCTCCATGAGCCGCGACCATAAGATCATCCGCACTTCCTGGTCGCTGTAATGCGCGTCGTAACCAAGCAGGACGACGTAGGGATAGTCGGCGGAGACCTGGTAATAGGAGTAATTGCCGGTGCCCCAGAATAAATCGCCCTTGGCGATCAGCCCGCGGGAGGCTTTCGAGAAATCGACATCCATCAGCTTGCGGGTGGGAAAATTATTAGTGACGAAATCCTTGTCGTTGGACACCTGCGTGAGCGGGATCAGGGTTTTGCTGATGATGGCGAAGCTGATGCCCTGGCGGCGCACCAGCTGGCTGATCTGTTCGGTCAGCGTATTGATGTCGAGGCTGAGCATGATGATGCCGAGCGTTTTGCCGGTATTGTCGCTGATGCCCAGCGCCACCGGAATCACCCAGCGGTCGGAGAGGCGGCCCTGGATCGGCCGGCCGATCTGCATCTGCCACGGCTCGTTCAACGCTTTCGCCACATAGTCGCGATCCGACATGTCGATGGGCTTGTCCATCACGCCGCGATTGCTGCTGACCAGGATTTTCTGGTCGGTGCCGATCCAGGAAAAAATCGAATAGATGTTGCCGGTATTGTCGAACGCCTTGAGCATCCGCGCGATGCTGACCAGGTCCTGGCCGCCGCCCAGGGCGATCTGCTGTCCCATGGCGTTTAGCAGGTAATTTGCCCGCTCGATTTCCGCCTCCAGAAGGTTTTCGATGCGCACCGCTTCCTTTTCGAGATCATAGACGATGGTTTCGGTCTGCTTGGTGTAGGTGACGTAGGTGATCCAGACGGAAATCAGGAAAAGGATAAATAATATGGCCGCCGAAAGCAGCGCAAAGTCACGCGAAAGCGAGGGTTGTGCCCAGGTTTTTTTCATACCCGGCCGACTATATAGGGTTTTGAAAATTTAGGCAAACGGGAGAATGCGCTCAACCCGGTTCGGTGTTAATGCGCTATCGCCTGCTCTTTGCCGGCGTCATCTTGCTGTCGGATCATGGCGGCATAAGAAAGCGCGCCTTCTTTCGGTTTTAAACCGTCGGCGTGATGCCGAGGTGCTTCATCGGAAGCGGCCATCATGGTTTCCGTGACAGGCGTTGGCAAAGAATTTTCCGGCGAGGATTCGCCGGCATTTTGCCGTTTCTTGGCCGAAATTTTGCTGATGGCGTTCCATATCAGAATAGCCGCGGTAGTGGCGTAAATATCGAGCGCCAGGATTTTACCGAAGCGATAGGTTCGATTGCTTTTTGCGACGCCTTCCAGCTCGCGATGCAGTGCGATGCCCGTTTTGCCCGGCAAGCCGATATGCAACTCCTTGCCCGCTTTAGTAAAGCTCGCCACCCAGCGGCCGAACCCCTCTTCGAATTTGTCGAAACGGCCCATGCCGTGCTTGTCTTTACCGGCGAGGATGCCAGCCGAAACGAAAGAGGCAAATACGATTCCCCATGCGGCAAAGCGACCCTTGATGACATCGCCCCAGGTTTGTTTCGGCGCCTTCTCGAGATGTTCGCGGCCGACCTCAAGCTCTCCGGGTTTGCCGGAGCGCGCATTGAAATAATCGACGATGGATTTCTTTTTGTCTTCAAACCATTTCATGGCGGGCGCAAAGGCATTGCCGCCGTGGAACGTCACCATGGTACTGGCGGCGGCGCCGGCGATGGTAGTGCCGATTTCCCGCAGCTTGCCGCCGTCCTTGCCGATTTTTTTCAGCGGGCTGAACGCGACTTCGCAGACATCCTGGATCCATTTAAAGACGTTGATGCTATCCCATTTCTTATCGCCATAGCGCGCGACATAGGCGATGGCGGCGGTCGCGCCTAGAATCACTACTTCGGCGACGCCGAATTTCAGCCGGTCGTAATATTTTTCGCCGGTGGTTTTTTTGGAATTGTCGGCGACAACGGGAGCGGACGACGGCGCTTCCTTGTTGGTCTGCTCAATCGTGGTTACATCACCGGTCATAAGTTCTGCTGCAACGATTGCGAGGGTTCCGCCGCAAGCCTTTGCGCATGCGTCAGGTGGGATTTTGGCTCTATGGTTTTGCGGCCGATGGAAGCGGCAATGGAAGAAGCGGCTGTAGCCGGATCTTCAGCCGGCGGCGGCACACCAATGCCCGCCATGACCGGCAGCGCCAAATCGCCCGGATCGATCTCCTTGGGCATTTTTATTTTCTTCGCGCCGTTGGTTACTTTCATCACCACGGCGGTGATTTTGGTGTTGATGACGTCGAGCGCCGCCAGGCCGAGGTAACGCTGCACCCATTCTTTCTGCGCCAGCGACCTGCCGCCGGGAATGTAGCCCGAGTTAAGCGCGCGGTTGCTTTGCGCGACGATGAAATCGGTGAAGCGTTCTTTGCCGCCGATCTGGGTTTTGACTTTGCCGTCCACCGTCACCGGGTGGTCGAGTGTTTTAGGGAAGCCTGAATCGAGCACGACGCCGGCCACCATCGTCGAGCCGGAAGCGAGTACGCGCCGGCCGACGACGCGAAGCCAGCCTTGCTTAGGCTGTTCCTGCTCGATATAGATTTCATCGGCGGTGAGCGCATGGCCGTCGGGCGCGGTTTGCGACACGCCGAATTTGTCATTCAGCCAATGCACCAATGAACGCTTGCGGTCTTCCATCAGCTTCATCGGAACCAGCAGCAGCCAGCCGCCGCTATTGAGCGCGAGCTGCTCGAGGGCGACCTGCGCGTTATGCTGCCCTTTGTCGTTTTTCCCGCCGAAAAATGTCGCGGCTTTGCCCAACGCCTTTTTGCCTTTGCCGTGGGTGGCGGCGTCGGCGATGATCAGGGAGATGCCAAGATTGAACCAATAATTGATGCCCGAATAAACGATCCAGTCATACCATTTTTCGCCCTTGCTTTTGGCTGCGGGAGAGGCGGCAGCCGCCGGCTTTATTTCAGGGCTATCCACGGGCAAAGCTCCGCCCTGGCTCGGTTCCGCCAAGGATGTTTGGGCCGGCAGTGTATATTCTTCTGTTTTCTCAACCATTTGAATAGCTGCCTTAGTAAGGGAAGCGATAGGTACACTTCTCCACTATCCATGCTAACACAAAAGAACGGCTCTGTTTATGAAGTTTTTGTGAATTAACAGCCTACGCTGTCAGAGCGAAACGCCCGCCTCGGTGGCGGGGTGCTGGGCAAGCTTATTCTGGAAGGAAGCGGCCGGGGCGGCGGCCTTTGCCTTGGGGTGGTTTTTCTCGCGCTTGGACCAGTCGGTCTGCTCGGTTTCGGCGATCGCGGAAGCATCGTCCTGCGGCTGCCCGGCAGCAGCAGCGGCCTTTCTTTCCTGGATTTTAGCGTGCTCCGCCTCGAACGTGCCTTTTTTCTGCAAGCCGATCTTTTCAAATGCCTTGGCGGCAATGGGCGACTTGGCGGAGAAATAAATAATGGCGGAGAGCACGGTGGTAAGAAATACTTCCTTGGTAATGAACATGCGCGATTGCTCGGCGAACACGGCGCGCTCCACCGCCTTGTATCCTTCGCCGCTGCTCTTTAGTTCATTGTCAATGGCCGCAATCCGATGCTTGAGGCGCTCCGTCAATTCCGGGTTTTTGTGATTAAGGCGTTTCTCCTTGCCGAGATCTGCGATTTTCTTGCCCTTCTCGCGCACAAATTGCGGGGCGTTGGTGACTGTGAGCACATCTTCAAGCGTCTCATCCTGAATGCCGCCAAGAGAGATATTTTTCCCTTTCAGACTTCCTGAGAAGAAGCGGGCGAGCCAGCCGCGTGGTCCTTCGGGCATTGCGTCATAGATCTTATCGCCAAGCCCCCACCCGAACACCGAATCGACGTTTTTATACATTCCTGATTTTTTTTGGCTCTTGTGGTTATACCGCAGAATGCTGTCGACATTGGTACGCAATTGATCGATGGCAAATACCGCACCCAGCGCGATAATGCGAGCGCGCAGCAAGTTCCACAGCGTCTCCCGCGGTTCATCTTCTTTTGTCAGCGCGGCGGCTTCTTTCTCTGCTTTGCTGCGGCCGGGATGCAGCCAGTTATCGACCGTATTGAGAAACGTTGCCCGGTTGCGCTCCAGCCAAAATACCGGCGCCAACGCGATGAACCCGGCGACGCACATAAAAGCGGTTTCGATGGCATTGCGCTGGCTGCTGAAAGCGCGCGACTCCAGCTCCGCCTCTCGTTTTACCGCGGAGAGGCTATTGAGCGCCTTGTTAGGATCGACGCCCACCAGTTTGAACATGGCGTTCGTGGCCTTACCCGGCAGCGACAACACGGCGCTAAGGCCATTGCCGACGGGAGTATGTGCCATCGTGTCCTTCATCCCATCGGCGAAACTGGTCGTTGCCGCCCAATAGGTGATGACGACCGATGCCACGTTATTGAAGATCTGGTGCAGGCCGAGGAAATTGACGAGGTGGAAGGCCCGGCGCGCGCCTTTTTTCTCGAAGCGCTCGGCGTGCAGTTGCTCTAGTTCCTTTTGCTGAGCCAGCGCTTCGGCTGAGATTTGCTCGATTTTAGGGGAATCGGCGGGTGCGGCTTCTGCGGCCTGCGCAATATGAGCTTGCGGCAAATCCTTATTTTCTTGTGCTTTTTCAGCATCTAAGGTTGGTGTGCTGTGCAAGCGGCGATCCTTGGTTTTCAGAACAGGTTAGTAAGGCCTAGTCTCATTCCTTAACACTGTACCATATTACGGCAAAATTGAATGTTAAAGTTTCGTGACAGAATTACTAATATAACCTACTAACAAAATGCTATCGCATTTTGACGCTGCCTACGGCGCGGCCAGCTTGGCTTTCGGCCTAAGCTGGCATAGCCAACATAAAGTAAGTTGGCTATAAATACGCCCTGGGGGTATAGGACTGTCATAAAACAGAAAAGGCGGCCCGAGAGCCGCCTTTTCCTTAGATTTTTAGGGTTTTGGGAGAGTAGACTTAGAAGTCCATTCCGCCCATACCGCCCATTCCACCCATACCGCCGCCACCGGCGCCGGCATTGGCCGGTTTTTCTTCCGGCAGGTCGGCGATAATAGCCTCGGTGGTGATCAGCAGGCTGGCAACCGAAGCGGCGCCCTGCAGGGCAGCGCGAACTACTTTGGTCGGGTCGATGATGCCGGCTTTGATGAGATCGACATATTCGAGCTTCTGGGCGTCGAAACCGAAATTGGTATCGGTCGATTCCAGCAGCTTGCCGGCAACGACGGCGCCGTCCAAACCGGCGTTTTCGACGATCTGACGCAGCGGCGACTGAAGCGCGCGGCGCACGATGTTGATGCCGGCTTTCTGGTCGTCATTATCGGTCTTGATCTTATCGAGGTTGCGCGAGCAATAAAGCAGCGTCGAGCCGCCGCCCGGAACGATGCCTTCTTCGACGGCAGCGCGGGTAGCGTGCAGCGCATCGTCGACGCGGTCTTTGCGTTCCTTCACTTCCACTTCCGACGAGCCGCCGACTTTGAGTATGGCAACGCCGCCGGCGAGTTTAGCCAGGCGTTCCTGGAGTTTTTCGCGGTCGTAATCGGAGCTGGTTTCTTCGACCTGGGCGCGGATCTGGGTGCAGCGCGCCTCGATGTCTTTCTTGGCGCCGGCGCCGTCGACGATGGTGGTATCGTCTTTGGTGATGACCACTCGCTTAGCGCGGCCCAGGCTTTTGATGGTGACGGTTTCGAGCTTGATGCCGAGATCTTCGCTGATGACTTCGCCGCCGCTTAGGATGGCGATGTCGTCGAGCATCGATTTACGGCGATCGCCGAAGCCGGGAGCCTTGACAGCAGCCACTTTGAGGCCACCGCGCAGCTTGTTGACAACCAGCGTTGCCAATGCTTCGCCTTCGACGTCTTCGGCGATGATGAGCAGCGGGCGCTGTTGTTGGACAACAGCTTCGAGCAGCGGCAGCATCGGCTGCAGCGCGCCGAGTTTTTTCTCGAAAATCAGGATGTAGGGGTTTTCAAGTTCCACTACCATCTTTTCGGCGTTGGTCACGAAATACGGCGACAAATAGCCGCGGTCGAACTGCATGCCCTCGACGGTCTCCAATTCGAATTCGAGGCCTTTGGCTTCCTCGACGGTGATGACGCCTTCCTTGCCGACTTTCTCCATGGCTTCGGCGATTTTTTCGCCGACTTCCTTGTCGCCGTTGGCGGAGATGGTGGCGACTTGCGCCCATTCCGCTTTCGAGCCGACCGGCTTGCTTTTCTTTTTGATCTCGGCGACGACATGCTCAACCGCCAGGTCGATGCCGCGCTTCAAATCCATCGGGTTGAGGCCGGCGGCAACGGCTTTGCTGCCTTCGGTGAAAATCGCCTGGGCCAGAACGGTGGCGGTGGTGGTGCCGTCTCCGGCCATGTCCGCCGACTTGCTGGCGACTTCGCGCAGCATCTGCGCGCCCATGTTCTGGAATTTATTCTGCAGGCTGATTTCCTTGGCAACCGTTACGCCGTCCTTGGTGATGCGCGGCGCGCCGTAGGATTTGTCGATGATGACGTTACGGCCGCGGGGCCCCAGCGTCACTTTTACGGCATTGGCCAGCTTCTGCGCGCCTTGCAACACCTGGTCGCGGGCGTCCGAGCCGTATTTGAGTTCTTTAGCAGACATGAGTCATTCTCCTTGTTGAAAATGTGGTTAAAGAGTGACTCGTGACTCGTGATTTGTGACTCGAATTATTCTTGCGAGCCACTAGCCACGAGGCACGATTCACGAATCTTAAGCAGCTTTCTTAGAAGACTTGCTGCCTTCAATGATACCGATGACATCCGATTCCTTGAGGACCAGATATTCCTTGCCATCGAGTTTGATTTCGCTGCCCGACCATTGGGTGAACAGCACGACGTCGCCGACTTCCACGTCGACCGGCAGGCGCTTGCCGTTTTCGTCTTTGGCGCCGGGGCCGACGGCCAGTACTTTACCCTGTTTGGGTTTTTCCTTGACGGTGTCGGGGATGATGATGCCGCCCGAGGTGGTGGTTTCCTGCTCGATGCGTTCTACAACCAGGCGGTCGCCTAATGGTTTGATATTCATAATGACTCCTTACTTTTTTGTTGAAACTTCCATACAAGCGGCCTTGGCCGCCGGAATAAGTTTAGCGCACTGTGATATAGTAGGCTGCGGGGTGCTTTCAAGGGTTAAATTGCTTTTTTATGAAATAATCACATTATCTTTCCCGCAGGAAGTGTCGTTAGCGTTGACAAGAGTGATTTAGCGCCCGCAATATGGCGCTGAATATGAGCACCACCCCATCGCCAAATTGTCCCCTTTGTCCACGGCTTGCCGCGTTTCGTGAGCAAAACCGCCGGCAATACCCGCAGTTTTTCAACGCGCCGGTGCCGTCGTTCGGCGGGCTGGACGCGCGATTGCTGGTGGTCGGGCTGGCGCCGGGCCTCAAAGGCGCCAATGCCAGCGGCCGCCCGTTCACCGGCGATTACGCGGGCATCATCCTCTATAACGCCCTATTGAAATACGGGTTTGCCAAGGGCGATTATCAGGCGCGCGCCGACGATGGGCTGACGCTGGTGAATTGCCGCATCACCAATGCCGTGCGCTGCGTGCCGCCGGAGAATAAACCGGAGCCGTCGGAGATCAAGCAATGCAACGGTTTTTTGAAAAGCGAGATGGGCATGATGCAAAGCGTGAAGGTCGTTTTATCGCTCGGCCTGATTTCCCATAACGCGGTGCTTAAAGCCTGTGGTTTGAAGGCGGGATATGCTAAGTTTACGCATGGGTCAGTTCACTCACTGTCTAATAATATCAAATTGTTGAATAGCTATCATTGCTCGCGCTATAATATCAATACCGGCAGGCTGACGCCGGACATGTTCGACCGGATTATGGAAAAAGCAAAAACATTTTTATGAGCAGAACGGCCAAAAAACCGCCCGCCAAGATCACCATTCTGCCCGACACTTGCGCGCTCGAATTGCTTTCCTGCGACATTCCCGAGCAATGGCTGACGGAAAAGGCGCTGGCGGCGCGGCGGCATCCGGAATATGGCAAGCGTCATGCGCCTTTAACCAAATTCAGGGATATTCTGTACCATTTACCGCATCATTCCATGGACGTGGTGCTTACCGACGTCATTTTTGAAGAATTCACCAACTGCTTGCCGGATGGCACCAGCAATCATCCCTATGGAAAAAGAAGAATGACGGATGATGAAAAAGATCTAAAAAAAATCCCCCGCGACCAAATGGGAGTTTATCCATGGCCGACGCCCCATGAGGAATTCGTCGACCCTGCCGTGAAAGGATGGTGGGGAGTGCGCATTCAGCCGCTTGCGGCCAGCCGCCGCATTCTGGAAACTATGCATGAAATTCATGCATCCGATCCTCCCTTGGCCCGTATCATGCGCGCGTTCAATCCCCGATTCCAAGCCACATACAGAAGCAATTATCGAGATTTGCGTGTCGAAGACCGCGGGGAAGTTTCGGTCAGTAGCTACATTCAGCAATATAATCCGTCAAAATGGGTTTTCCTGAGCGAAGACGAAGGTGCCCGGGAATTATGCCAATATATCGACACTGATCATCCGGGAGTCGCGGTGAATGTTTTAAAATTTTTACAAGAGATCGAAAAAAAAGGGCTGTTAAGAGAAATGGGTTTTAAGCCAAGCATAAAAGCTGAAGCGATATATACCTACATAAGTGCGGAGCGCATCAAGCGCAACGTAGCCAGACAACGAAGAGACGATGAGGAAGCTGGACCGCTTATCAAGGCGATGAAACCCGGTGTTCCTATGGAGGAACGTGGCGGTTTTACTATGGATACAAACACCCTGCGCCAAATGTTAGATGAGACGTTAGGGGCGGCACGGTTACGCTAATACGCATTAGCCGGTCTATCTGAACGTATCGTTGAACCATCTTATGGCGCCGCCGGTGGCGGGGCCGGCGGCGTTGCCGGCCGTGCCGGTGACGGTATCGGCATAGCTGGTGCCGGCTTCCTTCTGCGAGGGCATGGCCACGTCGGGCCCGTTCACGGTAACGTCGGGCGCGCCGACGCTGCCTACGCCTCCCGCCGGCTTGCCCAGATCGACATTGCCCTTGGGGATATTGACGCCGGGAACGCCGGTGGCGATCACCGATGTTCTTTCCATGGCGCAGGTCAGCGCGTCGGTTTTCTTGAGCGTGCACCAGCCTTCTTTACCCGTGCGTTTGCAGGCGATGGCTTCGTAGCTGCCTTGCGCGCCGCCGGCGGTGAAGCTTTCGGTGAAGCTCCGGCAGGTGGATTTGGATTTGCTGACGAACCGCTCGCCGATGGCGATGATGCCTTTGCCGCCGTAGCTTTCCCATGTATAGCTCTCGCCGGGCTTGACCGTTTCCATCGCGTAATCGAAGATTTTCTCGTGGTAGGATTGCTCGGCGTCGGACAGCCTGGCAAGCATCGCCACCTGCTGCTCGCTGGCGGCAACAGCGGCGGGTGGACAAGCAAGCAGCGTTGCGATAACAAGGATGGCGCGTTTCATGCGCACCATTATAACAAATAATAATGTTCCGCTCAATGCCGCAAACTGCTCCCGTCACCGCCATTTTAGTCGCCTATAACAGCGCGAAGGTGATCGGCTGGGCGCTGAGACCCCTGCTGGAAGCGCCTGAGATCGCCAGGATCATCGTCGTCGATAATTGCAGCCACGACGAGACATGCGACCTTGTCCGGCGCGATTTTCCCACGGTCGAACTCATCGAAAACCCCAGAAACGACGGCTTCGGCCGCGCCAATAACCTGGCATTGAAAATAGTGCAGACGCCCTATGCGCTGCTCATCAATCCCGACGCGGCGCTGGGGCAGGGGGCGTTGCCCGAGCTGCTGCGCGCGGCCGGCGAATATCCCGATGCGGCGATCGTCGCCCCGGCCTTGTACGATGAGAATGGGCGGCTGCATCACAGCTTCAAGCGCAGCGTGTTCGCGCGCGAGAAATCCGCCGGTATATTTACGTTGCCGCAGGGCGATTGCTGCGCCGATTATGTTTCCGGCGCGGCGATGCTGCTCAACATGGAACTGGGCAAGAAAATGGGGTTTTTCGATCCGGCTATTTTCCTGTTTTACGAAGACGACGATTTATGCCTGCACGCACGCAAAGCTGGGCACGGGCTGGTTTACGCGCCCGCTGCCAGGGTGGCGCATCTCATGGGCGCCTCCAGCGGGCAGGCCAAACCGGCCGCCGATTTTTTCAAGCAGCAGCATATGATCTGGTCGCGGCTTTATCTCGAAGAGAAATATCGCGGCGGCAAGGCATCGAAAAAATTGGCGACGAAACTGCGTCTGCTTTACAGCCTGCGCGCCGGCTTCTATACGCTGCAATTCAACCGGAAAAAACTCAACCGCTATCGCGGCCGGCTTGCCGGTATTTTCGCCTTCAGCGAATCGAAAACCACACCGCCAAAATAATCGCCGCGCCAAGCGCCACCCAGCCAAGCAGCAGCCACGGGCGCTGATTAGCGCGGCGGTCGGCGCGGATCCGCGCCAGGGTGTGCGGATGCAGCCTTAGGCCTTTCGGGTCGCCCAGCAGCGACAAGGCGCCGTCGATTTTGCCCAGCATCGCCGGGAATTTTTTGGCGAGGTCGTAGCCCTGGCGGGCGGTGTCTTTAAGTTTCGCGCCCATGCCGAATTGCTCGTTCGCCCAGCGTTCGATCATCGGCCGCGCCAGCTCCCACATGTTCAAATTGGGATTGAGCATGCGGCCGACGCCTTCGGTCACCATCAGGGTTTTTTGCATGAGCAGCAATTGCGGCTGCGTTTCCATCTCGAATTCGGCGGCGATTTTGAACATCTGCCCGAGTAGTTTTGCCACCGAGATTTCATTGAGCGGCTTGCCCATGATCGGCCGCGCCACCGCCATGCAGGCCTGGGTGAATGCATCGATGGACTTATCGGCCGGCACATAGCCGGCGTCGAAATGCACCTGCGCGACGTGGCGGTAATCCTCGGTCAGGAAGCCGTGCAATATCTGCGCGATGTACAGCCGCGACTTCATGTCGAGCCGGCCCATGATGCCGAAATCCACCGCCACCAGGTCGCCGTTTTTATCCAGGAATAAATTCCCCGGATGCAGATCGGCATGAAAAAATCCGTCCTTGAAGACTTGCGAAAATAAGCTTTGCGCGGCTTTCGTCAGAATCATGTCGGCGTCGAAACCGCTGGCGCGGATGGCGGCGATATCGCCCAGGGCGATGCCGTCGACCCAGGCCAGCGTCAGCACGCGCCGCGAGGTCAGCGGCCAGTGGATTTCGGGGATGCGCAGGCCCGGCTCGTGCCTGGCGACGTTGGCCGCCATCTCGTTGGCGGCGGCGGCCTCGAAGCGCAGATCCAGCTCGAAAAACACCGACTCCTTGAAGGTTTTGACCACTTCCAGCGGCTTGAGCCGGCGCATCCCTTGCAGGCGGTCCTCCAGCATTTCGGCGATCCAGAAAAACAGGTCGAGGTCGCGCGCAAACGCTTCTTCGATCCCCGGCCGCAGGATTTTTACGGCGACGTCCTTGCCGTCTTTGGTGGTGGCTTTATGCACCTGCGCGATGGAGGCGGCGGCAACCGGCACGTCTTCGAACGCGCTAAACAGCGAGGCGATGGGCGCTTGCAATTCTTCCTCGACGATGGTCCTGGCGATAGAAGTGGGGAAGGCGGGGAGGCGGTCGCGCAGCCCGGCAAGGTCGTCGGCGAACTGATCGCCGATGAGATCGGAGCGCGTGGACAAAGCCTGACCCAGCTTGATGAATGTCGGCCCCAGCCGCTCCAGCGCGAGCGCCAGCCGCTCGCCTTTGCGCTTCTGCGAGCGGCGCACACGAAAGAATTTGCCAATGAACGAAATGCCGGGCGCGATGCCCAGCTCGTCGAAAATGAACAGCGCATCCTCGCGCGCCAGCACCAGGGCAATGCCGCAAAGCCTTCGCGTGTTGCGCAGCGTGCGGATCATATTTTTCGCGCCGAATGAATGGCGACGACGCCCTGCGTCAGGCTGCGATATTGCACGTTGCCGAAACCGGTGGCGCGGATCATGCCCGCGAAATTTTCCTGATCGGGAAATTGGCGGATGCTTTCGACGAGATATTGGTAGGCCTCGCGGTCGCCGGTGATCCACTGCCCTATCTGCGGGATGACGTGAAAGGAATAGGCGTCGTAGATTTTTTGCAAAAGCGGCTGCCCGACGCTGGAAAATTCCAGGCACAAAAACCGGCCGCCGATGTTCAGCACGCGATGCGCTTCGGCGAGCGCATTTTCAACATGGGTGACGTTGCGAATGCCAAAGGCGATGGTGTAGGCGTCGAAATGATTATCGGGGAAGGGCAAGCTTTCGGCATCGGCGCAGACCCATTCGATGCCGCGCAGCCTGTTGCGGTCGATGGCGCGGGCGCGCCCGGCCTCCAGCATCTGCCCGTTAATGTCGGCGACGGTGACGTGACAATCCGCCCGCTGCAACAGGCGCAGCGCGATGTCGCCGGTGCCGCCCGCCACGTCGAGGATACGCATCCCGGGCTGCGGATTCAGCCACGACACCATCTCGTTTTTCCACAGCCGGTGCAGCCCGCCGCTCATCAAATCGTTCATCACATCGTAGCGCCCGGCAACGGCGTCGAACACGCCGCGCACCAGCGACGGCTTGTCCGCCTCGTCGACCGTCTTGAAACCGAAATGGGTGGTGTTTTTCATGACGCCTTATATATAGTAATCATACTGCCCGCGAAAGTGAGAATACCGTTAAAATGTCATCCCGAGCAAAGCGAGGGATCTATTAGACCTCTCGCTTATGCTCGAGGTGACAAGGAAGGACCATGCCCGAACTACCCGAAGTTGAAACCGTGCGCACCGGCCTGGAGTCGGCGCTTGCCGGCGCGAAAATAACGAAGCTGCTGCTGCGTCGCGCCGATTTGCGCATTCCTTTTCCCGAAGATCTGTCGAAAAAACTGGCGGGCCGGACGATTACATCCATCGCCCGGCGCGCGAAATATCTGGTTTTCACCTTCGATTCAAACGACGTATTGATCGCGCATCTGGGCATGAGCGGGCGGTTTTCGGTGGTAAAAAAAGCGCCGGAAAAATTCTCGGCGCACGACCATGCCGCCTTTTATTTAGCCGACGGCAGATGCCTTCTATATAACGATGCGCGGCGTTTCGGGCTGATGACATTGTGCAAGAAAACGCAGCTGGCGGCGCACCCGCTTTTTGCCCATCTCGGCCCGGAGCCGTTGGAAAAAGCCTTTTCGTCGGCCTACCTGAAAGGGCAGCTGGCCGCGCGCAGAGCCCCGGTCAAAACCACTATTATGGACCAGGCGGTGGTGGTGGGTGTGGGCAATATCTATGCGAGCGAGGCGCTTTTCCTGGCGAAAATTCACCCGCAAACGCCGGCCTGCGAAGCCGCCAAACACGCGTCCTCCCTGGTTAAAACCATCCGAAGCGTGCTGCTTGCCGCCATCGATTCCGGCGGTTCCTCCTTGCGCGATTTTGTGCATGTTTCGGGCGAGGCGGGCTATTTCCAGCACCGCTTCAATGTCTATGGACGCGGCGGTGAGCCTTGTTTTGCGTGTGACAGTCCCCTGCAGAGTATCCGCCAGGCGGGGCGTTCCACGTTTTTCTGCCCGGGATGCCAAAAATAGCCCCCGTAATAGGGCGGTAAAAAACGATATTTTTGACCCTGCTTGCGAGCGCCGCAATAAAAACCGCATGTTCATGCCGCATCATACGGCCTTATCGCCTAAAAACCCCGGTTTTCCTAGGGTTTCGAGCCTGTGCATAAAAATGGTTTTGACCTGCGAATTGCACTTGACGGCGACAAAAAACATCATTAGTTTCAAAAACCCTATCGATGGTAGGGAACAGGTAACGAAACGAATACGCAACCAAACCAAAACGCTTACGCTAGACGGGACGCACAATGGCTAACCATAAATCCTCTGAAAAACGCATTCGGCAGACAAAAAGCCGGACGGCGGTGAATCGCAAGCGCGAAAGCCGCATCAGGACTTTCCTCAAGAAGGTCGAAGCCGCCATTGCCACCGGCGATAAGTCGGCAGCGGCAGCGGCGCTGAAAACGGCGCAGCCCGTTCTGATGAAAGGCGTGAGCAAAGGGGTGGTGAAGCTGGGTACGGCATCGCGCAAGATGAGCCGGTTATCCTCGCGTATTAAAAAATTAGCGGCGTAAGTTCTCTCTAAATTCTTTCTGACTATCGCAAGCATTCCCTAACCGCCCCACGAGAGGGCGGGCGGCGGTTCTTGTCTCGAATTTGTCTATAACAGATAACGCAACGGATGATTAGTATATGCCCTCTGCAGCACTTCGCTCTGCCTTTCCGCGTCTAAGCGGGAGAAAAACCCATGCATAAGCTTCGCATCGACCGGTCGCAGCCTGACGCGCTGGTCACCGGCTGGAACAATGTCAGCACGAAACTGCAAGGCCTCTATGGCGATGCGATCTATCGCAGCTGGCTCAAGCCGCTGCGCTTCGCCGGCAGCAGCGATACCACCGTGCAACTCAGCGTGCCCACGCGCTTCATGCGCGAATGGATCACCTCGCATTACGGCGACGACATCCGCAATTTATGGCAGCAGGAACCGCAGACGCAAGGCTACGATCTGGAATTCATCGTCACCGCAAGCGCCGCCATGGCCCCGGAAGCCGCCAAGGAAAGCGAGTCCGCGGCCACCGTGCTCACCTCCGGAAGCTGGCAAAGCTCCGAAGCCGCCGACAGCGATTTGCAGATGGGCGCGCCGCTCGACCCGCGCTATACGTTCGATAATTTCGTCGTCGGCAAGCCCAACGAATTGGCGCATGCCGCGGCGCGCCGCGTCGCCGAATCGACGCAGGTGGTCGCCGGCTGCAACCCGCTCTTTCTCTATGGCGGCGTCGGGCTCGGCAAAACCCATCTGATGCACGCCATCGCCTGGCACATCCGCAACAACAACCCCAGCCGCCGCGTCATTTATTTATCGGCGGAAAAATTCATGTATCAGTTCATCAAGGCCCTGCGCTTCAAGGAGGCGATGGCGTTCAAGGAGCATTTCCGCTCGGTCGACGTGCTGATGATCGACGACGTGCAGTTCATCAGCGGCAAGGATTCGACGCAGGAGGAATTTTTCCATACGTTCAACGCGCTGGTCGACCAGAACAAGCAGCTCATCATCTCCGGCGACCGCTCGCCGTCCGACCTCGAAGGCATCGAAGAGCGCGTGCGCTCGCGCCTGGGCTGGGGCCTGGTCGCCGATATTCACACGACGACTTACGAATTGCGGCTGGGTATTTTGCAATCCAAAATAGACCAGATGCAGATGCTGCAGATTCCGCAGAAAGTCGTCGAATTCCTCGCGCATAAAATCACCTCGAACGTGCGCGAGCTCGAAGGTGCGCTCAACCGCGTCGTTGCCCATGCCACGCTGGTCGGCCGGCCGATTACGCTGGAAAGCACCCAGGAAGTGCTGCGCGACCTGCTGCGCGCCAACGACCGCCGCAGCTCCATCGACGACATCCAAAAACAGGTCGCCGGCCATTACAACATCAAGGTCTCCGACATGCATTCGGCGCGGCGCTCGCGCTCGGTGGCCCGGCCGCGCCAGGTCGCCATGTACCTGTCCAAGAAGCTGACTTCCAAAAGCCTGCCGGAAATCGGCCGGCGCTTCGGCGGCAAGGACCACACCACCGTGATGCACGCCGTCAAGCGCGTCGATGAATTGATTGCAAGCGACGCCGAATTCGCGCATGATGTGGAATTGCTGTCGAAGATCCTGCAAAATTAACAAATCTTATTGCGAGCCTTATCATGACTGCTATAGTAGCCAGAATCGAACCACGGACCTCCGATAACGCCATGCATTTTGTCATCGAACGCGCCCATTTGCTAAGAAGCCTTGGCCATGTGCAGTCGGTGGTGGAAAAGCGCGGAACCATCGCGGTGCTCTCCAACGTCAAGATTGAGGCCAAAGGCGCGGAAGTCACGCTCACCGCCACCGACATGGATCTGGCGATCGCCGAGAAAATCCCCGCCAGCGTCTCCGAAGGCGGCGCGATCACCATTCCTGCCCACATGTTCTACGACATCGTGCGCAAGCTGCCCGAAGGCGCGCAGATCGAATGCACTGTCAGCGATGACGGCGGCAAGATGACCATCCGTTCCGGCCAGTCGCGCTTCTCGCTGGGCTGCCTGCCGGTGGCGGATTTCCCGGTGATGGCGGAAGGCGATCTCGGCCATAACTTCACGCTCAAATCGGCCGAGTGCCTGTCGCTGGCGGAAAAACCCAGCTTCGCCATTTCCACCGAGGAGATGCGCTATTACCTCAACGGTATCTATTTACACGCGGCCGGCACCGGCGACGGCAAGGTGCTGCGCGCGGTCGCCACCGACGGCCACCGCCTGGCGCGCATCGAGATCG